>JACPJE010000076.1 GCA_016187725.1 Candidatus Latescibacterota bacterium
TACGCAGTTTTAGACTAGAGTATTGCCGCTTTTCAGCGGTGATATGTCAAGGCAGTTGAGGGACAACACCGGTTATTCGTCCACTCTACTTCCCAGGGGCACTTGACCCAATTACCGCACGAACTGATCGACCTACTCGGCCTCTACGGCTTCCCTAAAGCTGCCTGATGGCCAAAGTGGAGTATCTATGTCAGAACCTTCGGTTCAACCATGAAGGATGACACCGTCTATACACCCTCCGACTGCTTCGAAACCTTCCCCTTCCCGGAGCGCTTCGAGACCGATCCAGCCCTGGAAGAAGCCGGCCGCGCCTACTATGAATTCCGCGCTGCGCTGATGGTGAAGAACGACGAGGGCCTCACCAAGACCTACAGTCGCTTCCACGATCCCCAGGAGCAATCGCCCGACATCCTGAAACTCCGCGAACTGCACGCGGCCATGGATCGGGCCGTGCTCGATGCCTATGATTGGAACGATCTCCAACCCACCTGTGAGTTCCTGCTCGACTATGAGGAAGAGGACGAGGAGGAAGAGTCCAGCGGCCGCACCCGCAAGAAGCCCTGGCGCTACCGCTGGCCCGATGTGCTGCGCGACGAGGTTTTGGCGCGGCTGCTGGCTCTCAACCAGCAGCGCGCTGAAGAAGAGCGGCTGGCGGGGCAGGGGGTCAGGGAGGAGGGGGTGCCGTATAAGCTAGGGAGGGGACGAAAGAGGAAAGGGCCGGATGCAGAAGCAACCTTGCCATTGGGCTTTGAAACGTGAATATTGAAGAGACCAAGGTGTGAGGGTTTGAACTGATGTGTAAATCTACAAGAGGTGTGCCATGACGGCTGAGACCCTTTCTGAGGATGTGCTGAACACCGTAGCCAAATCTCTAGTGGTCCGGCAAAAGTGCGCCACCCGCGACGACGCCTTGCGACAACTGGCCGTGGCGGCCGTGCGCGACAAGATGGCCCATTACCGTAAGCGCCTCCGCAAGCTGGAGCGCAAGCATGCCATCGACTTCGCCGGCTTCACCAGCCGCCTGCAAGGGCGAGCTACCCCTGCGGAGGAGGATGACTGGCTGTCGTGGAAAGCCGCCGAGCGTCTGCTAGCCGACTGGCAGCAGGCTTATCGAGAGCTGCTCGATGCCGGTAAGCGTTGAAGCCCTGCTCGATCTTTTGCGCGGGAGTCTGCTGGTCAGGCAGGTCCGGATCGTCGATTACGATGAAACCCCCTCAGGCTCCCTGGAAGTGAAGATCCGGTGTCAACTGGCCGGAGACTACCAGTTGCAGGTATGGATTCACAGTGAGTCTACCGCGGTGGATTACGCCTACCAGGTATTCACGGAGCAACCTCTCTGGCGGCCACGACGAAACAGGTAGGGTGAGTCCGTCGCCGCTTGCTGGAGAACCTGTTGAGGATTTGCAGAAGGTACTGGCTGCTATTGGAGAGCGGTTGTCTCCCTGAAAGCGGACTCATCTAGTTTTAATTGGCCTATCCTAACCATGCCCGACCCACCCGCTGCCCCCATCGAAGTCCGCGCTGACCTGGTCGGCGCCCTCGCCCTGGATCTCATTGGCCCTGGTCCCGACGACCCTCTGGCCGACGAGGTCCTGCCCCAGGCTCCCTCGCGCTGGTATCTGACTGGTTTCCTCGTGCCCCTGGAAGCCAGCGAGGAGCAACGCGCCGAAGAGACCTCGGGGGAAGAGGTGGATTCGCAGGGCGAGAGTGGCGGGACCGACGACTCGGGTCCACCCGAGCCGGCTTCAGCCCGGCGTGCTTTTCTCCCTTCTTCCATGGGCTTGAGCCTCCTGGCAGCCAAAGAGGTCCACCAGCTCCAAGTGACCCTTCGCTGGGGAGACTACCGCCGCGATCCCCCTCTGGAAAAGCGCGAGGGCAATCCTCCCCAAGAAGAAGCTAGAGGCCAGGAGCCTCGCCGCAGTGCCCCGGTGTGGAGGAGAACGCTAAAGATAGTCGAGATGGCCCTCGATCTGCCCGAGGAGACCGCCCAGCCGGTCGAAAAAGAAGTGCTGGATAGCGGGGGCCTGAAGGTGGTGATCTCCGTGATACCAGTGCGTGATACTGTCCTCAGTCAGGGTGTTGTCCCCCAGGGTACCCGCTCGGTCTCCATCTTCCTCGTCAACCAGCGGCGCCCAGCCCCCGATGATATCCGCGACGAAGCCTTTGTCTTCCAGGCGGAACTCAGGGTGCGAACAGCAGGGCCGCTGGTGGCCCGGCCCAATCTGCGCGGCATGGAGAGTGACGACTGGGACGAGCGGGTGGCAGATTTGCAATACCGCGATGCCTTCGAGTTCGCGGTAGGCACGGAATTTCCACCCAAGCGATCCTCGATCCGGATGGTCAATGCCGCCAGGTGCAGACCACCTGGCTCCCGACCGCTGAGGTGGAGCGGGTTGCGCCAGCCGAGATCAAGGACATCGAACTCGGCATGGAGGCCCTGGCCGCCCTGGCCGACGGCGCCGACGCCCAGGCACGGCTCGGCAACCTGGTGCAAGCCTATCACGCCTCGTCGAGAAGCTAAAACGGCTGCTGGACCTGCCGAACCTCAGCCTCTACACACCTCCCATAGACCCCCAAGATTACACTGCCCCTAGGACGGGCCTGACCGTCTGGCAATTCCCGGAGTGGTTCATCACCCAGGATGTGGAACAGCCAGACCAGGGGCGTCCGATCCGCTCACGGTTGCTGGTCCACCGCCGCGCTCTCAGCAGGGGAAAATTCACGGACCAGGATCGCATCAAGCGGACGGTAGTTCCAGTGCGTTTTGTGCGCGCCTGCCGGCGAGGACACATCGGCGACGTCGATTGGTACGCCTTTGTCCATCGCGGGGCTACTCAGTGTCGCCGGCAGTTGCGGATCGATGAGCGCGGCACCAGCGGAGATCTGTCGGAGATCTGGGTGCGCTGCGAGTGCGGACAAGAGCGCCAGATGAACGAGGCCGCTCTGAGTCAAACCAAAGCGCTGGGCAACTGCGATGGTTCTCGGCCCTGGCTCGGCCCATATACCAAAGAAGCCTGTGGTGAACTCAACCGCCTGTTGGTGCGCACCGCGAGCAATGCGTATTTCCCCCAGCTCATGCGCGTGATTTCCCTTCCAGACCGCGATGAAGATCTGGTGGCCTCCGTCAACCAGGTTTGGGAAGATTGCCTGGTCAATGTGTCCAAAGTGGACGAGTTGCCGCTGTTGCGCCAGATGATGCCGCGCGTCAAAGCTGCGCTTGAGGGATTTTCAGATGAGGAGGTATACACCGAGATCCGCTCGCGCCTCGGGGGAGGAGGGCCGGGAGCGGGCAAGTCGGTCAAGCAGGCAGAGTTGGAGGTTTTGAGTGCCGCCCAGGAAGAGATCGGCAGCAGTCGCCCTGACGGCACCTTTTATGCCCGCTCCTTACCCCGCGAACGCTGGGATCAGCCCTGGATGGCAGGGATTGAGCGGGTTGTCCTGGTCTACCGTCTGCGGGAAGTGGTGGCACAAGTCGGCTTTACCCGTTTTGAAGCTGCTGCCCCTGATGTGGAAGGCGAACTCGACATCGGGGTCAAGCGGGCTGCTTTCGCCCGTGAGATCACCTGGTTGCCGGCAGTGGAGAACAGGGGTGAAGGGATCTTCCTGGGCTTCAGCCGGGAGGCCATTGATTCGTGGCTCCTGCAGCCGGCGGTGGCGCAGCGGGGAAAACAGCTCATGGCTGGATTCGACTCCTGGAGGCAGGACCATCAAGGCAGCCAACGACAATTCCTCGGCCTTCCTTATATCCTACTCCACTCCCTCTCCCACGGCCTGATCACGACCCTGTCACTAGAGAGTGTGGCTATCCCGCCAGCTCGATCCGGGAGAGAGTCTATGCAGGCAGTGCCGGCTATGGCATCCTCCTCTACACCGCTACTTCAGATGCTGAAGGCACGCTGGGAGGGTTAGTCGAGACTGGGCGCCAGATCGCCCGCTACCTCCGGTCGGCACTAGAACTGGCCGAACTGTGCTCCAACGATCCGGTATGCGCCCATCACATCCCGAATAACACCCACGAGCACCGCTTCCTGCACGGGGCTGCTTGCCACGGATGTCTGCTGATCGCAGAGACCTCCTGCGAACAATACAACGACTTCCTGGATCGCGCTCTGGTGGTACAGACCCTAGAAGGCCAGGGCGCTGAGTTCTTCAAGTTATGAACAGGATTGAAATACTGCGCCAACTCCAGGACGACGACCTGCTCGCCTTGGCCCGTGGAATTCAAGCCGGCCGCCTCCGTCCTCCCTTTACTACCATCGCGCTGCAGCGCTACTTGGTAGGAACCGCCTGCGACGGTCTTGCGGGAGCGCTGCAGGAACTCTTTGAGGATGGCCTGAAACCAGAGCACCTGGCACTATTCCTGGAAACGCTCGCAGCGGACCGGAAGGACCGGGGTTCGGTGCTCGATCTCCTCGATCTGGTCTCCACTGGCCCCGAAGTACCAGGTACTGACAACCGAGATACCAGCGTCGTCGTCAGGGAACTATTCGCTACCGCGCGGAAATACGTGCTCGTGGCCGGATATGCGGTGTACCAAGGCCAGCAGATCTTCCTCGCCCTCGCAGAGCAGTTGGACACCAACCCTGCCCTTAAGGTCAAGATGTTTCTGGATGTGCAGCGCCATCCCACCGACACCTCGAAAGACTCCGAAATCCTCGCCCGGTTTTCCCACCGTTTCCGAACGAAGGAATGGCCAGGGCAACGCCTTCCCGAGGTCTATTACGATCCCCGCTCTTTGGAGCGCGACAGCGCCAAGAAGGCCAGCTTACACGCCAAGTGCATCGTGGTCGACAACAAGCAGGCGTTTATCTCCTCTGCCAATTTCACTGAAGCTGCCCAGATTCGGAATATAGAGATCGGCACCCTGATCCGCTCAGCGCCATTTGCCCAGCGCCTCGCGCGCCACTTCGAGGCGTTGGCAGGTGCGGGGCTGCTGGCACATAGAAAATGACCTAAAGAGTCTTAAGCGCTTGAAGGAAAATAATTTATATGGGCCACGAATAATTCGCTTTGGCCTACACCTTGACCTTTAGCTGATCTGACTAATCCCATGGCCCGCCGCAACCAAGGCTTCCAGACTATCCGTTCCAGGCCTGGATCCTGGAGGACAAAACGGTTTTCCAGGTATTTGGTGCGGTTGGAGCATGCGAGTATATTTGAGGCATATCCCACAGGAGCGAAGACTATGTTCAGCACGGTATGGGCGGTCGTCCGGGAGGGGAAAATCGAGCCCCTGGAGCATGTGGATCTTCCCGAGGGGAGTAAGGTGTTGGTGACCCTGCTCTCTGATGAGGAGAGGCAGTTCTGGGTGCAGGCGAGCCGGGCTTCACTGGATGCGATCTGGGACAACCCCGAGGACGAGGTCTATGCCCAGCTACTCGAAGAATGATGTTGTCCTGACGCAGTATCCTTTCTCAGACCTGTCGAGCACAAAGGTCCGCCCCGCCATTGTCATAAGCTCTCCTCACGAATCCCAGGATGTATTCGTCGTGCCCTTGACCAGTCGCATCGCCGGCCTGCTATCCGGGGAGTTCATCCTGGCTGACTGGCAAGCCGCCGGCCTCCAGGTCCCCACAGCGGTCAAGCGTGGGGTGTATACGGTCCATGCCAGGTTGATCATCAAAGTGGTCGGCAAGCTGACGCCGGCAGATGCCGTGCAGGTAGATCGGTCGGTGCGATCGTGGTTGGGACTCACAGCGCCAGGAACCCAGGCATGACCAGATACCACTCGTCGGCCTCCGCACGTGCGCGCCAACGCCGGCGCCGGCAGGCGCTGGGTGTTTCCAGAGCCACCGGGGATTGTTCCTGGGCCATCCGGAAAAGCTGGAACAAGCAGTCCCCCTTTGATTGCGGCATTCCCCGGTGTGGGGTGTGCAGTCGGCCTCGTTACTGTCGCCGGCAAATCCGCGTAGACTGGACCGCAGTCCTGGCAGTATTCTGAAGTCCTTCGATCTTCTGCCTGCCCCCTCTCTGATTGTCGCGCCAAAACGTCCCGTTACAACTTCACAGAAAAGCATGGATACCGCCGCGCCGGCAACAAGAGGTATCTATCTTTGCCGGTCCTCCCGACCCTGGTGTGGTGCTGCTGCAAACCGGTGTCAGCCCCGTCTATCGAGGTGCGTGAAGGCGAGGATGGGGAAGGCCCCTATGTGAAAGCGGAAGAATGGCCGTATACTTGAGAGGAATGCGCTCTTAGAGGTATCCTTGTGATGATCTTGTTCTATAATATATAAATTATTGGGAACTACTCAGCCGTGGCGTGAAGCTTCAGACCTAGCGCCCGCACGACCTTCAAAATGGTGGCAAATTCGGGGTTACCTCCAGGAGATAATGCTTTGTAGAGACTTTCCCGGCCGCCACCAGGGCGGCATCCCCGTGTTCGAACACCGCCTCAAGGTAGGCGGCCATGTCTTCCTCGGTCTTCAGGTGTTCCGCCGCATCCCAGGGGCGGGTCTTGGTTTTCGCCATCGCAGTCTCCTATAGCTCCCGGGCCAGTGCTTTTGCCTTCTCGATATCGCGCTTCTGCGTCCGCTTGTCGCCTCCGACGAGGAGTATTGCCACGGTTTCCCCTCGCTGCTGGTAATAGAGGCGGTAGCCCGGCCCGTAGTCGATCTTCATCTCCGAGACCCCTTCGCCGACGGGTTCCACCTGGCCGGGGGTGCCCAGCGAGAGCAGGCGGATACGCGCCAGGATGCGCACTCTCGCCTGGCGGTCCCGCAGCTTCTTGAACCAGCGGGCATAAGTCTCCGTTTCACGGATCTCCATTATCTACATAATGTATCCCAAAAGATACATCTTGGCAAGAGGGGAGCACCACGGCTGGGTCACCAGGCAAAGCCCCGCACCATCACAGTCGTCGGCCTGCAGCGGAAAGAAGAGGTCTTCTCGGAGGCCGTGCGGCACTCCTCTTCCCCGTGGACCCAGGATGCGCCGCGCCACGCGCTCTTTCTGTGCTACAACGTGCTGCCAGTTCATGGCCACCGCGTCGGGCGGGGCGCAGTAATGGAAGTTGAGGATCGCGAGGCCCTGGGGCATTTGCTCCACCCGCTGCGAACCATTGGCGACGTTGAGGGCAATCAGGTGCCGGCCACTCACCTCCCGTATTACCCGCATCATCCGCTCGTTCCACGGTGACCCCAGCGCCGGGCCGTCGAAATAGGGCTCGTTGCAAAGCTCGAAGTAGACGTTGTCGCAGTCGCGCAGCTCGGCGACGATACGCCGCACCAGCCGCTCCTGCACCGCCATCATCGCCGGGTCGCTCTCGTCAAAGACGTGTTCGCGGCCCTTGGCGCCGATCCCGTTCACGTTGTTCTGGGCGTTGAGCGGGCTGAGGTGCCACTGCTCCTCTCCGTAGAAGACGCAGAAGAGCACCAGCTCGACGGCGATGTCGCGCCTGTTCCACCATCGCCGCGGAGTGGTCGATGCCGGCCACAAAGCCCTCCACAGCGACGTCGCTCAACCACATGGTGGACGGGGGAGACCGACGTTTTCACCCACGACACCACCCTGGGCAGTCTGCGAGGGACAGGCGCCCACGACCGGCGCAGCCGGGGGTGGGCTGCCCTGAGCACGCTGCCGCCCTCCGGGTCCACCATGGGCCAGGAGTCGGCCCCTTCCTTCTAACCCACCATTCCCCTGCCATGTAAGCCCGCAGCCTATCCGTATAGGACAGCGCCTGTGCGGATAGGTGCGGCTGCCTACTTGACAGCTGGCTCATCAGTGACCATAATAAGGGTCATGCCGGCACGACGCTACGAATTGCTCTACACTACGGCTTTCAAAGTCCATCTCCAGGCTATCGAGCGGAAGCACCATGCGCTCATCCGCACCGAGATCGAGGAGCAGCTGCGCTTTGAACCGGAGGTGAGAACGAAAAACAGAAAACCACTCACGGAGGCCCGCATCTTTGCCGAGGGGACCTGGGAGATCCGCTTCGGACCAGGCAGTGAATTCCGCGTCTTCTACGAGATCGACCAGCAGCAGTTTGCGGTACGCGTGCTGGCAGTAGGAATCAAGAAGGGCAACCGTCTCTACATCGGTGGTGAGGAGATCGAACTATGAGGATTGCCAGTATCGCGCAGATCAAGGCGCGTTTCAGCGCCTATATCAAAGAGAGCCAGTCTGGTCCGGTGATCGTCACCTGCAATGGCAAGCCGGCGGCGGTGCTGCTGAACATCGTGGACGAGGATGAACTGGAGGGGCTGCTGCTGGCTTATTCGCCCAAGTTTCAGGCCCTGCTGCGCACGGCCCGTCAAGAAATCCAGGCCACGGGCGGGATTCCCCACGACGAATTCTGGCAGCAGGTAGACGCGGAGTATGCTAAAGCGCCGGCTTCTCCCAAGCGCCGCGCCGGAACGGCTGGCAAGGTGCGGCGACGGCCAGCAGCACCCCTGAAGAAGGCACGGGCTAAGAAAACGGCAATGGCCGCGGTTAAGTAGAAACCCACGGGCTTACGCCCGTGGCACTTGGGGACCTGGCCCCACCCATCCCCGCATTCACCCCCGGATTCACGTCCGGGGTCCTCTGCTGGTTTTGATAGACCTGCCGGCCCTCCTGGCGGCGCTGGAGAATGCCAGCCCTCACCAGCAAGGCCAGTTCGCGCTGCAGGCTGGAAGGGGCGGTGTGGAGGTGACGGGGGTGTACTGGGAGGAGCGGAGGGAGGAGGAGGTCATAGAGGAGGACGAGGAGGAGGAGGGGTGTGGTCCTGGCCGTGCTGGTGGGCAACCGGTGTTTCTGTTGCCAGGCCAAGATCAGCTACGAGGCCGCAGTCTGCCCCCAGTGTGGGATGCTGAGGCCGGAGGTGCAGCGAGTGTAGGACAGCGCAACATGAGGTAATTGACCCCGATTCAGCCTGCTTGACTTTTATGTAAATATGAGATATATGAGGTATTCGAAAAGGCAAACTACGCCAAAGCGTAGGACGCAAAGGCGCGGGTCCTCGTCTGACCGACCTCGGGAGGGGTAAGGGTTTAGGGACGAAGAGGCTGGTCCGCACAAGACAGCCGCACTGCCGAAGAGCAGGCCTTTGGTGGGGGTGGCTTTTTTGTTGCTATGGCAGCAGGTAGAGGTGTACTATGGCCACGGCCAAATCCAGCGCTAGCACCCTGGCGCGCCTGTCCTTCTGGGTGCCGGCAGAGCGGTTGGCCGAGTTCGAAGCGGCCTATGAAACCAGACTCTTGCCCATCCTGAAGAAGGTCGGTCTGGTCGAGTCTTCTGTTCCTGGACGAGCCACGGTGGAGGGGGTATAAGCCGCTATGATGGACTGGTGTTGACTGATTTTACTACCCAGGAAGACCTGAGGAGTACTCAAGTGAAGGGTTTATGGGAGGATCTGGAAGGCCGGTTGTGGATAGGCACGGAAGAGGGGGTGAAGCAGTATAATGGGTCTCAATTCACAGCCCTGGCTACTCCAGGGGGAAAGGTGACCTGTGCTGGGAGCTATCGGGATGGTGTGTGGTTTGGAGTCCAGGGGGGAGAGGTGCGCCGGTATGATGGGGAGCAATGCACCACCTTCACCACTGCGGATGGACTGGCGAGCAATTGGGTGCAGGATTTTCTGGAGGATCGGGCGGGGAATCTGTGGATCGGGACAGCGGGTGGGTGATCAGCGGACCTGAAGGCGCAGCGGCGGTGCTGGGCGTGCCGGAGTCCACCCTGCGCTATCGCCTGAAGAAGCTCGGCATCGCGCGGAGAGGTTCTCTATGAATCCTCTCGCGCCTGAGTAATCCTCGCATGACTCATTCCCGCCAGAACTCGCTCAGGATCCCCCTGCCCCAGGGTGTGGTAGTACCGGCCGGGGGCGGCCAGATCGTGCCAGCTGGTCCCGGCATCCGCCAGGGGTTGTGGCAGACCGTGTCGGACGGGGTCCCGGTGACAGGGGTGAAGACCATTCTGCAAGACCGCCAGGGCCGCATGTGGTTCGGCATGGGAGCTTGGCCCGGTGAAGCGGCTGCGGTGAGCTGCTACGACGGGGTTTTCTGGACCATTTTCACCGGCGAGGACGGTCTGCCGGGGAACCAGGTGCGCCGGATCGCCGAGGATTGCGCGGGCGCTCTGTGGGTGGCCACGGACGCGGGGGCGAGTCGGTACGAGGGCCAGACGTGGACCACCTTCACCACCGCAGACGGCCTGGCGGAGGACGATGCGTCTGGCATGTGGCAGGACCGGCAGGGCCGCCTGTGGGTGGGGACCTCCAGGGCCTTCCGGGTGTACGAGGGTGCACAGTTCAGAACTGTAAAGGAGGGGGTGTTCGGTCGTATACCGGCCATCCGGGCACCAGATGAGCCCCAGGAAAGGCATGCCCTTCATCCCGGTCAACTGCGGGGCCATCCCCAGAGACCTGGTGGAAAGTGAGCTGTTCGGCCACGAGAGGGGGGCCTTCACCGGGGCTGTGTCCCGCAAGCTGGGCAAGGTGGAGCTGGCCCAGGGGGGTACGCTGTTTCTGGACGAGATCGGGGATTTGCTTTTGGAGGCCCAGGTGAAGCTGTTGCATCTGCTGGAAGAGAAGACCTTCGAGCGGGTAGGTGGGACCGAGGTGCTGAAGGCAGATGTGCGGGTGGTGGCGTCCACCAACAGAGAGCTGCCCCGGATGGTTTCTGAGGGACAGTTCCGCCAGGACCTGTATTACCGGCTGCGGGTGTTTCCTCTGCGGTTGCCGCCCTTGCGGGAGCGGCGAATGGAGCCGCACACATAATCGAGAGGGAGGAGCACCATGGCTACGGTGTATGTCAGAAGATTCAATCTGAAGTCTTCGCTGAGCGAGGATCAAGTGCGCGACACCTGGAAGTTCTTTATGGAGGAACTGTTTCCAGCGGGTCGTCAGATCGAAGGGGTACGATCCGTGAAAGCCTATTCGGGGGCCGGTGGGCTAGTTGCCGACCTGCGCTTCGTAGCCGAACTGGACAACGCCGGCGTCTATGAACGCATGCTGGTCGATCAAAGAACGAGCATGCTGAACGCGCGGGCCTACGGCACCATCGACATGACGACTTCGACGCAATTGTGGCTGCGCGAGATAACGCCAGAACTCGTGCGCGCGCTCGGTACGGCGAGGTGAGTTGCCACCTGGAGCGGTTCCTCGCGCCGATGCTGAAAAGGCAGCTGCCTTCGACAGTTCATTTGCTGAGGCTTGCACCTACAAATTCGTGGGACCTTCGAGGATCACCGGCCGTCGGCTGTTCTCCACCAATTCCGACCTTGTGGGAAAGGAACTCACCTGGGAGTATGAGTTTGAGGGAGAGCTGTGCAAGTATTGGGTACTCCAACCTGACGGTTCAAGGAGGCCAATGGCCACCGCGCGGAGAATAAGCAAGTGAAGTCCCTATCAAGGCAACCTGGTTCTCCATGAAGGAAAACCGATCGACGAGCCGTGGATCAGGCGGCCTCTCACCATGTGATTAAGTCCCGGAGAAAGGAGGATACGATTGCCCTGAGCATAGCCCGAATCAGGAAAGTCCCTGTTTCAGCGAGTGGGGGAAAGGGCAGAGACGAGGAAAGTGGTGCTGACGCGGCGAGCGCTAGCTTCAGGTCTTGAATACCGCGACGAGGACTCCTGCCAGGGTCATCATGAGGCCGGCGGCAGCGATCACCGTGGTAATGGTCCATTTGAAACGCAAATCGATCCGGTTGAGCAAGAGTTCGTACCGGTCGTCGATGCGTACACCCAGGGCCTTGCTGGTTTCGTCGATACGGGCCCCCAGGGCCTTGCTGGTTTCGTCGATGCGTACACCCAGGGCCTTGCTGGTTTCGTCGATACGGGCCCCCAGGGCCTTGCTGGTTTCGTCGATACGGGCCCCCAGGGCCTTGCTGGTTTCGTCGATACGGGCCCCCAGGGATTTGTTGGTTTCGTCGATACGGACATTCGAGGCAGCACCCAAAGCATCGATACGGTCGTGGAGAAGATGCATTCCCTCGCGCATCTCCTGGCGTATCTCCTGGGTATTGTCGCGCATCTCCTGCCGCAGGTCCTGGATATCCTCTCGCAGGTAAGCGATGCCCCAGGGGAGTTGTTCGGCAGGCGGGGTGGGTTGGGGAGTAGGATTTTCGGTCATGGCAGCGTTCCTCTGGATATGAGGAATATAAAAGGAGACCGCGAGATGTGCCAAACGAGGCAGCAAGAGATATGCCATGGTGGTGGTCAGAGAAGAAACAGCGCTACGGAGGGTACTCGTGTGGTGAGAACGAGCCAGCCGGGTGGCCTTTTCAACCCATCCTGGCAGATGGAGACCGGGACCTGTTCGTCCCGGTGAAGCATGGGTCGAAAGGGCCGGGGATGCTGACATCCTGCTGCGCAACGGGGCGGGACCTATTGGGGGGGTGAAGCTGGGGACCGGGCTGGAAACGGCACTGGCATGCGAGTACCGTTTCCCCAGCAAAAGTTTTGTCTTCTCTTGATTCTCCCACAATGAGCAGGTCCATGGGCACCGCGCGAAGACTGAGGAAATGAGGTCTCCGGGTGACTACCCTCGTGCGCAGGATTTGCCCAGTTCCGCGGAAGCGGGAGAGGTGATCCCCCATGAAGGTCACTGGAACGCCTGCGGAGATCTACGAGCAGCACTCTGTTCCGGCAATCCTTGGCCGATGGGCGCCGGAACTGGCGGGCTTGGCTGGATTGCGTTTGGGCGAGCGCGTGCTAGACGTGGCCTGCGGCACCGGGATCGTCGCGCGCCAGCTCCCGGATCGCGTCGGCGGCACGGGCCGGGTTGGAAGTGAACACCATTTCTCCTCGACGTCACGAGCGCCGAGCATATCGCCGCCGCCGAGATGGAGGTGCGGCGTGCCACGGCCGGCAAGGGACTCACGGGGCTGGTCAACAACGCGGCGATCTTCCTGCTCGGGCCCTTCGAACAGACTCCCCTGGGCGACATTGAGGCGCTCTTCCGCGTCAATGTCATGGGGCGTCATTCTTATTGGCGGTGCTCCTATGTCGGGCAAACCGCGCGTCACCTGAGGGGCGTCAGAGAAGCACCACATCCCACACCAGGAGGATTGCCATGTTCATCCCTGCCGTTGCCGGCATCACGCTCGCCTTGTTCACCGCCACATGGGCTGCGGAATCGAGTGATGTACAACAGGTACGCGGCCTGCTGTACAAGGAGCAGCAAAGCTACATCAAGGGGGATGTCGAGCAACTGGTCTCCTGCTACGCGCCGGACTTTGTCGGGCACGGCTGGGGTCCGGATCCGGCGATCTGGCGGGTCGATGTCGTGAGCCTGGATTCGCTGCGGGCACAGTATGGTGGCAGTGCCCAGAAGGCTGCGGCCTGGTGGGCCCGGCACCCGGAATGGGACGGCAGCGGCGAGGTACTCCACGTGCATGTCAAGGCAGATCGCGCCATCGCCCTGACCAAGCATTGGGGGTCAGTACCCGACTCGACGGCGCGGCGACCCTTTCCTGGTCAGTGCTCAAGCTGGTATGTCGAGACTTCGTGATGCAGATCTCTTTGTCCGGCACTTTTTCGCTTTACTTCACAGCGACTCGGCCGGCGGGGTGATGCGGACCTTGAGGGTGGCCTGGGCGTTCTGGAAAAGGGCGTTGATCTCCCCCTGGTTCTGGGGGGTGGCCCTGGTCGAGGCCTGGAAGATCACCCAGTTCTCGTACACGCTGGACCTCCCGATTGCGGCGCTGTCGGCGGTGCCGGCAAAGGCCACCACCAGTAGCGAGGGGGCCAGGGTGCCGTTGTTGGCCCAGAACTTGAGGGTATCCACCAGGCTGTGCTCCAGGGGACCGGCCAGGCTCTCCACCCGCACCAGCACCGGCAGGACCTCGCCGGGGTGCAGCCAGTTCTTCTCGGCTTCCAGCGACACGGAAAAGCGGCCGTTCTCGGTGGACCGGGTCACCTGTTTGTCGGGTTCGGCGCAGCCGGCCAGGAGCAGGGCGGCCAGCCACCAGCGCAGCGGTCTCATCGCTTTTAATTCCCCCTCCGGCCCAGCACCTTCTCCACCTCTCCCAGGCTCAGGTTGAAGTTCCGCTCAAAGGCCGGATAGTACTGGTTGGGCGAGGTCTCGTAGAAAAGCTGGGCCACTTCCCGGTCCACCAGATGGTAGCGGCTGCGCATGTCCTCGCGGCTGGGAAAGAGGATCTGCAGCCCGGGGTGAAAGGCCTGCAGGGTCAGGGGCAGCTTGCTGTTCAATTCGAGCAGGCGCTTGAGGATCAACACCTGGCGCAGATGTTGCACCTCGTCGGGGCCGGCCAGCAGGATGGTCCACTGGCGGGGCCGGCCCTCTCCGTCCACCGGATTGAGGGTCCGCAACAGGGCCGCGCGCTCCTGTTCCTGGGCGGGAACCAGGGTGTCGCGCAGCGCTGCCACCGGGTAGGTGAAGGGGCGGCCGGGGCGCGGCGCGGTCTGCGCCTCAAAGCTGAGCAGCAGCCCGCGGCCAGGGGTCTTGAGCACCGGCTCCAGCACCTCCCCCAGGGTCCGGTCCACCTGGGTGTCCTGCTGGGAATCGCCGCCGGCGGGCACAAAGAAGAAGACCTTGTCCAGGTCGATTTCCTTGTCGAACTCCAATTTGCCCACGATGTCCCTGAGCATACGCCTGACCAGCACCTCCTCCCCGGGGATGCGGCCCTCCAGCAGCGGGCTGACCCGCGCGTCCTGCCGCAGCATCAGATCTTCCTGGCAGGCTTGGCGCACCCGCCGCATCAGGTCTTGGAGGACCGGGCTTTCCTGGATGAATTTGAGGTCCCAGACCTCGTCGTCGCGCACCCGGTAGGCGTTGCGGAAGAGCTGGGTGTCGAAGCGGTCGAAGAGCTGCGAGTCCTTGGGGATCAGGTAGCTGAAGCTGTTGTCCTCAAGGGGCACGATGTGGGGGGTAATGACCACGATCACCTCGCGCCGGCCCTGCTCGAAGTGCTGGCGCGAAAAGAGCGCGCCCAGGATGGGGATCTCGGAGACCAGCGGCAGGCCCACCCGACGGCCCTGCTGGTCGGTGGACAGCAGGCCGCCGATGATGAAGGGGGTGCCGTCGGCCACCCGCACAAAGGTCTCCACCTGCCGGTTGTCCACCACCGGGGCAAAGGCCACCTGCGAACTGCTGCCGCTCTGGGCGCTGGACTGGGAGATGGAGCTGATGATGGTCTCGATCTGCATGGTCACCTCCGACCCCTCGGGGTTGATGCGGGGGCGGAGATTGAGGACGATGCCGATAGGGAAGTACTCCACCGAACTGGTGGTGGTCGAGACCGTGGTGGTGGAACGCACCACCGGGATCTGCTGGCCCACCTGGATGCGGGCCTGGCGGTCGTTGATCACCAGCACCGAGGGACTGGAGAGGATCTTGGCCTCCCCTCTTTCGGCCAGGGCCTCCAGCCGCCCCTTGAAGGAGAGGAAGTCGGAGAAGGTGTCGCGGGAGAACAGGAAGGTGAAGGGCAGGTCCAGGCCCTTGTCTGAGGTTTCGAAGGTGGTCTTGATATTCTTCTGGGAGGCGTTGAGCTGCACCCCCAGGTCGCGGAGCTGGCTGGTGTTGACTTCGATCACCAGGGCCTCGATGACGATCTGCTGGGCCGCCACGTCGATCTGGGTCTGGAGCAGGTTCACCAGCCGCTCCAGCGCCTCGGGATCATTGCGGTCGTAGACGATCAGCAGGCGCTCCTGCGGCTCGTCGGAGGTGGTGCCGTGCAGGTGGGAGCCACCCAACTGCGGCGCCCCCTCGATGCCTTTGGTCGCACCCATCGTCGGCGTGGCGGGTTTGCCCCTGGCGTCGGCTGCCAACAGGCTGGTCTTGGAGGCGTTGGCGACCTTGATCACCTGGGGCAGCCTGATCTCCTTGCCGGTGACCAGGGCAAAGATCTCCTCGTAGCTCTCCGGGGCGGCGGCCTTGGCCTCAAACTCGATGCTGCTGTACCCCAGGGCCTTGAGCAGGGCCAGGGCGCGGTCGGCCTCGATGTGCCCCAGCTTGTACATCTGGTGACCCAACTCCACCGGTTCCGGCCCGCTGCCCCGGCTGCCATGCGCTAGGGCCTCCAACCGCGGCCGCACCTCCTCCAGCCCGGCCAGATCCCGGCCGCCATAGAGGACAAAGCCGTACCCGCCGGCCGGCTCGGCGGCGATGGCCACCTCGAGGATGCCCTGCTGGCGGGCGTAGACGCGCGCCTCCAGCACCCCGGGCCGCCCGGCCAGGTAACTCTGGACCCCGGACCCGGCGATATACCCCAGGGGCAGGAGCACCCGCAGATCTGCCGCGTCGAGCAGGGCCCGGGTCTTGCTCAGCGAGCGGAAGGGCGAAGCCACCACACGCACCGGCTCCTGGGCCTGGGCAGCGGCGATCCAGCAATACAACCCCAGCAACCAGGGCAAGACGCGTCTCATGGGCAACAGGGCTCCTAAGGGCAATCAGGTGCGGAACAGCCCCAGCATAAAGCCGCGTTCTGCACCTGTCAAGGAGGGAAACAAAAAAACCCCTGCCCACCGCAGGGGGCAGAGGGCTGGATCAGCGCCGGGAGCTGCTCAGGAGGCGATCTTGTCCGAGGCGCCTCCAAGCGCGATGCCCGGCCTGAAGGGCTGGCCGTAGAGCCGGGGCAGCAACAGGGATTCGGCCGCCTCGATGGCCTCTTCGGAAAGGGAGGTTCCCTGATCGCCCCCCCCCCGGTCCAGCCGCGTCTCCTTGCCCAGGACCACCACCCCGCCCGGAGTGAGGGTGAAGCGCTGGCGGTCCGCTTCGGGGTTGATCCCCAGTTCCACCCCCGGAGGCACCACCACGCCCTTGTCGATGATCACCCGGTGGAGACGCGCCCCGGGCCCCACCTTCACCCCGTCCATCAGCACCGAGTCGTAGACCTCGGCCCGGTACCCGATCTCCACCCCGGGCGACAGGATGGCCCGGTGCACCCTGGCCCCCTCGATCACCACCCCGGGACACACCAGCGAGTCGGCCACCTCGGTGCTCTGACCGGTCTGGACGATGCGGGCCGGAGGCAGGGCCTGCTGCCAGGTGTAGAGCGGCCAGTCCGGCTGGTACAGAGCAAAGGCCGGCCGTTCCCCCAGCAGGTCCATGCTGGCTTCCCAGTACGCGTCCACCAGCCCGATGTCCCGCCAGTAGAACCCTACCTTCCCCTGGGCCGCGGCCACGTCGCAGGCCTGCACCCGCCGGCCCTCGCGCACCATGCGGGGGATGAGGTCGCGGCCGAAATCGCGGGTGGACTGGGCCTGGGACGCGTCCTCTTCGAGCAGGTCGATCAACGCCTGGGTGTCGAAGACGTAGATGCCCATGGACACCAGCGCCCGCCCGGGCGATAAGAGCATGGGCTTGGGGTGCGCGGGTTTCTCCTCAAAGCCGATCACCTGCCCCTCCGGACCGGCCTGGATCACCCCGAAGCGCCGGGCCTCGCCCAGGTCGGCGCTCATGCAGGCGATGGTCAGTTCGGCGCCGGCCTGCAGGTGGTGCTCCAGCAGCAGTCGGTAGTCCATGCGGTAGAGGTGGTCAGAGGAAAGGATCAGGGTCTGGGCCGGGGCGTACTGGCGGAGGGTGTAGATGTTCTGGTACACGGCGTCTGCCGTGCCCCGGTACCAGTGCTCGTCCACCCGCTGCTGGGGCGGCAGCACCTCGATCCCCTCATCCCGTTCGGGCCGCAGAAAGGACCAGCCCAGGCGCAGGTGGCGCTCCAGCGAGGCGGACTTGTACTGGGGCAGGACGCAGATCCGGCACAGGTCCGAGTTGACGCAATTGGAGAGGGTGAAGTCGATGAGCCGGTACTGGCCGCCAAAAGGCACGGCCCCCTTGGTGCGGTCGCGGGTCAGCGGATAGAGCCGCTCTCCCCGCCCCCCTGCCATCACCATGACCAGGGTGTCCTGGAACGCGGTGCTGCGGCGGTGTCTCAACATGGCCGGCCTCCCTCGAAACAGCTCGCACCCCGATGCCCTGATGCAAGAGGGGGCGCCGCAACCGCACGCCCCCTCTTGAATCTAGAATCTAATGGAGTGCCGGCCCCAAACCAAGTAAAAGTTTCCGGCCCGGGCAGTGGCTCAGTGGCCGCCCCCCCCGCGAGAGAGCTGCTTGGCCAGGTCGCCGACCACCGCCTTGGCGTCGCCGAAGAGCATGAAGGTCTGGTCCTGGAAGTACAGATCGTTGTCGATGCCGGCGAACCCGGGGTTCTTGCTGCGCTTGATGGCGAACACCGTCTTGGCCTTGTCGGCCTCGATGATGGGCATGCCGTAGATCGGGCTGCCCTTGACCGAGCGGGCCGCCGGGTTGACCACGTCGTTGGCGCCGATCACCAGGGCCACGTCGCACTGCGGCATGTCCGGGTTGATCTCGTCCATCTCCACCAGGTCGCCATAGGGCACGTCCGCCTCGGCCAGCAACACGTTCATGTGCCCGGGCATGCGGCCGGCCACCGGGTGGATGGCGAACTTGACCGTGATCCCCCGCTTGGTGAGCTGCTCGTACAGTTCGTGGACGCGGTGCTGGGCCTGGGCCACCGCCATGCCGTACCCGGGGATGATGACCACCAGGTTGGCCTGCTCGAGCACCTGGGCCGCCCCCTCGACGGTCTCGGACTTGTAGACCCGGTCGTCGCCGCCGGTCTGGAGGGCCTGCACCTGGCCAAAGGCGCCGAAGAGCACGTTGGTGAAGGAGCGGTTCATGGCCCGGCACATGATGATGGACAGGATCAGACCGCTGGAGCCGTCGAGCGCTCCGGCGATGATCAGCAGCTTGTTGTCCAGCACAAAACCCATGGCCACCGCCGACAGTCCGGCGTAGGAGTTGAGGATGGAGATCACCGTGGGCATGTCCGCCCCGCCGATGGGGATGATCAGCAGCACCCCGAAGAGCAGGGCCAGGCCGATGATGACCGGGAAGAGCACCCCCGACCAGGGACCAATGGGCGACTGGACCAGGTAGAACCCCATCGCCACCGCCGCCCCCATCAGGCCGATGTTGATCACGTTCTGCAGCGGGTAGGTGACGGGCCGCTGGGGAATCCAGCTGACCCCCTGCAACTTGCCGGCGGCCATCAGACTGCCGGTGAAGGTCAAATACCCGAGGATGATCTCCAGCACGATGGCGATCATGCGGAAGGCCGTGAGGTTCTCAGGTCCTTCGCTGACCCACAGGTAGTACTTGGCGGTGCCCACCAGGCCGGCGGCCAGGCCGCCAAAGGCGTGGGAGATGGCCGTCCGCTGGGGCACGGCGGTGAGCGGCACGCGAGAGAGAGGAACGCCCACCACCACCCCGGCGGCCAGCGCGATCACGATCCAGCCGTGGTGGACGACCTCGGGCTGGACCCAGGTGGCCACGATGGCCACGAACATGGCCGCCACCCCGGAAAACACGCCCCAGCGGGCGGATTTGGGGTCGTTCATCCAATGCAGCGAAAAGACGAAAAGGATCGTCGCCGCCAGATAGGCGAGTTGGACCAGGCCGTGGATCATCGCTTGGCCTCCCCGCGCGGCGCCTGCTTGAACATCTTCAGCATGCGGTCGGTGATCAGAAAGCCGCTGACGATGTTGGTGGTCGAGGCGAAGAGGGCCACCGCGCCCAGGATGCGGATCTCATCGGGGTAGTCGGAGCCGGTGACCAGGATGGAGCCGACCACCGCGATGGCCGAGATCGCGTTGGTGAGGGACATCAGCGGGGTGTGCAAGAGCCGTGAGACCCGGGCGATCACCCCCATGCCGATGAAGGTGGCCAGGGCGAAGACAAAGAGCATGGACCAGTAGTCGCCTGGCAGCTGGGCATGCCCGCCGGCGGGATGGGTGTCGGCCCCGGCGGCCTGGACCACTGCCAGGCCCCACAGGGCGCAAGTCGTCAAGGCTGCGTGCCCCTTGCAGCGCGCGTGTCGCATCATTCAAAGATCTCCTGAACTTAAACCGAAGCTGCCATGAGTTCCCGCACCCGCTCGTGGACCACCTGGCCCTCGCGGGTCACCAGGGTCTGGCAGGTGATCTCGTCCTCCAGGTCGAAGGAGAGTTCCCCCGACCGGATGAGGTGGGCGAAGAAGGTCGAGATGTTGTGGGAGTACAACTGGCTGGCATGGTTGGGGACGGTCGAGAGCAGATTGAGCGGGCCCATGATCTTCACCCCCTGGACCACCACCGCCTCGCCCGGCCGGGTGAGTGCGCAGTTGCCGCCCCGTTCAGCGGCCAGATCGACGACGATGGATCCGGGCGCCATCTGCGCCACCATCTCGGCGCTGACCAGCACCGGCGCCTTCCTGCCTGGCACCAGGGCGGTGGTGATGACCACGTCGTTGGCGGCCACCACCTTGCCCAGGGCCTCCTGCTGCCGGCGGTAGAACTCCTGGCTCTGCTCCTTGGCGTACCCGCCCGCGTCCTGGGCCTGGGCCGTCTCCAGCCCCAGGTCCACAAACTTGGCCCCCAGGCTCTCCACCTGCTCCTTGACCACCGGGCGCAAATCGTAGCCCTGCACCACCGCCCCCAGCCGCCGGGCCGTGGCGATGGCCTGCAGGCCGGCCACCCCGGCGCCGATTACCAGCACTTTGGCCGGCTTGAGGGTGCCGGCGGCGGTCATCATCATGGGAAAGATGCGGGGCAGTTCGCCGGCCGCCAGCAGCACGCCCTTGTATCCGGCGATGTTGGCCATCGAGGAGAGCACGTCCATGCTCTGGGCCCGGGTGATGCGCGGCATCAGTTCCAGGGCGAAGAGGGTCACCCCGGCGGCGGCCATTGCCTGCGCCGATTCGAGGGCGATCAGCGGCTCGGCCAGGCCGATGAGCACCTGGCCGGAGCGCAGCAGTCTCAGGTCTGCCGCCCCGGTCTCGGGGTTGGCCCCGGGGGTGCGCACCTGCATGATGATGCCGGCCCGGGCGAAGAGGTCGGCGCGCCCGGCCACCAGGTTGGCGCCCTTTTTCTCGTATTCGGCGTCGGCCAGGCCGCTGCCCTCCCCGGCCCCGGCCTCCACCAGCACCTCCATCCCCTTGTTGCGCAGCGCGGCGGCGCCCTCGGGGATCAGGGCCACGCGCCGCTCGCCCGGACTGGTCTCTTTGGGAATTCCGATGATCATCTGCGTCTGAACTTCTCGAAAAGAGGTGGTCGGTGGCGGGACTTTATTCTCCCACCGAGGTATGCAATCTATAATACTGCAGTTCTTACTCGGGGTCAAAAAACACCGTAAAAAAGCCGCCGCCCTGGGGGCGGCGGCTCGCAGCGCGCCGGAATCTCAGCCAGGTCGGTACTAGGCGCGATGCTCCATCTGCCGGTCGCGGTATTTCCTCAGCTGCACCTCGACCCGCTCGTACGCCTCGTCCACCGCCTTGAACAGGTTCTCGTCTTCAGTGGAGGCAGAGGCTACCAGGATCTGCTGGGGGACCTTGACGATGAACTCCACCGAGGTCCCCAGTTTCTGCTTCTCGACCACCACCTCGCAGTCGATGATGCGGTCGTAGAAGTGGCCGAGCTTGGCACAGGTCTTCTCGATGTGCTCCTTGGTGCGCTCGGATACGCGGGCAGGATTCCTCACGCTGATGATGGGCTGCATCTGGACGTCGTCCTTTCTCCTTGGAGGATGCGCTCTACCAGTTAAAGATATCCGGTCCTCAGGGCTGGTCAACCGCCCCCTGGTACCAGTAGCAGGTCCACTGGTAGACCAGCTGCTCCTTGCCGTTGATCGCGGCCAGCGCCCCCTTCTTGGGGCAGCCGGCCTCCTGGAGCAGCAGGAAGGATAGGACTTGCACCTGCTGGACCGCTAACCGAATTTCTTGAATGGATCTCCCCCTTCAATCCCATCGGACCCGCATTGCCTGGCCGCTCCAGGGGCGACTATTTACCATGACCTGGATCTCCACCCGTTGGCGCCCCTTTCTGCTCTTCGCCCTGGGGGCGCTGATCTATGCGCGCACCCTGGCGGGCGGCTTTGTGCTCGACGACCAGAGCGCCATCCGCGACAATCCCATCGTGCGGCAGGGCGACCTGGCCCAGATCTTCAGCACCGACTACTGGGCCGGCTTCCACCGCGACCGCTCCGGTCTGTACCGCCCGCTGAGCGTGTGGACCTTTGCCCTCAACCACCGCCTGGCCGGCGCCGGGCCCCTCTCCTTCCACCTGGTCAATCTCCTGCTCCACGGCGCCGGCGCCGCGCTGCTCTACCTGGTCTGGCGGCGCTGCACCCGGCAGGAGGAACTGGCCTGGTGGGCGGCCCTGTTCTTCGCCCTGCACCCGGCCCTCAGCGAGGCGGTGGCCGGCCTGGTGGGGCGGGCCGACCTGCTGGCCGCCCTCTTCGCGCTGTTGGCCCTCCATCAGCACCTGGGCGCCCGCCCGGCGCGCTGGCGCCACCTGCTGGCCGGAGCGGCGCTGCTGGCGGCGCTCTTGAGCAAGGAGAGCGCCGTGGCCCTGCCAGCCCTGTTCTTGCTGGCAGACCTCTTTCAATATCGCGGTTTTTCGGAAAAATGCTACTGGCCGGCCCACCTGTTCTACGCCGGTCTGACCCTGCTCTACCTGGGGGTCCGCCACCTGGTGCTGGGGGGGATCTTCATCGCCCAGATCGACCCCTTCGACAACCCCCTGGCCGGCCTGGAGCCCCCCTGGCGCTGGGTCAATGCTCTATTGGTCCTGGGCCGCTATCTGGAACTGCTGGTCCTGCCCCTGCGCCTGTGCGCCGACTACTCCTTTGCCGCCCTGCCCCTGGCCCCCCAGTGGTCGCTGCCGGCGCTGCTCTTGACCCTCGCCGTGCTGGCCGGTTTGGGCCCGCTGGTCTGGGCCGCCTGGCACTCCCTGCCCTGGGCGGCCCTGGGCCTGGGCTGGCTGCTCATCGCCCTGGCCCCGGTGGCCAACCTCTTCTTCCCCATCGGCACCGGCATGGCCGAGCGCCTCCTGTATCTGCCGGCCGCCGGTTTCGCCTTGGCCGCCGCCGCCCTCCTGGGTGCCCTGGGCAAACGCCGCGCCCTTGCCTGCCGCACGGTCCTGGCCCTCTCCCTGGCCTGGGAGACCTGGACGCGCGCGGGGGAATGGCAGGACGAGTACACCCTCTTCTCCCAGGCCGTGCAGGTCCAGCCCAAGAGCGCCAGGGCCTGGCATATCCTGGGCAAAAACGTGCTGGCCCGCGGCGAAGAGGCCCGGGGGCTCCAGTGCCTGCAACAGGCATTGGCGATCTTCCCCGCCTACTACGAGGTGCACGCCGACCTGGGCGCCTTCTACTGCGGCAGCGGTGACTACCCCAGGGCCCAGGAGCACCTGGCCCGCTGCCTGGAGTTGCGCGCCGACTATGCGCCGGCCTGGTACAACCTGGGCCTGACCTATTACCGCTTAGGGCAGCGCGACCAGGCCAGGGAGGCCTTTGCCAGAGCCATCGCCTGCAACCCGGAGTACGCTCAGGCCTATTACAATCTGGGGGTGATGGATTTGGAGGACAAAAACGCGGCGCAGGCCCGTGACCTCTTCCTCAGGGTCCTGGCCCTGGACCCGGAGTACGAGGAAGCGCGTGTCAACCTGGAGGCCTGCGAGCAACTGCTGCAGCGGGAAGGCACCCGCTGAAGGGATGTGGGAATACTTTGGAGGGTCGGGGCAACGCCACAGTGTGGCGTTGCCCCGACCCGACACCTCATTCGGGAATCACCCGCCACAGGGCAAAGCGGGCCTGGTCAAAACCCTTGAGTTCGGTCTCCAGCGGCTCGACGCGCAGGTTGCCGGCCTCAGCCAGGAACTGGTCCACCTCGGGGTCTTCGCGCACGATGGACGAGATCACCAGGTCGCCTCCCTTGGACAGGTGCTCCAGGCGCGAGGCCATGTTCACCGTGGAACCGAAATAATCCAGCCGCTCGTTGAGGGTGACGGCGATGCAGGGGCCGTAGTGCCTCCCCACCTTGAGCTGCAGCCCCCCGGTCTCCGGCGAAGCCGCCAACTCCTGCTGCGCCCGCAGCATGGCCCGCAACCCGGCCACCGGCCGGCGGAACACCGCCATCACCGCGTCGCCGATGGTCTTCACCAGCGCCCCCTCCTCCTCGGCGACGGCCCTCAGCAGCACGTCGAAGTGGCTCATCACCAACCCGAAGGCCGGAGCGTCGCCGATCTGGTTGTAGAGCCGGGTGGAGCCGCACAGGTCGGTGAAGAGCACCGTCAGGCTGCCCACTGAAATCTTCTCCCCCGGCCGCAGGGCCTCCTCGGCGAAGAGATCGCGAAAGCGCTGCAGAGCCGTGACCTCGGCGGCAGTGACGGCCTGATCGCTCCAAGCGGTCCGTTCCAGCACCAGGAGTTGCTCGCTGTCGGTGGCATTGGCAAAGCGCAGGGTGGCTGCAGGGGCCAGGACCAGCTCATCGGCCGGCCAGCCCTGCGGGGCCACCCGCAAGTCGACCTGGGATTGACCGCCCTCTGCCACCTGGATGAACTGGCTGCCTGACAGGCCCAGAGCGCGCAACCGGTGGCTGCCCGGCTCCAACCTGGGGCTGACCACCCGCTCTTCGCCGGGAGCCAGCAATTGCTGCACCACCACATGCGGGGTGGTCTGGGGGCCGGCCACGCAGAATTCCCCCGCCTGCACCGGCCGGATGGTGGGATTGGGGTGAAAGGTCAACTCCACGGCCCGCTCGAAATTGACCGCAAACTCTATATTGCAGGTGTCGCAGTGGACCTGGGGCACGATCCCCCCTAGAGAAGGGCTGCGCACCTTGGCCCCCCGGCATTGGGGGCAGAGCAGATCCCACTCGAATTCCAGCAAGCCCACCCGGGTGGAGAGCAGGCACAATTCCAGCACCTGGCGGCGGGGCACTCCCCAGGCATCGGCCAGCTCGTAGGGCCGCATCCGGCTGGCGCCCAATTCGTCAGACTGCTCGATGGTCTCCACCAGACGCCCCAGCAGTTCCGGGGGAGCGTCCTCTGCCAGCAGGGTCTGGCGCAGGGCCTGGAGGCGT
>JACPJE010000077.1 GCA_016187725.1 Candidatus Latescibacterota bacterium
ACCTTGCTGTCAATTTGTGGTATGTTTCTGGAACTCGCAATTTCTCCGGGTATGCGAATGCAGAGGTGGATAGGCTGATAGAAGAGGGGCGATCTGCTTATGACAACCAGGAAAGGAATCAGATTTACCGCCATATACATAAGCATATTGCAGAGGAGCAACCGACCCTCTTTGTCTGCCGCTTGCCCTTGAGTTTCGCGCTGAGCAGAAGATTCAAGGGAATAGAACTGTTCACACGGATCGGGTTATTCCGGTCTTTACCCAATTGGTACCTTCAAAACTAAGGGGAGGGCATTATGGAACTGCGCACGCTCAAGAAAGGCTCAAAGACCAAGATTGTATTAGGCGTCTGTTGTGCAAGTCCTTGGACCTACAGTGCCTGGCTACTAGGAACGGAGACCGCCTTCCTGCAGAAAAGGATTGATCTGCAGGAAAAGATCGAATTGCCGGGCCAGGATTCTGTCTCCGAGAAGAGCGCTGCCAAACGCTCCGCCGCGGCATAAAGGCGCCTCGATGAGATTGTCCCGGTACACCTCCTTTGTGGCGGATTATCCAGAGCCAGGCCAGCACCTGACCTTCAACTGGATGACCCAGGCCATGGCTGTGCTGGACGACGAACTCCGCCAGCTCGTCGAGGCCCCCGGATCTTTCGATGCAGCGCTGATCCCCCCGGAGCTGGCGCAGCAACTCGAAAGGATGGGCATCCTCGTCGAGGATGAGGTGGACGAGCGCCAGGAGATCGAGCACTGGCACAGCCAGGTGCGGAACAATCGGCGGACCTTCAAGGCGATGGTGATGACCACCTATGACTGCAACTTCGCCTGCACTTACTGCGTCGAGGAGGGGGTGAAGAGGCCCGTAAAGCTGGGCCATACCCAAGCCGAGCGCACGGTCCGCTGGATCATCGAGCGCATGGAGGAACAAGGCTCGGAAAAGCTCTACCTGAACTTCTATGGCGGTGAGCCCTTGCTCAACGTGGCCGGCCTGGAGCAGGTGGCCGGCCCCCTGCTCGCCTATACCCAGGCCCGAGGGCTAGAATTCGATGGCAGCGTCACCACCAATGGGGCTTTGCTGCACCGGAGGAATGCCGAGCGCCTGGCCAGGGTGGGCGTCACCATGGCCAAGGTGACCCTGGACGGCGACCAGGAAGCGCACGACCAAAAGCGCCCCTTCAAGGGGGGACATGGTTCCTTTGAATTGATCATGCGCAACCTGGAAGAGGTCTGGGACCTCATCGAGATCCGCCTGGCTGGCAATGTGGACTGCCAGAACATCCACGCCGTGCCCAAGCTCATGAACTACCTGGAGGAGCGCGGTCTGGGAGAGAAGATCGGCGGGATTCAGTTCAACGGGATCAGCAGTCAGGCCCGGGATGGGTTTGAACACCACCAGAAAGGGCTTCTCCAGATCGAGTCGCCAGAGCCCCTTTTGCAGATCGAGGCTGTAGAAAGAACCTTGGATACTCCCACCCAATCAGGCAATAGGGAAGACCTGTTTGAACTCAACCACGAAGCCGCCCAGCGCGGGTTGCCGGCGCGCAAGGCCATCACCGCGAGTCTGTGCCTGTTGAATCAGGAAGAAAACGCCGTGGTCATCGACCCCCTGGGCAAGATCTACAAGTGTCCGGCCCTGGTGGGGCACGAAGCCTTCATCGTCGGGGATCTGAGCCAGGGTGAGATTCACTACGACCACCTGCGCATCTACGGGGAAGACCTGGAGGGCTGTCTGGACTGCAAGTGGTTTACGGTCTGCGGGGGAGGATGTAGATTCATGTCATTCCTGAAAAGCGGGGACATCCGCCACAAAGACTGCAACAAGGAATTCTTCGACCAATATGGAAATGAAATGGTCAAGATGGACTACGAGATCTTCCTCAAAGAACACGGGGAACCGGTTTAAGCACCGAGGACAGGGGTGCATGGTCCTGGGGAGTGGAGGCGGTGCCCTCCATTCCCCTTTTGTATTTTATCCACCTAAAGCAACCGTTCAAGAAGCGTGTACATGGGGGCGCTCAAGGTACACCGGCTGTGGGTGCGGCTCCTGGGGAGTCATGTGCTGCTGGTAGTGATACTGGCTATTGCCATGGGGCTGCTGATAGTGCGCACCTCTCAGGAGGTACTACAAGCTGCCGTACTCCAAGGGCATCGAGAGGTGGTGCGGCGGACAGCAAAGGAAATCTTTTATTTTATCAACCAGCCGGTCAGCAACCTGAGGGCTTTGGCCCTGGCGATGAATGTCGAGCGCGGGGATTGGCAGCGGCAGAGCCTGCTGAGCCAGGGGGGCTTGGAAGGGAGGGCAGTCAGCGAAATCTGTCTGGTCGATAAGGAAGGGTCCATTCGGGCTACGAGCATCCTTGATGTCGACGCGGCGCTGTCGAGAGGGCACAGGCTGCCGGCAGGGTATCTCCCCGACGAGGAAGGCTTGTGGCGAACCATTTCGAAACAAGGCGTCTATTTTTCTGACCTGCTCGTAAAAGAAGGGTCGCCCAGCCTCATTGTAGGGGTACCGGTCAAAGAAGGAGCACGGGTGGTCGGCGCGCTCATGGCGCGATTGAACCTCTATGGGCTCTGGGAAAAGATCGACCAACTCAGCGCAGGTGAAACAGGCCATAGCAGCCTCATAGATCAACAGGGTCGTTTCATCGCGCACCCGGCGCGAGAACAGATCTACAGGCAGCAAGTCCATCCGCAAGCTGAATATCTGCTCAGTCATGGCACCGGCACTCTAGAGTGGAAGGATGAGCAGGACAAAGAATGGGTGGCTGGGTTTGCGCCCGTAGAAGAATTGAACTGGGTAGTGGTGACGGAACAACAAGCAGATGAAGCCTTTGGGTTTGCCTCCGCACTGCAACAGCGCATCTATCTCATTGTGGGATTTTCTGTTGTGGGGGCTATACTATTAGGACTGTTGCTTTTGAGGACCATAACCAGACCGCTCAATCTGCTCATGAAAGCAGTCCAGGGAATGCAACGGGGTCAACTCCAGAACCCAACGCTCCCAAAAAGAAAGGATGAGCTGAGGGAACTCGGCGAGGCTTTTGTGGAGATGAGCCAGATGCTGGATGCCCGCCAGAAGGAGTTGGAGTCCTCTCTGGCCTTTGAGAAGCACCTGATCGAGGGCAACCCCCTGGGCATCGCCGTCATCGATGGGAATTTTCGGATTGCCCAGGTGAACAGAGCCTGGACGGGTATTTTTCACAGGGTGGAGCTCATCGGGCAGCCTCTGAGCCACACGCCTGAAGGGGCACAGTTAGAGACCTGGCTCAGAGAGCACCCTGGGCAGTACGAGGTAAACGATTTCCAGATCAGCGGAAATAGGGGCGACACGCGCTTCTGGAACCTGAAGGTAGTGGAGTTGGCCGAAGGGTATCCAGGGAAGATCCTGCTGGTGCTCGAAGACAAGACCGCTCAGCGGTCTCTGGAATTACAGCTCATCCGCGCAGAGAAACTCGCTTCCCTGGGGGAGATGGCTGCGGGGGTGGCGCACGAGATCAAGAACCCCCTGTCGATTATGCAAAATGCATGCGACCTGCTGAAGCGCCTAGGGCCCGATGAAAAAGGAGAGCAGGAGAGAACGCTGCAGAGTTTAGAGCGGGCTATCCGGCGAGTAGATGAGCGGGTAGGGGAACTGCTGGACTTTGCCAGGCCCTCAGGTCACCCGAGGGAGGCTTTGGAGGTGAATGTCCTCGTGAAGCAGTTCCTGGGTCTGGAGCGCCGGCACCTGGAGCAGAGAGGTATTCGCCTCAATGAGAAATTGGGTAGTGTACCTCCAGTTTACATGAACCGGGACGTGTTCAAGGATATCCTCCTCAATCTCATTACCAATGCGTTGGGGGCCATGCCAGAGGGGGGAGAATTGTCTGTATCGACGTATGAGGAGGCTGGCCAGGTGGTGCTGCAAATCCGCGATACCGGCGTGGGGGTTCCGGCAGATCATCTCCCCCATATCTTCGATCCATTTTTCTCGACCAAACCCCCAGGGCAAGGTACCGGCTTAGGTCTATCCATTGTCCATCGCCAGGTCCGGGAAGCCGGGGGCCAGGTACAGGTCACCAGCAAAGAAGGGCAGGGGGCGTCATTTGCGATCTGTCTGCCGGCGGTGAGGGAAAAAGGAGAGCCCTCATGAGCCGGCGCCAGGGCAAGGTGCTCATGGTGGATGACGAGTTGGAACTGCTGCGGCTTTCCAGCAGTATCCTGTCTCGCGAGGGGCATACCGTAAAAACGGCCCCCACTGCCGATGAGGCCCTGCGCCTCCTCGAAAAGGAAGAGTTCGACGTCATCCTGCTGGATCTGAAAATGCCGGGTATGAGCGGGCTTGAATTCCTGGAACACTTCAAGCCGAAGGCGCGCAGAGAAGAGGTGGTTATCCTGACGGCGTACGCGGACGTGGAGAGTGCCGTCAAAGCCACGAAGTTGGGGGCTTATGGATACGTGGCCAAACCCTTCAATGCAGACGCGGTGCTGACGGAGATCGACAAGATCCTGGAAGTCCAGCACCTGCGCGCTGAGAACAGCGTTTTGCGCGAGCGACAAATGGGGCTGGACTGTCTGGTGGGCAAGCACGAAAAGATCCACCGGCTGCGGCAGTTGATCCGGGATGTAGCACCTACTCCACTGTCGGTCCTGATCCTGGGCGAGACTGGGACTGGCAAGGAGTTGGTGGCCCACATGATCCACTACACCAGTGACCGGGCCGACAAGCCATTCGTGCGCTGCAATTGTGCTGCCTTTGCACAGGGGGTTTTGGAAAGCGAATTGTTCGGTCATATAAAGGGGGCTTTCACCGGGGCGGTCAAGGATCGGAAAGGGCGCTTTGCGGAAGCAGATGGAGGAACGCTGTTTCTCGATGAAATCGGCGATCTGGACCTGGATACCCAGATTCGTCTGCTGCGGGTATTACAGGAGCAGGAGTTTGAGCCGGTTGGGTCTACGCAGACCCAGAGGGTGGATGTGCGGATTATTACCGCCACCCACCAGAACCTCGAAGAGGCGATCCAGCGAGGGCGGTTCCGCGGGGATTTGTTCTATCGCATCAAGGGGATGGTGATCGAATTGCCACCTTTGAGGATGCGCAAGGGGGATATTCCCATTTTGTGTGCCCATATTGTTGCGCGGCATAATGAAACCCTGCAAAAGGTGGTCAAAGGACTGAGTGCTGAAGCCCTTCAGGTCTTGATCGCCCATGATTGGCCTGGCAATGTGAGGGAACTGGAGAACGTGCTCATGGGGGCCATGGCGTTGGCCAGGGGAGAGGAGATCGAGAAAGGGCAGGTGCTTATGGCCATGCAAAGGGCAGACGAGCAGGTTGCGCAGGCAGAGGAGGTGGCGCCCTATCCTGTGCCATCGGAACTATTCCATGAAGCGCGCAAGCAGTTTGAAATCCTCTTCATCAGCCGCATCTTGCGCGAGACCAGAGGGAATATCAGCCAGGCTGCCGAACTGATGCATCTGGGGCGGAGCAATCTGCAGCGGAAGATCAAGGGGTATAGGATCGATGTAGCGGAATTTGAAGAGGAGGTATAGGTCAGGTGCATGGTCCGGGAGCACGGCGGGCGGCTGTGGGCCGCGCCGCGCCCGGCGGGTGCCTGCCTGGTGCTGGAGTTGCCGGCCAGGACCAATGCCGTAGAATCTAGAGCGAGGGAGGTATTGCCAGATGCACGCTGAACAACAACCCAAGGGCCGGGTGCTGGTGGTGGACGACGAAGAGCCGGTGAGCCGGCTCTTGGAACTGTGGCTGATCCAGGAAAATTACACCGTGCGCCGGGCCTCCAGCTTTGAAGAGGCCTGCGACTGGATGGGCAGGGAGTCCTTCGACCTGGTGACCCTGGACATCGTGATGCCGGTGGTGGACGGCCTGCAGTCGCTGCGCTGGTTCCGCGAGTACCACCCCGAGGTGGGGGTAGTGATGGCCACGGCGCTGGGGGACATGAGCCTGGTGATCGAGGCCATGCGGCTGGGGGCGTACAGCTACATGGTCAAGCCATTCAAGCTGGAGCTGGTGGCCCACGAACTGGCCCGGGCCCTGGAGCGGCAGCGGCTGGTGGCCGAGAACCTACCAGCGCGAACTGGAGCAGAAGGTGGAGGAGCAGACCCGCCAACTGCGCGCGGCCTATGCCCGGCTGGAGCAGCAGGTGAAGGAACTGGAAGGACGGGACCGCCTGGTGCGCTGCCAGCTGGAGGGGTTGAGCCCGCCGCAGGCCCGCAGGGAGGTCATGGAGGTTTTGCACCAGGTGCTGGGGCTGGGCGCCACCGTATTCTACCGACTTGGCCGGGACCAAAAACGGTTGGAACCAGCAGCAGCCCTGGGCGATGGGGGGCAGGTGGTGGACGAGGGCGAGTTGGGGGACTGGCCCGAGGAAAAGGTGGGTGGAAAGTCGCTGGTGGCCCAGGTGTACCGCGACCGTCAGCCCCGCCGCCAGCCAGGGGAAGGCATTGCCCTGCCCTTGCTGTACCAGGACGAGGTGCTGGGGGTGCTGTGGACCCGGGGACTGGATGGGGAGGACCAGAAGGAAGAGCGCAACCTCCTGTGGCGGCTGGGGCAGGCCTCGGCCATGGCGCTGGGGGCAGCCCGGGTGAAGGAGCAGTTGGACAGCGGCCAGTTGCAGGTCGATGAATTGCTGAAGCTGGAGTGAGGGGACAGGTATGGCCAAGGGTAAACGCAAGTTGTCCAAACCCCCTCCTGCCCAGGCCGCCAGGGCGCAGGAAAGGACGGGCGATGAGGCCCTGGTGGACGTGGAACGCTTCCTCGAAGAGATGGAAGGGCTGGGCCAGTCTTCGGCCGATGCGGAAAGGGTGGCCGAGGTAGAAGATGGGAAGGAGAGCCAGGTCCGGGAATTGCAGGGGCGCTGGATCGCCGAGGGTCTGGGAGTTGCTGGTGCGGGCGGATGGGCTGCGGGCCTGCGTGCGGAGTATGTCGCTGGAAAAGGCCAGGGAGGCCCAGACGCACAGAGCGCTGGGAGAGCTGGGCCTGGCCAGCATCGAAGTGGAGGTTCCCGGGAAGGGGCAGGAAATCGAGGACCCGTGGATCAGGGTGGCGCAGGGCCGGCCCCCGGAAGCGGGCCGGGCCCACCGCATCGAGTTCGGTGGCCCCAACCAGCCAGAGGAGCGCCTGTCCTTCCAGGTGCTGAGTCTGCTGTCGGCGGAGGTGCAGCAGTTTTTTCAGGCCAGCGATTTGGACCCGCATACCTCGCCCAGTGTGCGCGCCATGGCCGCGGTAGCCGGCCAGGTGCTGGCGCGGGTGAGCGGCGGCCAGGCCGGGCAGGCCGGGCAGGACGTGTTCGGCCGGGACCTGCCGCCCCCGCTCGAATCGCCCCAGGGTCAGTTGGCAGCCGGCTGGCAGGTGAGCCTCTCCGCCGAAGGGGAGTACCGGGCGGAGGGGTGCGGGTACCTCTGCCTGGCCGATAGCCGGCTCTCGGTGCTGCCGCCCCTGTGGCTGGACAAAGGCGACATGCGCGCCTACTGGGTGCTCCTGGACGAGCATCCCCATCCCCTGACGGTGGAGATGGTGCAGCAGTGTCTGCGCGCCGCCGGAATCAGCGCGGGTATCCAGGAAGAGCGCATCGGAGAGCTGGTCTCCCAGGTGCAGAGCGGAAAGCACCAGGTGGGGCTCCGCCTGCTCGCCCAGGGAGCCCTCCCGGTGGACGGGGAGGATGTGCAGGTGGAATTCCTGATCGACCTGCAGCGCCGGGCCGGCACGGAAAAGCCGGATGGTTCCATCGACTTCCGCGAGGTGAATTTCGCCCCCAGCGTGGGCGTTGGACAGGTGGTGGCCCGCCGCCGGCCCCCCACCCCGGGTGTGGCGGGGTACGATGTGAAGGGCAGGGTCCTGGAGGCCAGGGAGGGCCTTGACCAGCCGATCAAGGCCGGCGCCCATATCGAGGTGCGCCTCGAAGAGGGGGTGGAAGTCTATGCGGCCACCATCGAAGGGGTGGTCAAGCAACTCGGCGACGAACTGCGGGTGATCCGGCAGCTGGCGGTCAAGGGGGATATCGATTTCGGCACCGGGAATCTGGACTTCAGAGGGGAGGTCTACATCGACGGCTCGGTGGTGCAGGGCTTCTCGGTGAAGGCCACTGGCACCATCACCATCACCAACACGGTCGAGAATGGCAGCACGGTCCTGTCGGCGGGGGATATCGTGGTGGGCAAGGGGATTCTGGGCCGGCGGACCCGGGTGCAGGCCGGGGGCAGCGTGCACGCCCAATTCATCCAGGAAGCCCGGGTGGAAGCGGGGGGCGATATCACCATCGGCAACTACGTGTACCACGCCTTGCTCCACGCCGAGGGCAGGGTGGTAGTCCGCAAGGGGACGGGGGGAAAGGGCGGGGTGATCCTGGGCGGCGAGGTCTGGAGCCGGGAAGGGGTGGAGGTGTTTCAGCTCGGTTCTACCAACGGGGTGGCCGGCACCATCGTGGTCGGGCTGCAGCCGGGACAGGCCCAGCAGTTGGACCGGCTGAAGACCAGCGCGAATACCTGCCAGGAGCACCTTCTGAAGGTGTTGCGCAGGTTCAACCTCAGCCGCATCGACCTGGCGCAGATCCGCAACATGGTGGCCGCGGCCACCGGCCCGCACCGCAAGGTGCTGGTGCACCACGCCCAACAACTGGGGCAGCTGGTGCAGCTCTACCAGAAGCTGCAGGGCGAGCAGGCCGAGCTGGAGGGCCAGATCAGGACCACGGTCAAGGGGGCGGCAATCAAGGTGCACGACCTGGCTTGCTGGGGGGTGACCGTCCGCATCGGCGAGTACCAGCGCAAGCTGCGCGAGGACGTGAAGAGCCCCCGCTTCCACATCCGCGAAGGCCGGCTGGTCGAACGATAGCGAACGCCCTGCCTTTCCGGAGGTCTTCAGGGGAAGCAGATGAAGGACCGCAGGAAGACCAAAGCACAGCTCGTCGAGGAACTGGAGCAGTGCCGCCAGGCTATCGCCGCCAGGGAGGCGGCCGAGCGCATCCTGGCCGAACAACAGGCCCTGAGGGTGCGCTCAGACCGGCTGCGCTCCCTGGGCGAGATGGCCGCCGGCATGGCGCACGAACTCAACCAGCCGCTCCAGGGGATCAGGGGGCTGATCGAGCACCTCCTGATCGGGATGGCGCGCGGGTGGAGTCTTTCCCCTGAGGAGGTCAAAAAGAAGCTGAATCTGGCCATTGAACAGGTCGACACGATGTCGCACCTGATCGAGCACGTCCGCACCTTTTCCCGCAACGCCGATGGGCTCGAACAGTGGCCGGTGCAGATCAACGAGGTTATCCGGCTGGTGCAGGAATTGCTAGGGGCCCAGTTCCGCGCCCATGGCCTGGCGCTGAGGAGCGAGTTGGCGGAAGACCTGCCCCTGGTCTGCGCCAATCCCTTCTCGCTGGAAGAGGTGCTGATGAACCTGTTGACCAACGCGCGGGACGCCGTGGAGGAGCGGCAGCAGACGGACCCTGGTCCCGTGTCCTCCCGGGTGGTGGTGGTGCGGACTGGAGTGGAAGGAGAGGCGGAAGGCCGGCGGGTGAAGGTGGAGGTGATCGACCAGGGGGTGGGTATCCCCGAGGAAATCCTGGACAAGGTCTACGACCCCTTCTTCACCACCAAGCCTCCGGACAAAGGCACGGGTCTGGGGCTGGCGATCTGCAAGTCCACCGTCGAGGGGCTTGGGGGCACCCTTTATTTGAGATCAACCCCAGGACAGGGGGTCACCGCCGCCTTCGTTTTGCCGACACTGAGCCCCGCCCTTCGCTCAGGGGGAAGATGAAAAACCTGGCGAGGATCGGCGAGGCCCGATGAACCGGAACTCCGGCTCGGAGGCCGCGCTGCACCTGCTGCTCGTCGATGACTCGGCGGCCATCCTGCAGGCCCTGGGAGACTATCTGTGCCAGTCGGGTTATCAGGTGGAGAAGGCCCGCGACGGAATCGCTGCCCTGAGGTTGATCGAGGCATCCAGGTACGACCTGGCCCTGGTCGACGTGCGGATGCCCGGCCTGGATGGGCTCGCCTTTCTGTCCAAGGCCCACGAGATCTGTCCCCAGATGCCGGTGGTGCTCATCACCGGGCACGCGGACATGGAGATGGCGATCCAGGCCCTGAGACTGGGGGCGGCGGACTTTCTGACCAAGCCGGTGAAACTGCTCGAAATAGACGCCGCCATCGAAAAAGCGCGCCAACTCCGCACCCTGCGCCAGCAGCAGCGCCACCTGCGCGAGACCATCCGGGGGATCCAGACCGCAGAGGCCCTGCGCGCCCGGAACCGCCTCTTTGTGGGCCTCAGCCCTGCCACACGCCAGGTGCGCGAGCAGATCCGCCAGGCCGTCGAGTCCAGGTGCGAGACCATCCTGATCACCGGCGAGACCGGCACCGGGAAGGAGGTGGTGGCCCACGAACTCCATTTTCTCGCCCATGCAGAAGAGCGGCCCTTCATCGCGGTGAACTGTCCGAGCCTGCCCGAAGCGCTGGTGGAGAGCGAGTTGTTCGGCCATATGAAGGGCGCCTTCACCGGGGCCATTGCCGACCGGGCCGGGTACTTTGAACTGGCCCACGGCGGCACCCTCTTCCTGGACGAAGTGGCCGACCTGTCGCCGGCCGCCCAGGCCCGGTTTCTGCGGGTGCTGGAGGCCCGCGCCTTCCGGCGGGTCGGAGGCTCCAGGGAGATCCACGTCGAGGTGCGGGTGATCGCCGCCACCAACACCTCCCTGGAAGGGCAGGTGCACGCCGGGAAGTTCCGGACCGACCTGTTCTACCGGCTGAACTCCTATGCGATCCACCTGCTGCCGCTGCGGGAGCGCCGCGAGGACATCCTCCCGCTGGCGAAGCACTTCCTGTCCGGCTATGCCCTGCAGCGGAACCTCCACTTCGAGGGCTTCTCGCCGGCGGCAACCGAGCTGCTGGCCAACTATCCCTTCCCCGGCAACGCGCGCGAACTGCGCAACCTGGTCGAGCGGGCTGCCATGCTGTGCCGGTCTGGCCACCTCCAGCCCGAACACTTCTTCCTGCCTGCCCCCGCTCCTGCCCCCACCCTGGCAGTCCCCCCCCAGGAAGAGCCGGAGCGCCAGCGCATCCTGCAGGCCCTCGAAGCCGCCCGCTGGAACCGCCGGCGCGCTGCCCAGGCCCTGGACATGCCCTATTCGACCCTGCGCTACAAGATGGCCAGGCTGGGCATTCGCGCCTGACCCCACCTTCCTTTTTCCTCAGAGACCTCCGTGCTAGCAAGAGTTGGCAATGCCGGCTAGCACAAAGCGCCAAGATCCGCCTGGGGAGGCGCTTCTCCAGGGGTGAGCAAACAGGCTAGTTCCCTGTTTTTTAATAATCTCCTGACTCGCCCGCGCTCCTGGCACAACCTATGCGTACTGTACAGAGCTCAGCCCGATGGTCCTCAGGCCGGATTCCCCTCAGCATCCAGGAGTTCGCGCACATGCACATCTACCTCGTCAGCAAGATGCCCCTCCTCACCCTCGTCTTG
>JACPJE010000078.1 GCA_016187725.1 Candidatus Latescibacterota bacterium
TCTGTCAGTGGGTGCTCACCGGCCAGGTGGACGCCAAGACCGCGAACTCGGCAGTCTATGCGGCTTCGGCGGCGTTGCGCGCCTTTGCTCAGGATGGTTCTCCTGTCGGCGAGGCCCCTGAAGACCCTCACATGCTGGCCCAAGGTTTGGCTAATTGGATGGAGGAGCAGGCCGGGAGGATGGAAACGGACTCCATACGGGAGTTAGTGGCTGCTCTGCGACAACCCCAGGAAACTGATACAGGAAACGAGGAGATGTAACGTGTGCGGGGGGAGCGAGCAGGGGACCTCTGGTGCACAGATCCCTGGAGGGAGGGGGGATTCGGTCCGGATTTGCCCCCCGAGGCCTGGGTCGCATCTGCACTGAACCGGGCGTGTAAAGGCAAGCTATTACCTGTGTTTCAAGGAGTGGTTCTATGAGTGATACAACCGACCTGGCACCTGTGGAGGTGGAGAACCTCCCCGATCCGGGCGAATCGCCTGGTATTATCGCGGCGCTGGGCGAGCTAGGCCCGGGTGCTATCATCACCGAGGGAGGCATGGCGCACTTGTTCAAGCGCCATCCTGCCAGCATAAAACGGGCTGTCCTGCGCGGCGAGCTTCCTCCACCTACCCGGCTTCTTGGCAGTTCTGCCTGGACGGTGGGCGCAGTAGTGAGGCACATCGAGAAGCGCCTGGAGACCGCCGCTAGGGAAGCCGAGCGCATGGCGCGGAAGCTAGCCCGACTTTCTCCTTGACTTTTGACTTTATCAAAAGTAGATTATGGACATGAAAAGGAAACGGACCAGGGCGCAGATTGCTGCTGACAAGCTGAGGACGGGCAGACCGTCCAAGCCAAAGGCGGAAAAGCAGAGTGAGAAGGTCATGCTCTCCTTGACCAAAGCCGAGCGCACCCGTCTCGAAGCTCTGGCGAAGAAGGCAGGCTTGCCCCTGGCTTCCTACATCCTGGACATCCTGAGAGAGAAAGGGGAATAGTTATGGCAGGCGTACGCGCAAAGCCCAATCGGAGAGGGCGCTATCAAGGTTGGTTCATGGACGCCAGCGGCAAGCAGAGATTTTTTCTCGGAACCCGCAGCAAGCCTGACACCCTGCGGATGGCGGAACGTCTGGAAGACGAGCGCCGGCAAATCCGCCTAGGGTACCGCCCTGCTCCTCTCTCTGCCGACAAGCACAGCAAGCGCCCCTTCGCTGAGGTGATAGAGGAATACCTTGCCTGGGGCGAATCACAGGGCGGCAAAGGTGGCGGGGGCTGGGCTTCTGTCCATGCCCGTATGCGCCGGACCCATCTGAAGGGCTGGTGGCAAGAGCGCCTGGGGCTGGCGACGTTGGCGGATCTGGATGGTATGCTGCCCAGGGTGGAGAAGGCGCTGCGAGAGTTACAAGCTCAGGGGAAGGCTGGCAAGACGCTTGCGAACCATGCCGAGTCGCTGCACGCCCTGTGCCTGTGGGCCGAGCAGCGCGGTTATCTGGCAGCGGACCCCTTGAAGGGGCTGGCGCCTTTTGATACCGCACCGCAGACCCGAAGACGGGCTTTGAGCGCCGAGGAGATCACGCGCTTCCTGAGCACCTGCAATCCCTCCCTGCGCCCGCTCTATGAAACCGCCTTCCTCTCCGGCCTGCGCGCCGGGGAACTCCGCAGGCTGACCCTGGACCACCTAGACCGGGAGCGCTGCGGCCTGCGCCTGGATGCGGAATGGACGAAGAATAGGCAGCCTGGCTTTCAGCCCCTGCCCAAGTCCCTTGTGGAGCGCCTGTACGCCTTTGCAGAGGCTGGAGAGCCTGACCGCCTGTACGCCCAAGCCTATGCCCAGCATCGCAAGCCTGGCCTTGCTCCTAAAGGCAGGCTCCTGTACGTGCCCACGCATACCCATGAAGCCATTGCCGAGGATCTGAAGAGAGCCGGTATCTCGAAATGGACCCCACAAGGCAAGGTGGACTTCCACGCCCTGCGGGTGGCCTTCATCAATCTGGTGATCGACAGTGGAGCCACAGTCAAGGAAGCTCAGACCCTTGCCCGTCATTCAACAGCAGACTTGACGATGAATGTCTACGGGCGGACCCGTCCAGAGCGGCTGGCTGAAACCGTCGAGAGGGTGGCTGAAAAGCTGTTTTCCATCCCGGAGCATGTTCCCAGCATGTACAAGCAAGCGGTGGGTGCGGAAACAGCAAGCGCAACCCCCTTTGACACCAGAGAGTTGCGCTTGAAGAATTTGGTAGCGGTGGAGGGAATCGAACCCCCGACACGCGGATTATGATTCCGCTGCTCTAACCGACTGAGCTACACCGCCATTTTTAGCTTCTCGAAACTAGGCTGCTAGTCCGTTTTTGTCAATAGGAGAAGAGGTCCGGCAGCCCCACTTCGGTGATGGGGCCGGCGGCGCCGATGACCGCCAGATCCATCTTGCGCTTGTCGCCGATGATGGAGATCATCCGCGGGCGGTTCTGCACGTGTCCCCGGTAGAATTCGAGCATCTGTTCAAAGGAGAGTTGCTGGATCTGCTGGAAGCGCCAGGCCCGCGGGTCCACGGGAAGCCCCAGCCGCTCCCACTGGCGCACGGCACCCAGGACTTGGCGAAAGCCGAGACGGGAGGTGCGGTAGAGGTTGAGCTGAGCCTGGCGGGCTGCCGCGAAGCGCTCGGCAGAGGCCGGCATATCGTCCATGAGCTGGAGGAAGGTCTGCAAGGCCTCGGGGGTCTTGTCCACCTGACAACCGATGAAGCCGGCCATGAGGCTCGGCTCCTCCCGGCGCATGCCGGGGTTGTAGAGGGCCCATGCCTGGTAGGCCAGGCCCCGGGCCTCGCGCAGCTCCTGAAAGACGATATCGGCCCAACCCCCGCCGAAGTACTCGTTGTAGATCTGGATGGCGGGCCTGAGGGTCTCGGCATAGGGGGTATCTCCTGACTCGATGCGGACCAGGGCCTGGGCCATCTCCTTGTCGAAGAGATAGATCTCGGTTGAGTCTGGCTGGCGGATCGGGGGTGGGGGTTGAGCCGGCGGGGACTGTAGCTCGGTAGGCAGAACGTAGTGCTGCTGGAGTTGGGCGAGGACCTCCTCGATGGAAAGCGAGCCGGTGTAGAGCAGGGTGTGCTGGTAGCTCAGCAGGCTGGAGATCAAGCCGAGGAGATCCTCTTTCTTCAGTTGCTGCAGCTGCTGGTTGGAAAGGGCGCGGCGGAAGGGGGATTGCTCACCCAGGCGGTTGAATCTGAAAAGAGCCTGGCTGATGACCTCGTGGTTCTTCTGGTCGTCCTCGCGCCTGGCCAGGGTGATGCTGATCAGTTCCCTCAGGGTGGAGTCGCTGGCAGCGGGATGGTTCAGCAGTTCGACCATCAGTTTGAGCGATTCGCTGAAGTTGCCGTCCAGGCCAGAGATAGTTAAGGTGGTCTCGTAGTCGTCGGAGCCAGCGCCGAAATCAGTGCCGAGCCGGTACCACTCCTTTTTCAATCCCTCGGCGCTGAAGTGCGGGGTGCCCGACTTGTCGAGCAAGTCGCGGGCCACGGAGAGGCGCTTGTCGGAGAGCAGACCGAGATCCACCGAGATGGTGAAGGAGAACAGATCGTTGAGCGGATTGGGGCAGTAGTAGAGCTTGACGCCCTCGCGCACCTGTCGGACCTGGTAGTCCTTGTCCGGAACCACGAAGACCGGGTCGATCTCCGGGTAGAGCATTCCCATGACTTCCGCAAAGAACGGGGAATGGCGGGAGGGGTCGATCTCGACCTTGTCGATGGCGGGTTTCTCAATGGTGGGCAGCGCGGGCTTTCCATCCCGGCGGTACCCGGCGACGTAGTTGTCATTCTTGAAATACTTGTTGGCGACCCGCACCACGTCCTTCTTCTCGATCTTGGCCAGGCGATCGAGTTTGTGTACCGCCCGGTCCCAGTCCTCGTAAGAGGTGAAGGCCTGGCTCATGATGCCTACCCGAGAGTTGTTGTTCTCGAATCCCTGTTGGTAAACCTTTTTGAAATCAGTGACAATAGCCGGGATAATCCACTCCTCGAACTCTCCTTTCTTGAGGAGTTCGAGCTGGTCGAGGAGAAGCTTTTCCACTTCCTCCAGGCTCTGGCCTTGTTTGGGGACGCCCTCCAAGGTCTCTTCGCCATAATCGTTGTTCATGTGGCGGTAGGCGTGGGCCTCGCGCACCTGCTGTCTCTGGTTGAGGTTGAGGTTGATGAGACCAGCCACCCGGTTGTCCAGGACCATGTCCATCACCTCTAGTGCCTCGATGTCGGGATGGGTATTGGGAGGAAGGCGAAAAGCCAGGGTCACGTACTCCTCTCCGGGGAAGGTGACAGTGACGCGCTCGGGGGCTTTGAGTTCCTCTTCCTTCCACTTCTTGGGTTTGGGCAGCTCTCGGTGCTCCCACCCGGAGAAGGCGCTGTCGATCAGGGCGATGGTCGCGCCCGGGTCGAGGTCCCCGGAGAGGAATACGGCCATGTTGTCAGGCACGTAGTAGGTGTGATAGAACTCGTACATCCGCCTGATAGAAGGGTTTTTCAGATGTTCGACCGTGCCGATAATCGGGCGGCCATAGGGGTGGTTTTTGAAGAGCAGCCGGTCCACAGCGGCGGAGAGGATCTGATCCTTATCATCGTGGTAGCTCTGGTTCATCTCCTCGTACACCGTCTCCAGTTCGGTCTGGAAGAGGCGAAAGACCGGATGGGCAAAGCGCTCTGACTCGATGACGGCCCACTGGCGCAGCCGGTTGGCGGGCAGGTCCACCACATAGGCGGTCTCGTCGTAACCGGTGAAGGCGTTGAGGCGCTTCTGGCCCATAGCGGAGTAAAGATCTTGAATCTCGTTGGCCGCCGCGTACTGAGAGGCCAGGAGGTTTTCCTGATTGATCTGGGCGTAGATCTGTTTGCGCTTCTCCGGGTCGGTCTCGGCAAAGTGCTGCTCGTACAGGGCCTCGATGCGGTCCAGGTATGCCTTCTCCTTTTCGTAATCCAAGGTGCCCATCCGGGTGGATCCCTTGAAGAGCATGTGCTCCAGATAGTGGGCGATGCCGGTGGCTTCGGCCGGGTCGTTCTTGCTGCCGGCCCGCACGGCGATTTGGGCGTAGAAGCGGGGCTCCTGGTGGTTCTCGCTCAGGTACACGCTCAGGCCGTTGCCGAGCTGGTAGAGGTGGACCTGCATGGGATCGGCCGAGCTGGGGGCGTGCACCAGCCGGTGTTCGGCCCCGGCGGGCAGGGCCAGCCACAGGCCGCAGAGCAGGGTCCAGAACGCAGGGCGCAAAATCTGGCGCATGGTCTTTGCCTCTGTTGGGGTGAAGGAAAGAGACAATAAATTAATGTTGTGCCCTGGGGCCAGTCAATCGGCCGGCAATGCTCAAGGGACCGGTGGAGGAGCCGATAAACTAGGTAGAGCGGCCAGGCAGTCGCATGCCGCTCCGGGCCGGCTGCGGGCCGGCACTGCCAGGGATGGCAAGGGTGACAAGGAGGTTGCCATGATCTACCGGGTGGAGTCCGCCTGGGTGCGCACGCCCGACGCGCTCTCCAAGCAGGCGCGGCGCGAACGCCGCCGGCAGCAGAAAAAGGGCCGGCACCGGCCAGGGGAAGTCCCTCAAGATGGGCACCCCGCAGATGAGAAACTGACCGTGGATCTGGTGGCCTGAGCCCTGAGGGGCAGGGCCACCAGATCTCGCTGCTGCCAAACCAAAAAATATGCTGCGCTAGGACGTGTGGGTCCTAGCGCTTTCTGAGTTTGGGGGTTGTCGCGGCTGCGCGGCACGGTTTTTGATCCCCTTTGCAGCAACACGCGTTCTCCCTTCTGATATTGTGTATTACAGGTGACAGGAGCGGGCAATTGCGTTCACTGGTCAGTCAGCTGGGCCGGGCCCTGCTGGATTTTGCCCTGCCGCCTCATTGCCTGGTCTGCCGGCAGGCCATGGCCGAGGCCGGGGAGTACCTGTGCGGCCAGTGCTGGGCGCCGATCCGGGCGGTGCGGCCGGGGCGCTGCCCGCGCTGCAGCTGTCCCGGCGCCGGGGCGGTCTGCACCAACTGCCCCTCCTGGGAACTGGAGCGGGTCCTGGTGCTGGGCGATTATGCCGGGCCGCTGCGCGAGGCCATCCACCTGCTCAAGTTCCAGGGCCACCGGCAACTGGGGGAGCCCCTGGGGCGCTGCCTGGGACTGGCTCCTGAGTTTGCCGAGTCCCTCAGAGAGGTAGACCTGCTGGTCCCGGTGCCGCTTTTTCCGGCGCGCCAGCGGGAGCGCGGCTACAACCAGAGCCTGATGCTGGCCCGGGGGCTGGCCCAAGTCCTGGAGGTGCCCCTGTGCGAGGGGCTGCTGCGGCGGCGCACCGCCACCAGGCAGCAGGCCGGTCTGAATGCGGCGGGGCGGCGGCAGAACCTGGCAGGGGCCTTCGGGGTGGTGGGGCCGCTGCCGGCGCATACCTGCATCGGCCTGGTGGACGATGTGGTGACCACCGCTTCCACCCTGGGCGCCTGCGCCCGCACCCTGGAAGAGGCCGGGGCCTGCCGGATCTGGGGGCTGGCCCTGGCCTGTCCCTTTCTGAGACGAGGCGGTGAGAGCGCGGCGCTTCCTTGACGCAACCCGTGCAGAGGTTTAGCTTTAAGCCTTGGTCTGGAAGGGAGGACAAGGGGCGGGGGTCCGGCGTTTCCCCAGGCAAAAAAGGAGTTGAACGCATGGCCCAAAAGACGGTTGGAATCCTGACTGGCGGCGGTGATTGTCCGGGCCTCAATGCCGTGATCCGCGCCGCGGTGCGCAAGGGTATTACGGCCTACGATTTCCGTTTCAAGGGTATTCAAAAGGGTTGGAAGGGGATGATGGAGTGCCTGTGGCAGCCCCTGGATCTGGACGAGGTCTCCGGCATCCTGCCCAAGGGCGGCACCATCCTGGGCACCTCGCGCACCAACCCGCTCAAGAGCGCGGAGGGGGCCGAACAGGTCATCGAGAACATGAAGCGCATGAAGCTGGACGCGCTGATCGCCATCGGCGGCGACGACACCCTCAGCGTCGCCAATCGCTTGCACCAGGAAGGGGTGGCGGTGGTCGGCGTGCCCAAGACCATCGACAATGACCTCAACATGACCGACTACACCTTTGGCTTCGACACCGCCGTCAACATCGTCACCGAGGCCATCGACCGCATCCACACCACTGCCGAGTCCCACAACCGGGTGATGGTCATCGAGGTGATGGGGCGCCACAGCGGCTGGATCGCCACCCACGCGGGCATCGCCGGCGGGGCGGACATGATCCTCATCCCCGAGAAGCATTACACGATGGATGACATCGTCAACTCCATCAAGGAACGCCACCAGCGGGGCAAGGATTTCAGCATCGTGGTGGTGGCCGAGGGGGTCAAGATCTCCTCCGACAAGGGCGAGGAACTGGTGGTCTCCAAGGCCGGCAAGGACGAGTTCGGCCACGTGAAGCTGGGCGGGGTGGGCCAGGTGGTGAGCGAGGAGATCGAGAAGTGCACCGGTTTCGAGACCCGGGTGACGGTGCTGGGGCATCTGCAGCGGGGCGGCACCCCCACTGCCTTCGACCGGGTGCTGGCCACCCGCTTCGGGGTGGCGGCCATCGACCTGGTCCGCAAAGGCGACTACGGCAAGATGGTCAGCCTGCAGGGCACCCAGATCGTCGCCATTCCCATCAGCGAGGCCGTGGGCCAGCTGAAGATGGTGGGCGACGATCTGTACGATATCGCCCGCATCTTCTTCGGCTGACCAGTTCGGCCTGCCGAGGAGGGGCGCGATGAAACGGAAGACCCTCGAGGATATCCAGGTGGCCGGCAAGCGGGTGCTGGTGCGGGTGGATTTCAACGCGCCCCTGGATGATCGGTTGCACATCACCGACGACACCCGGCTGCAGGCGGCCCTGCCCACTCTGGAGCACCTGCTGGATCAGGGCGCGGCCCTGGTGCTGATGTCCCACCTGGGCCGGCCCAAGGGCAAGCGGTTGCCGCAGATGTCCCTCAAGCCGGTGGCCGAGCGCCTGGGTCAGTTGCTGGGCCGGCCCGTGCAGCTGGCTCCCGACTGCGTGGGGCCGGAGGTGGAGCGCCTGGCCGGCGGGCTGCGGCCCGGCCAGGTGCTGATGCTGGAAAATCTGCGTTTTCATCCCGAAGAAGAAAAGAACGACCCAGAGTTCGCCCGCCAGCTGGCGGCGCTGGGCGAGATCTACGTCGACGACGCCTTTGGCTCAGCCCACCGGGCCCACGCCTCCACCGAAGGGGTGGCCCGCCACCTGGCAGTGAGGGCCAGCGGCCTGCTGATGGAGCGGGAAATCCAGTATCTCCGCGATGCGGTGCAGCAGCCCCGCCGGCCCTTTGTCGCCGTCCTGGGCGGGGTCAAGGTTTCGGGCAAGATCGAACTGATCGAAAATCTGTTGAACAAGGTGGATGCCCTGCTCATCGGCGGGGCCATGGCCTATACCTTTTTCAAGGCCATGGGCCTGGAGATCGGCAATTCCCTGCTCGAGGCCGAGCGGGTGGAGGTGGCACGGCAGACCCTGGCCCGGGCCGAAGAGCGCGGCGTGCAACTGCTGCTGCCGGTGGACTGCGTGGTGGCCGATCGCTTTGCCGCAGACGCCCAGACCCGGGTGGTGGCGCGCCAGGAGATCCCCGCCGGCTGGCTGGGGATGGATATAGGCCCGCAGACCCGGCAGCTCTTCACCGCCCAGGTGAGCGGTGCAGGCATGGTCATCTGGAACGGTCCGCTGGGGGTGTGCGAGATGGCGCCCTTTGCGGAGGGCACCCGCCAGGTGGCCCAGGCCCTGGCCAGGGCCAGCGCCGAGCGGGGCACCCTCAGCATCATCGGCGGGGGGGACACGGCCGGGGCCATCGCCCAGCTGGGCCTGAGCGGGCAGATGACCCATGTCTCCACCGGCGGCGGGGCTTCGCTCGAATGCCTGAGCGGCTTGGTCCTGCCGGGGGTGGCGGTCCTGGAAAGAGAGGGAGGGTGAAGGATGCGCCGGCCATTGGTGGCAGGCAACTGGAAGATGTACAAAAGCGCCGCGGAAGCCGGGACCTTGGCCCGGGCCATCGCCAGCCTGCTCAGCCGGGACTGCGAGACGGTGGAGGTGGTGCTGTGCCCGCCCTTCACCAGCCTACAGGCGGTGCGCGAGGCCCTGGCCGGCAGCCCCATCGCCCTGGGCGCCCAGAACATGCACTGGGAGAGCGAGGGGGCCTTTACCGGCGAGATCTCCCCGCAGATGATCTTGACCACGGGGTGTAGCTACATTATATTAGGCCACTCTGAGCGGCGCCAGTATTTTGCCGAGACCGACGAGCAGGTCAACCGCAAGCTGAAAGCGGCCTTGCGCGCGGGGCTCTCACCCATTGTCTGCGTCGGCGAAACCCTTGAACAGCGCGAAGCCGGCCAGATCGAGACAGTGGTCCTCGGCCAGGTCCGGGCCGCCCTCCAGGGGGTGAGCGAGCCAGAACTCCTCAAGATGGCGCTGGCCTACGAACCGGTCTGGGCCATTGGCACCGGACGCACCGCCACCCCGGCCCAGGCAGAAGAGGTCCACGGCCTGATCCGTTCCTCGTTGCGCCAGCACTACGGCGAAGGCGTGGCCGGCGCCCTGCGCATCCAGTACGGGGGCAGCGTCAAACCCGAGAACGCGGCAGAACTCTTCACCCAGCAGAACATCGATGGCGGCCTGATCGGCGGTGCCGCGCTCAAGGCCGACAGCTTTGCCGCCATCGTCAGAGCGGCGTGTTGATACCTCTATGGCGATCCTACTGACTTTGATCCATGTGCTGATCTGTATCCTGCTGGTCCTGGTGGTCCTCCTGCAGTCCGGCAAAGGCGGAGGCCTGGCCAGCTCCATCGCGGGAGGTTTGAGTTCGGCCTCCTTCCTGGGCGGGCGCACGGCCTCCAATTTCCTGACCAAGGCCACCACTGTGCTGGCCACCGCTTTCTTTCTCAGCTGCCTGGTGCAGTTCCTCACCTTCGATTCGGGAAGGGATGAAGCCAGCTCGGCTACGGAGCGGCTGCTTCAGCCGCAGCAGGCGGCCTCCCCGGTGCCTTTCACCCCGGCTCCTGCGGCCGGCGGGGGAGAGGTACTGCCGGCGGCCCCGGCGCCGGCCAGTCCGGCGGGCCAGAGCGGGCCGTAAGAAGGGCGCTTGCGCTAGTTTCTGCCGAAGTGGTGAAACTGGTAGACACGCTGTCTTGAGGGGGCAGTGCCTTCGGGCGTCGGGGTTCGAGTCCCCGCTTCGGCACCATCTTGATAAATAAGGGGTTGCGTCAACACGGCGCAGCCCCTTTTTCTTTGTAGTGGGGCTGGGTCTCCATAAAGTCTCCATCGATTTTGTTCCAGGCCCTTTGTAGATTCGAGGAAGGGCCCTAGGGTAGCTCCCGAAAAGCCGAAGCCCCCGCGCCGGCCTGGGCCTTCCTTCTTCCTTTGCGCGGGTATTGCTGCGGGAGGCAAAGACATGGCAAAATCGCTGCTGTCCAAAAGAGGCAAACAGGAATCCAAAAAACATCAGCAAAAAGATGTGCGGCAGTACCGGGAGAATTCCAGAAAGAGAAGGATTGCGAATCGAGAGGGAGTATTGATCTATGTCCCTGTGCAGTCCTTTTTGCCTGGTGATGAGCAGTGGTGGATTACATTCATCAACAAGCGGGAGTGGTGGGACAAAGATGCAGACCACATAATTAGACTACTGAACCGATACCTTGATACGCTTGGAAAGGCTTCAGAGGAACGAGAACAAGAATTGCAGACCATCGCGTCGGAGATCACCGAGAGGATGCGAATACAAGAGGAAAACCTGTCGTTTGGGCTTAGTGTAAATCGACAATATTCGCCAGAGGGGGATAAAGAGGCCATGACTGGGCGGCCCTTTCTTTTTGCTGCCCCAGGAGGTATTGTCGGGTACTACATCAGCCTGGCTCGTTTTTTGGGTGGTGAGTATGCCCGCAGGCTCAAAAGGTGCAAGCACTGCCGGGGGCTATTTATTGCTCCCAATGAACACCAGCACGAGTTCTGTCCGTTGACCGATCACAAAAGATCCTATTGGAGAGAGGAGCGTACCAAAACCAATTACCACGCACACTACATGGCTCAGAAGAGAGATCCGAAATCGCCGAA
>JACPJE010000257.1 GCA_016187725.1 Candidatus Latescibacterota bacterium
CGGAAGTTCTCCTGCCGGTGTTCAATGCGCTGATGGACAAAGAACTATCCCTGGACCTCGACCCGATTCTTCTCGGGGCGCTGGTAGGGTTGGCCTTGCTGGTCAGCCTGGGAGCCGGCGCTTACCCTGCCTTGGTACAATCCAGATTCCATCCAGCAGTGGTGCTCAAAGGTAAATTAAAATTGAGCAATGTAACCCCATTCGGCCGGGGGCTGGTGATCGTCCAGTTCTCATTGTCTATCCTGCTGGTCATCAGCACCTTGGTCATGTTGCGGCAGCTTCGCTTCATCCGCGCCAGCGACCTGGGATTCGACAAGGAGCAGGTCGTGCTCGTCAATACAGGCGAGCTGCCCGAACTAGGGGGTCCGGCTGGAGGGTATCACACAACGCTGCGCAACAGCTTCCTGCAGCACAGCCAGGTCGCCAGTGTCGCGATGCTGAGGTATCCATTGTGGCTCCACGGCAGCGTCAGGGACACAGAAGCCCAGCTGTCGAAGGGTCCCCAAATCCTGGTGCAGCAGTACCTGACGGGCTACGACCTTCTGAAAACACTGGGTATGAAGCTCCGGGCAGGCAGGGACTTCTCCCGAGATCTGAGGACCGATGTGGGCGAGTCAATTATCATCAACCAGACCCTTGCGGATCAGTTGGGGGGAAATAGCGTTGTTGGCGAGTCGATCAGACTGGCAGGTAGTGGAGCAGTTACCCGGAAGGTCATCGGCGTGGTGGAGGACTTTCACTTTGAATCGTTGCACCACCGGGTTCAGCCTACTGTCCTGGTGCTCAACAAAGAATTGGAGGAAGGCACAGAGCAGGGTCGGCTCTTCCTCGTCAGGATCAGGGCAGGAGGTATCTTGGACACAATCGCTTATATGGAAAAAAAGTGGCGTGAAATCGTCCCGCCCGGGCGCGTGTTCCAATACTCGTTTCTCGACGAGGACCTAGCGCGGTTCTACCAAGAGGAGAACCGCTGGGGCAAGATCGTCTCTTGTTCTGCCTTGCTTGCCATCTTCATTGCCTGCCTGGGAGCTTTTGGATTGACTTCTCTAGTCGTGGTCCAGCGCACCAAGGAGATCGGCATCCGCAAGGTGCTCGGAGCTTCTGTACCCAGTATTGTCAGCCTGCTGGGCAAGGAGTTCACCTATCTGGTGCTGGCCGCCAATCTGATCGCCTGGCCCATTGCCTGGTATGCCATGCACCAATGGCTGGAGAGTTTCGCCTATCGCATCGACCTGGGGCCTGGGGTGTTTGTGCTAGGAGGAGCGCTGGTGCTGATCGTTGCCTGGCTCACCGTCAGCTACCAGGCCAGCCGAGCTGCCAGGTCCAATCCTGTGGATGCCCTGCGTTACGAGTGAGAGGAGGAATGATGAGCAAGATTGACCGGGAGCGGGTCGAACGGGTGGCCCGGATCTATGCGCCCAGCCAGGAGGCTGGCCGCGCCCTGGGGATTGCCGCCGGCAGCTTCTGCCGGCTCTGCCGCAAGTACGGGATCGAAACCCCCTATACGCGCCGGATGCGTGAATTCATAGAACCGCCCCAAAGAAAGGACAGACTACCATGATCCATCTAGCAGGCATCGAGAAATACTACACCTCTGGATCGCTCAAGACCTACGTGCTCCGCAACATCACTCTGGAAATCAAGGAAGGGGAATTCGTCTCCATCATGGGGCCTTCGGGGGCCGGCAAATCCACCTTGCTCCACATCCTGGGGATGATCGACGACCCCTCGGGAGGTCAATACCACTTCCTGGACCAGCCCGTACACAGCCTGAGCGAGAAGCAGCGCACCGCGCTGCACCGGCAGTACATCGGCTTTGTGTTCCAGAGCTATCACCTGGTCGATGAGCTGACGGTGTACGAAAATCTGGAGATGCCCCTGCTCTACCAGCAGGTCAAAGGACCGGAGCGCCAGGGCCGGGTGTGCGAGATGCTGGACCGCTTCCAGATGGCGGCCAAGAGAGATCTATTTCCTGCTCAGCTCTCGGGCGGTCAGCAGCAGGTGGTGGGCGTGGCCCGGGCCCTGATCTCTCGGCCCAAGCTGATCCTGGCGGATGAGCCGACGGGCAATCTGAACTCCAAACAAGGGGAGGAGATCATGGGCATCCTCAAACAACTGAACGAGGAAGGGGTCACCATCATCCAGGTGACGCACTCGGAGAAGAACGCGGGCTATGGTCGGCGCATCATCCACCTGTTGGACGGGTGGATAGACCGGGAGGAGCGTCCGTGATCAGGAGCTATCTGATTGTCGCCTGGCGGAATCTGGTCAGGCACAAGCTGTATTCGCTGATCAACATCGCCAGCCTGGCCGTGGGCATCGCCTTCTGCACCCTGACCCTGCTCTACGTCCGCTTCGAGTGGTCGTACGACACCTTCCACGAGAAGGCGGGCCGGACTTATCTGATCTTCAAAGCGGGAAAAGAGGCGAATACTCGGGGCGACAGGATTTGGGTCAAGACACCCTGGCCATTGACACCGACACTGCAGGGCCATATTCCCGAAATCGAGCATATTGTCAGGGTTTGCGAGGGCGACATCGAGCTGAGGGGACAGGTCATCCGGACCAGAGACCGGGTTTTCAAGGATAGATTCACGTTATACGCCGAGCCAGAGTTTTTCGAGGTGTTCTCCTTTCCCCAGGTCGCCGGGCACTTGCAGACGGCACTCAGGGCCCCCAACTCCGTGGTCATCAGCCGGGAACTGGCCGAGGTGTGCTTTGGACAAGAGAACCCGATCGGCCAGACCCTCGCCCTTCAGACATGGGATGGCTTCCAGGACTTCTCCGTGAGTGGCGTGGTTGAGGTCCCAGAGAATTCGAGCTTGCGCTTCGATGTTCTGTTGCCCTTTGACAGCACCCTCAACGAGCATCGGCTGACCCAGTGGGGGGGATGGAACTACTACACCTTCATCCAACTGGCAGAAGGAACCCAGGAAGCCGAAGTAAAGAAGAAGCTGGCCTCAATCGTCGAGAGGTACGCCAAAGAACTGTATGCAACCCCAGGAGAAACTGAACTGCGCCTCCTGCCACTCACTGGCCTCCACCTGAGCACAGCTATCCATTTCGCCATCGTGCCCACTAGTGATCCGACTTATTCCTATATCCTGGCGGGTATGGCCCTGGCCGTGCTGCTGATCGCCTGCGTGAACTTCGCCAACCTCGCCATTGGGCTTGCCTCCACCCGCTTCAGGGAGGTGGGCATGCGCAAAGTGTTGGGGGCGACGCGGGGCCAGCTCATCGGGCAGTTCTGGGGAGAGGCAGTGCTGTTGAGCTTCTTCGCCCTGGTCCTGGGCATCGTCCTGACCGAGCTGTTCCTGCCCATGTTTAATGGACTGGTCGATCGCCACCTGAGCCTGGACTACGGCTCGGCCTGGCCCGTGCTCGGCAGTCTGGTGCTGGTCACTGGCCTGGTGGCCGGGAGCTATCCGGCCCTGGTGCTGTCCGGCTTCCACCCGGTGGTGGTCCTCAAGGGCAGGATGAAACTCGGCGGAACTGGCTTGTTCAGCCGGGGACTGGTGGTATTGCAGTTCGCCCTCTCGATCCTGCTGATGGCCGGCACCCTGGTCATGGCAGCGCAGATGCACTACCTGCAGGCCAGGAACCTAGGCTTCAACCCGGAGCAGGTGGTGGTGCTGGACACCTTTGGGCTGAACCGGCAGGAGAAGGCGCGGATGCTGGAGGTCTACCGACAAACCATGGCTCAGCACGCGGACCTGCTCAAGGTCTCCATGGGGAACATGTCCTTTGACCGGGGTGATATGGGGACTGGAGGCACGTATGAAGGCCGGCCAATCGGGTTTTCCACCTTTGTGGTGGACTATGACTATGTGGAGACGCTGGGCATGGAACTGGTGGAAGGCAGGGATTTCTCCCGGGAGTTCGCCACCGACCAGGACCAGGCGATCCTGATCAACAAATCCCTGATGAGAGAGCTTGGATGGGACACGGCCATGGGGAAAAGGTTCTCTATCGAGGGCGGGACAGGCTGGGAGAAAAACAAGACGATCATCGGAGTAGTCAGGGACTTCCACTACAAACCCCTGCGACAGCAGATCGCGGCAGCCACCTTCAATCTCCGCCGGGGCAACGGGGATCTCCAGTACATCTTCGCCCGCATAAGCCCACAAGACATCCCCGCGGCCATGCAACTGCTCAGGGAGACGTGGAGCCGGGTCGCCCCTGATCTGCCCTTTGCCTATTCATTCCTCGATGAGGACGTGGAGCGCCAGTACCGGGAGGACGAAAGGTGGGGAAAGATGGTGCGGTACTCGGCCCTGTTCACCATCTCCATCGCCTGCCTTGGCGCTTTTGGCCTGACCTCGCTAACCGTGGCCCGCCGCACCAAGGAGATCGGCATCCGCAAGGTGTTGGGCGCCTCGGTGCCCGGCATCATGGCCCTATTGTCGAAGGAGTTCACCTACCTGGTGCTGATTGCCAACCTGGTCGCCTGGCCCCTGGCCTGGTATACCATGCACCGGTGGTTGGAGAACTTCGCCTATCGCATCGAGTTGGGACCGGGGGTGTTTGTATTGGGCGGGGTGCTAGTCTTGCTGATCGCCTGGCTGACGGTGAGTTGGCAGGCCATCCGGGCAGCGCGGGCCAATCCGGTGGAGGCGCTGCGGTACGAGTGAGGAGGCAGAGAGATGTTTAAGAACTATCTGACCGTCGCCGCCCGCAGTCTGCTCCGCAACCGGCTCTACTCGTCGATCAGCGTCATCAGCCTGGCCGTCGGTATGGCGTTCTGCATTCTGACCTTCCTGTACCTGCGCAACGAGTGGACCTTCGATACCTTCCACAAGCATGCAGACCAGCTCTACCGGATTCACGAGATCGAACGATCCCCTGCCGGTGGCGAGGAGTACTGGGCCAGATCGCCCAATCCACTGGCGACGGCTCTGAAAAACGACTACCCCGGACTGCTCGTCACCAGCCTGGATGATCGAGAGTCATGGATAAGGTCCACAGGGCAAGCCTTAAAGGAGACCGTCTATTTCGCCGATGAAGAGTTCTTCGAGTTGTTCCAGTTCTCCTTCTCAAAAGGCAACCCTGGGACCGCGCTGAAGGAGGTGTACTCCGCAGTGCTCACCGAAGAGCTGGCCGAAAAGTACTTCGGTAGCGAAGATCCTCTGGGCAAGGTGATGGAACTCGACAATCGATATCCGCTCACCGTCACGGGAGTCCTGAAAAGCCTTCCAGAGAATTCAAGTATCAAATTCGGCATCCTGGCGCCGGCCAGCCTGCACCATCTCCTAAATCCGGAATCCGCTGAACACTGGTGGGAGGGTGGGACCTTCACCTATGTGCGCTGCTCACCAGACCTGTCGCCGCAGGAATTAGCGGTACAGCTTCCCCTCATTGAGCAGAAGTATTTCCCTGAATACATGCGGAATAGGATCAGCCTGCACCTGCAGCCCCTGCTTCAGGCTCATCTGGACACACGAACAACCGGAGAAATGGTGCCCGGCGTCTCCCCGACCTACCTGAATATCCTGGCTCTGATCTCTTTCTCCGTGTTGATGATCTCCTGCTTCAACTTCACCAACCTTTCGACTGCGTGCTTTGCCGCACGCACCAAGGAGATCGGCGTGCGCAAGACCCTGGGGGCGCAGCGTTCTCAATTGGTCGGGCAATTTCTCGGAGAGACCGTGCTCCTGAGCCTTCTGACGCTCTTCCTCGGTGTGGCCTTGGTCGAGCTGGCCCTGCCGGCTTTCGACAGGCTCATCGGCCGGGCACTGGAGTTGCATTGCTGGGATGCCCCCCTGGCGCTGGCGGGTCTGCTGGGTTTCGGAGGGTTTGTAGGTGTCTGCGCCGGTGCCTATCCCGCTTTCTTTCTCTCTGCGTATCAGCCGGCAAAAGCCGTGAGGGGATTGAAAGCCGCTCCTGCAAAAAAGTCGGGCCTGCGGCGCGGGCTGATCGTCGCGCAGTTTGCCATCTCCTCTCTGCTCATCGTCTGCGAGATAGTCGTCATCCGCCAGGTGAGGTATATGAAGACCAAGGATCTGGGATTCCATGTCGACCAGGTGGTGGCCATCCCCACCGGCACTGCCCGCCTGCCGGACGAACATGCCCCGCGGATCGACACCTACTTGCAGGCCATCGAGTCGGCAGGAGAGGGCGCAGGTATTGCCGCCTGTGCGATATCGGAAGAGATCCCAGGTCTTTCCTTCCACAACACATTCGGGGTGATTCCCGAGGGCAAGACACGGGAGGAAGCGCTGGAGATGGTGGTCACATCCATAGATGGACGATTTTTAGACACATACGGGATGCACCTGATGGAAGGTAGGACCTTTTCGCCCGCATTTGGGACAGACCCTTCCTATGCGGTCCTGCTCAATGAAACCGCTGCCCGGCAGATCGGCTGGCCCTCACCTATGGGGAGGAGTCTGACGTACGTACATGACGCTGAACCCTTGCAGATTATCGGGGTGGTCGCAGACATCCACTTCAAGTCCCTCCAGCACCGGATCGAACCAGTGGTCTACCGCTTTGCCGGCGACAAATACCGGAGAGCGTACATCTCGGTGCGCATCCATCCCGGGCAGACGCAGAACGCGCTGCACTTTCTGGAGACCAAGTGGAAGGAACTCCTGCCTGACCGCCCTTTTGAGTATTCCTTCGTGGCGGATGGCTTTGCCGAGAGCTACCGCGCAGAAGAACAGACTACTGAGATCATCGGCGACTTTTCCCTGGTAGCGATTGGGCTGGCCTGTTTCGGTCTCTTCGGCCTGTCCGCCCTGAGCGCCACCCAACGCACCAAGGAGATCGGCATCCGCAAGGTGCTGGGTGCCTCTGGGCCGAGCATCGTGATGCTCTTGTCGAAGGAATTCACCTACCTGGTGCTGATCGCCAATATGGTCGCTTGGCCCCTGGCCTGGTATGTCATGCACAGGTGGTTGGAGAACTTCGCCTACCGCATCGAGTTGGAACCGGGAATCTTTGTGCTGGGTGGGGTGCTGGTCTTAGTGATCGCCTGGCTGACGGTCAGTTACCAGGCAATCAGCGCGGCTCGGGCCAACCCGGTGGAGGCGCTGCGGTACGAGTGAAAGGAGGTAGAGATGCTCAGGAACTACCTGACCATCGCCTGGCGGAACCTGGTCAGGCATAAACTGTATTCGCTGATCAACGTCCTGGGCTTGGCCACGGGCATGGCCGCCTGTCTCCTGATCGTGCTCTTCGTGCAGGACGAACTGCGATACGATCAGTTTCACGAGCAGGCGCCGCACATCTACCGGGTGTTGCAGGGCGGGAGCGCGCGGACCTCGTACCCGGTGGGCGAGGTGGTGCGCGACCAGACGCCTGAGGTGGAAGAGATGGTCCGCATCTCCACCAAATGGCAGCGCCTGGTGAGTTATGGAGAGAAGCGGTTTGAGGAAGTGAACTTCCTCTATGCCGACCCGAGTTTTTTCTCGGTATTCTCGTTTCCGCTGGTGAAAGGTGACGCAAAAACAGCGCTGGTCCGGCCCTTCTCCATCGTCATCACCCGGGAGATGGCGCAGAAGTATTGCGGGGACGAAGACCCCGTGGGCAAGGTACTCCGGATCGACCACGAGCGTGATTACACTATCACCGGGGTCCTGGAGCCGCTACCCCGTCAGTCGCATTTCACCTTCGATTTCCTGGCCACCTTCGTCGGTTCCGAAGCGGTATTTTATGAGGATATGCTGGAGCACTGGGGGGTGAGCAATTTCTACACCTATCTGCGGCTGCGCGAAGGCAGTAACCTCAGTGGCCTGGAAAAGAAGATGACCGCGCTGATCGCCCCGCTGATCCGGGCCAAGCATCCGGAACTCACGCCCTCGATCCTGCTCCTGCAGCCACTGAAGGACATCCACCTGCACTCCGCTCACCTGTGGGGAGACATCGAGCCCCAGGGCAATATCACCTATGTGTACGTGTTCTCGGCCATCGCCGTCTTCATCCTGCTCATCGCCTGCATCAACTTCACCAACCTGGCCACCGCCCGCGCGGTGGAGCGGATGCGGGAGGTGGGCGTGCGCAAGGTGGCGGGGGCGCGCCGGCAGCAACTGATGGGCCAGTTCATCGGCGAGTCAATCCTGCTGGCTCTCACCGCGCTGCTGGTGGCGCTGGCCTTGATCGAAGTGGGCCTGCCTGCTTTCAATGTGCTACTCGGCAAGAGACTGTCCCTCGCAGGAGAAGCAGGGTGGGGTACCTTGAGCGGGTTGGTGGCCATGGTGTTGGGCGTGGGCTTGGCAGCAGGCAGTTACCCGGCGATCTATCTGTCGGCTCTCCAGCCCGTAGAGGTGCTGAAAGGCAAGGCGAGAACCGGAAAGGATGGGGTCCTGTTCCGCAGGGTGCTGGTGGTGGTGCAGTTCTCCATCTCCATCACCCTGATCGTGGGTGTGGGGATCATCTACAGCCAGATGGAGTACATGCGAAACAAGGACCTGGGCTTCGACAAGGAGCATCTGGCAGTGGTGGAGATCCCCGGGAATAAAGACAACCGCCAGAGCTTTGAGGTGATCAAAGCGCAGGTGCTACAGTACCCAGGCATTATGAGCGTTTCTGCCAGCTCTGACGTTCCTCCAGACAGCTACTTCCGGTCGGCACCGGTCTTCCCAAACGAGACCCCGGAACGGACGAGATGGGCGCGCATCATCTCGGCCAACTACGGATTGTTGGAAACCCTGAGCCTCGGGCTGGTGGCGGGCAGGTCCTTCTCCCCGGACTTCAGGACGGACGAGAAAGAGACCTTGATCCTGAGCGAGAGCGCCGTGGCAGCGCTGGGGTGGGCCTCCCCCGAAGAGGCACTGGGTCAGCGCTGCGAAATCGACGGCACGAGGACCGTGGTCGGCGTAGTCAGGGACTTCCACTTCGAGTCCTTGCACGCCCGGATCGAGCCGGTGGTATTCGAGTTAGATCCAGGATCGGCCTGGTTGCTGGTGGTGCGGATACGCGGAGGGCAGATCCCCGAAACGCTGGATTTCCTCAAGGAAAAGTGGGGCGCGCTCTTCCCGGAGTGGCCCTTCGAGTATCGCTTCGTGGACCAGAGCTTCGATCAGGAATACCGGGCTGAGGCGAGAACTGAGAGGATCGCCGTCATTGCAGCGCTGCTGACCCTCTCGATCGCCTGTCTGGGGGTTTTCGGCCTGACCGCCTTTACCGCGAGCCGCCGCACCAAGGAGATCGGCATCCGCAAGGTGCTGGGGGCCTCAGTGACCAGCATTGTGGTCCTGATGTCCAGAGAGTTTACCTGGCTGGTGCTGATCGCCAATCTGGTCGCCTGGCCCCTTGCCTACCTTGTCATGGGCCGTTGGCTGCAGAATTTTGCCTACCAGATCGAGCTGGGACCAGAGGTGTTTGTGCTGGGTGGGGTGCTGGCGCTAGCAATCGCCTGGCTGACCGTGAGCTACCAGGCCATCCGGGCAGCGAGGGCCAATCCGGTGGAGGCGCTGCGGTACGAGTGATGCGTGAGTCTATGCGACCACGCCTACCACACCTGCCGCAGATCCAGGGAAAAACCCGCCAGCAGGGGCGCGCCTGAAACTGCCTCCGGGTTCTCCACCACTTCAACTGCAATCCCTTGGCGATAGATGTGAACCCGCCGCTGTTCAGGATCGATCAGCCAGCCCAGTTGCGCGCCGTTGTCGAGGTACTCCTGCATCTTGCCCTGTAAAAGGGACAGACTGTCCGTAGTCGAGCGCAACTCAATCACCAAATCGGGGCACAGGGGGATGAATTGTCGCCGCTCTTCTCCGCTCAAGGATTCCAGCCTCGCCCGCCTGACCCAGGCCACATCGGGCGAACGCACTGCCCCATTGGAGAGATGAAATCCAGTAGAAGAATCGAAGATCACCCCCGTGCCCTCGCCTCTGGCCCATACCCCTACCTGCACGGTGATCTCGGCGTTCCTCCGGCCAGTCTCTCCTCCGGTGGGCGGCATGATGATCAATTCTCCCTCTGCATTCCGCTCGATGCGCAAATCGCGGTTGAGCTGCGAGAAGTCGTACAGCTGCTGGTCGGTCAGTTCGAGAACGGGCCGCAGCTGGAGGACCACCGGCGACTGGCCGGCTTCTCGATCATGCGTTAGAACTTCCACGGTCTATTTGCACTCCCGCATATCAGGGTGCGGATCACCGTTTGCCTTTCCATAAATATACATAAGTCTCCATGTCAGAAAGAACCTTCTCATGTTGGAAAGATTGTCCTCTGAAAACCCGCGTCCGAACTCGTCCGTCAGCCGGATGGATAGTTCCTTCAACAATTCCTTCACTCCCCCACCCGGCACACCAGCCCCTTCAGGTAGCCAGCCTCCGGAAAACTCAGCAGCACCGGGTGGTCGGGGGCCTGGCCCAGGCGCTGGAGGATCTGGGCTTCCCGGCCGGCGTCCAGGGCCGCATCCGCCACCACCTTCTGGAAGAGGTCCGGCCCCACCTGGCCCGAGCAGGAGAAGGTGAAGAGCACCCCGCCCGGCCTGAGCAGCTTGAAGGCCAGCAGGTTGATGTCCTTGTACCCCCGACAGGCCCGCTCCAGTTGGTGCTGGGACTCGGCGAACTTGGGGGGATCGAGCACGATCAGGTCAAAGGAGCGGCGCCGGTCGCGGAACTGGCGCAGCACCTTGAACACGTCCCCTTCCACACTCTCCAACTTGGCGGTCTCCAGGCCGTTGAGTTCGACGTGGCGGGAACCCAGTTCCAGGGCAGCGGCAGACTCATCCACATTACTCACCTTTGCGGCCCCGCCCCGCAGCGCCCAGATCCCGAAGGCCCCGGTGTACGCGAAGCAGTTGAGCACCTCCTTCCCGGCGGCGTACTGGACCAGCAGCCGGCGGTTCTCGCGCTGGTCCAGGTAGAAGCCGGTCTTGTGCCCGGTGCACACCTCTGCCAGGAAGCGGCAGCCACCTTCCTCGATCTCCACCAGCGGCGGCGGCTCCTCACCCCACAACAATCCGGCGCGCGGCTCCAGCCCCTCCTTGGCGCGCACCGCAGCTTCGGAGCGCTCGTAGATCCCCGCGCAAGGGACCAGCTCCCTCAGCGAGGCGACCAGTTCCCCCCGGTGCATCTCGGCCCCGGCGCTGAGGAACTGGCACACCAGGAAATCCCCGTACTGGTCCACGATGACTCCAGGCAGGCCGTCCGACTCGGCATTGACCAGCCGGCAGGCTGTGGTGGTCTGCAGAGAGGGTAGCTGACGGCGGCCCTGGATGGCCTGTTCGAGCCGGGCGCGCAGAAAACCGGCATCCACCCGGGAACCCGGATCAAAACTCCAGACCCTGGCGGTGATCTGCGAATGGGGGGAATAGGCGCCCAGGGCCAGCGGCGTACCCTCGGCGGCGGCGATGCACACCGTCTCCCCCGGCTGCGCTTCTCCTTCGAAGCGGGCGATGGCCCCGGAAAAAACCCAGGGATGGCGGCGCAGGAGGGATTTCTCCCGGCCGGGCTTCAGATGTAGAGTGGACATACTCAGGGGTGGTCAGCGCCCAGGTGGAGGCGTCTTTCCACCTCAGCGTAGCCCTGCTGGGCCGCCGGCTCGGGGGCCAGCAGCGAAACCACAATCCCTACCACAAAGGAGAGCGGAATGGTGAAGAGGGCCGGGTTCTTCAGCGGGAACCAGGCCTCGGTGTTTTGGAGCAGGTCGATCTGCACCACCGGGGACAGGTAGATCAGCAGCATGGTGGAGAACGCGCCGGTGAGCATGCTGGCCACCGCCCCTTTGGTGGTAAAACCCCGGAAGAAAGTGGACAACACCAGCGCCGGGAAATTGGCGCTGGCGGCGATGGCAAAGGCCAGGGCCACCATGAATGCCACGTTCTGGCCCTTGAAGAGGATGCCCAGGCCGATGGCGACCACACCCAGCACCACGCTGGCCACCCGCGCCACCCGCAACTGCTCCTGCTCGGGGGCCGTGCCGCCGCGCACCACGTTCACCCACAGGTCGTGGGAGACCGCCGCCGCCCCCGAGAGGGTCAGGCCGGCCACCACCGCCAGGATGGTGGCAAAGGCCACCGCCGAGATGAAGCCCATGAAGGGGGTTCCCCCCACGGCCGCGGCCAGCAGCACCGCGGCCATGTTGCCGCCCTTGTCAGCCTGGGCGATCACCTCGCGGCCCACCAGCACCGAGGCGCCGAAGCCCAGGATGAAGGTCACCAGGTAGAAGTAGCCGATCAGGCCGGTGGCGTAGAAGACCGAAAGGCGCGCCGCGCGGGCGTCTGGCACGGTGTAGAAGCGCATCAGGATATGGGGCAGGCCCGCGGTGCCGAACATCAGGGCCAGCCCTAGCGAGATAGCGTCCCAGGGATTGCTGATCAGCTTGCCCGGCCCCAGCGGGTTGCTCTCGGCGTAGCGCTGGGCCGCGGCCGAGAACAGCTTCAGCGGGCTGAGCCCGTACTGCAGCAGCACCAGCAGGGCCAGCAGCGTGGCCCCGCCCACCAGCAGCACCGCCTTGATGATCTGCACCCAGGTGGTGGCGATCATCCCCCCGAAGATCACGTAGAACAACATCACCAGCCCCACCAGCAACACCGCGGTCTCGTAGGGGATGCCGAACATCAGCCGGATCAGGTTGCCAGCCCCCACCATCTGGGCGATCAGGTAGAAGGCGATCACCGCCATGCCGCCGATGGCCGCCCCGATGCGCACCGGCCGCTGTCCCAGCCGGTAGGCCACCACGTCGGCAAAGGTGAACTTGCCCAGATTGCGCAAGGGCTCGGCGATCAGGAACATCACCAGGGGCCAGCCCACCAGCCAGCCCACCGAGTAGATCAGGCCGTCGAAGCCCGAGAGAGACACCAAGCCGGCGATGCCCAGAAAGCTGGCGGCGCTCATGTAGTCGCCGGCCAGGGCCAGGCCGTTCTGGCCGGCCTTCACCTGGGAGCCGGCGGCGTAGTACTGGGCGGTGGTCCGGGTGCGGCGGGCCGCCCAGTAGGTGATGCCCAGGGTAGTGGAGATGAAGAAGAGGAAAAAGCCGATGGCCGTGCTGCTGGGCTTGCCCAGCAGATCGACGAGTGAAGCGGTCTCCTGCAAGGTTGCCTCCTACTGGCCCTTGAGTTCCCTGATGCGGGGATCGTAGTAGGTGTTGGCCCACCAGATGTAGATGCCGGTCAGCACCCAGGCCGAGACGATCACCAGGGCGCCGAAGAGGATGCCCAGGCTCAATCCCTCGCCCAGCAACTGCCCCATCAGTTCTTTGTCGAAGGCGATGAGCAGGATGAAACCGAAGTAGATGGCCAACATGGCCAGGGTCAGGGTCAGGGCGACGCGCCAGCGCCTGGCGGCCAGCTCCTCCAGGGCCTGTGCTGCGGTCGGATCGATCATCGGCAAACCTCCTGCGGGCGGGGATAATATACACTCGAAAGGCCCGCAGACCAGCATTTTATAACGCTACCGAGAGCACCCCGCCCACCACCAGGTTGTGGCCGGTGATATAGGCCGCCTCCTCCGAAGCCAGAAAGAGCGCGGCCCAGGCCACGTCTTCGGGGAGCCCGGCCCGCCGCAGCCGGGGAAGTTCGGGCGGCGGCGCGGGAGCCGCTGCCGGTGGCGGAGCGCCCGGGTCGTGGGCGAAGCGGGGCTCCAGCTGGTCGCTGTTGGCCCTCAGCTGGGTGGCGATCCCGCCCGGGCTGATGGAATTGACGCGGATGTTGTGGTCGGCGTATTCGGCGGCGATCTGGCGGGTCAGGCCGATGAGGCCGGCCTTGGAGGCCGCGTACGCCGCGTACCGGGGCCAGCCGTACATCCCCTGCAGCGAGGCGATGTTGACGATGCTCCCCCCACCCCGCTCTATCAGGTGGGGCAGGGCGAAGCGGCAGGTGCGGTACGCGCTGGCCAGGTTGACGTCGAGCACCCGCTGCCAGCGCTCCGGCTCGGTGTCCACCACACTCCCCGAGATATCCACCCCCGCACAGTTGACCAGAATATCCAGGCCGCCCCAGCGGCGGGTGGTCTGGTTGACCAGGGTGGCCACGTCCGTGTCGCTGCTCACGTCCGCGGGGACCAGCAGGGCCTGGCTGCCGCCGGCTTCCAACTGGGCGACGCACTCCTTGCCGGCCCGGGTGTCCCGATCCGCCACCACCAGCTTCGCCCCGGCGCGGGCGAAGAGTTCCACTGTGGCCCGCCCTATGCCGTTGGCCCCGCCCGTGACAATGGCCACCTTGTCCTTCAGTCTCATCGCGTCCCCCTTGTTCTCAGCGCAAAAGCAGCAGTTTCCCGGTCCAGTGCTTTCCGGCGGCTTCCACTTCAAAGAAATATACCCCGCTGGCCGCTCCCTGCCCAGCCCCGTCCCGCCCGTCCCAGGCCGCTGTCCACACCCCCGGCTCCTGGACCTGGTCCACCAGCAGGCGCACGACCCTGCCCTGCCCGTCCCGCACCCGCACCCGCACCGCACCGCGCCCTGCCACCTGATAGCGGATGGCCGCCCGGGCATTGAAGGGATTGGGGTAGACCAGGGGCTGGGCCGGCAGCACCCCCGCCGCCTGCCCGCCCAGCTTGAAGGCCCCGGCCCACTCGCTGCGGGCAAAAACCCCGCGCCCTCCGGAGAGAGAGTAGGTGGGCAGTTCCTCCCATCCCTCCCCCTGCGCCCGCAAAATAGCCGGCGGCCAGTTCCCGCTGTACGCGGCGACCAGTTCCACCGGGCCCGTGCGGTCGGCGTCGAAGTCCAGGCACTGGGTCTCCTCCTCCTGGCGGAACAGCACCCAGGCTTCCCGCCGCACCTGGGGAAAATGCGCCTGCCAGCGGCCGTCGGGGCTGCGCAATCGGGCCGAGCCCGGCTGCACCCGATGGGCCATCAGCGCGGCCAGGGCCTGCCCCGCATTGCCGGCCAGGTCCTCTCCCTCCACCTGGACCCTCAGCGCGCTGTCCTGGGGCGCATAGCGGACCCGGTACTCGCTCCCCGCCCCCTCCACCTCCAGCACCTGGCCATTCACCCGGACCACCGGAGGGGCACGCAGCTCTTCATCGGCGCGCACCCACAGCTCCACCTCCGCGCCCAGCGCCACTTCCTCCAGACGCAGCAGGGGCGGGCGAACATCCGCCGGGGGCGGCTCGCTGAGCGGGGGGGGCACCGGCGGGACAGGCTGGGGGCCTGAATCCACCGGCTCTTCCGCGATCGGCTCGGGAAGAGCGGGCACGGTGGCCGGCGGGGCGGCAGTATCCGCTAAAGCGGGCGTCGGCTGGGTTATCCCCCTCACCTGCAGCAGGACTTCGGCTTTATTCCCCCAGGGAGAGGAGACCCGCAGCAGGACCGAGAAGGTCCCGGACGCTGACAGGCGCAATACCCTGGGTCCCACATCCAGCTCCACCCCTGCCCCCTGGGGCGCCTCCACTGCCCAGCTGAGTTCGGACGGGGTAAAGTCCCCCTCCACGTAGGAGTCCAGGTCGAGGGCGAATTGCTGGTCGGCCTCCAGCTCCAAGGCCGGAAAAGGCAGGAGCAGCAGGCGCGGGGCCCGCACGTCGACGCCGAGGGTCGCCTGCCGGCGCTCCTCTCCGAGGACCGCCTCGGCAAAGAGCACCTCGCGACCCGGCAGGGCGGAGCGCGCATCCAGGTACAGCCGGCGCGTGCCCGCCTCCAGCCGGGCCAGCAGCCGCTTGCCCCCGCGCAGGGACCATTGCACCTGCCCCGGCTCCCCCCGTTTGACCCAGCGGTCGACCACCAGCCCAGAATCGATCCTGCCGGCCACCACCTGGTATTCGACGGCTTCTTCTATCTCCAGCAGGCTGACGGTGCTTTCCCCCTGTTGCGGAGCGCTTGCCGGGACCGCCTCCTCCTGCGGGGCTGATGGAGCTGGGGCCTCGACGATGGGGGCGAAAGGCGAAATAACAGGAGGTGTTTCCGCGGTCGGGGACGGCCCGGTATCGGTTTCCGGGAGCACGCGGACACTATCCGCCCTGGCCGTATCCACCACCCCCGGCTCAGGACTCACCACCACCGCCGGAACGCTCCCCTCATTCTGGCTGGTCTGGACCGTATCCGCCCCGCTCGTTTCACCCTCCCCGGCCAGTGCGGCAAGCTCCTCGGTGTCGGCGCTGGGCTGGACTTGATTCTCCTCCTCCCCGGCCAGTGCGGCAGGCTCCTCGGTATCGGCGTTGGGCTGGACTTGATTCTCCTCTTGCGGGGCAGTTGCAGCGTTCCCGCTCTGCGCCGAAGTGTCGGTCTGGACAGTGAGCGCACTGTCCAGGGGGGTGGATTCCTGCGGGGGTTCGGCATCGGGGGGAACCGTTTCCGGGGCGCTGTCGGGCACGGGGGCTGCGGGCACCGCGGCCGTATCCGCCGGGGCCGCCGGGCTCGTCGGCTCCTCTACCTGCACGGCCAGGGCGGCCGCCGCCACATTGCCCTCGGGGTCTGCCGCCTGCAGGCTGATCCGCGCCGGCCCGGCCGCGGTGCCCCGCAACTGCAGCTGGGTGCCGATCAGTATGGCCTCCACCCCGCCTTCGGGCACCAGGGTCCAGCTCAGCGATGCCAGCGGGGTGTCTGGATCGAAGACATAGGCTGCCAGGTCCAGGGCCTTTTCCCCGCCCACGGCCAGCCCCACCCTGGGCAGCGTTCTGAACCGGGGTCCCTGCCCGGCTACCCGCACCTCGACCTGCACTAGGCCGCCGGCCTGAGCCCCCTGCGTGTCGAAGGCCAGGATCTTCACCTGGCCCAGGCCGGCCCGCAGGCCGCGCACCACCAGGCGCCCCCCTTCGAGCCGGGCAGCGACCTGTCCGTCGCCTTCCACTTCGACCTGCAGCTCCTCCACCGCATCCTGCGCATCGCTGAGGAAGCTGGCCAGCAGGGGGCCGAAACTCTCGCCGCCCACGGCCACGGCCAGAGGTGCCAGGGCGGCGATGAGGGGCGGGGTGTTGACCGGGGCGCTCACCTGGGCCGGGGGCTCCGGCAGCACAGGCTCAGGCTGGGTGGGAAGAACTTCCTCGGCGGGCTGGACCACCTCCGCCTGTCCCCCCACGCGCACCTGCAGGGGCAACTCCGGTAGGGCGAAGCGCTGCTCCACTCCGGGCTGGCCCGGTGCGGTGTAGATGGAGCGGTGCGCCCCTGTCCCTTCCAGGCGGATATAGGTCCCGGCGCTGGGCGCTATTGCCCGCACCCAAAAACGGGCCAGCACCCCCTGGCCGGTGGCAGCCAACCGCTCCCCCTCCTCCCCGGTGCCGCTGACCGCCACATAGCTGAGCTGCAGTTCTTCCCCATTTTGCGCTGCGGCATTGTCGTAGACCTGACCGGGCAAAAAATCCCCGCCGGCAAAAGGGGTCTCCGAAAGGGGGACAAAGATCCCCCCTGCCAGCGCGACGATGGCGCTGGCCGAGGTCAGCATCCGACCCTGGGCATCGACCTCCACCCATACCTCCAGGGTATCCCCCACCCCCAGCGAGTCGCGTTCGGCGACCAGCGTCAGCGATGGTTGCTGGGCCCAGGATTGAGCGACAAACAAGAACAAAGCACTCACCAAGATGATCATCATCGTCGCTTTGCCGACTGTGAAATGGCGGCGGGGAGATGACCCCGGAGGTCTTTTCCGGGGAGTGGTCGGGCAGGGAAGTCCGCGTGGCGCAACGCCCCAACGTATGGGGCGTTGCGGAGGCGGGGTCCTGGGGGGCGTAGCGGGTTTTTCGCAGCACACCATATGTTGGTGTGCTGCGGGACGCGCCTGGGAAAAGGCCGCAGCGGGTCGCTCCCCGACGCCCTACAAGTCACAACAGCAATGGGTCACCCCCGAGTCCTACCTCAACAACAGCATCTTGCGCAGGTCCTCGGCCCCGCCGGCCCGCAGCCTCGCCAGGTACACCCCTGACCCCATCGCCCGCCCCTGTGCATCCCGCCCGTC
>JACPJE010000055.1 GCA_016187725.1 Candidatus Latescibacterota bacterium
TACGGCGGTGAGGTGATCACACAATCAATGATTTCATCAGGGATCTCATTTATTACTTTTATACAATCCCCTGTTAAGATTCCGTAATCATGCCCTTCATGAAGGACTTGCAGCAGCACCTTCTCATTATTCATTAGTGCCGCCTTCTTTTTTAGAGATTTCATTTTACCCTTTCGACATAGGTACCTCGCGACTGGTCGCGATTCCCAGTGGGGCATGGAGCCTCACCACCGCAACCCCACAACCCTGCCGCGAGACAGATTTATTCGCGCGGCACTGAGACAGTTAGTGTTTCACCTATCCTATAGACCGGGGCTAGTCCACGAATTTCATCGCCCACCTTACGCCGTTCAGTTTCATCGGACAGTAAGAGGTTAAGGTCGGACAAACTCATAATTATGGCTTGAGATGTGTTCCGACGTTTGATAACATACCGGGTGCTTTCTTGAACCACAGAATCCATGATTTGCCCGAAGTTATTCTGCGCTTCAGTAGAAGAAACTATCTTCGTCAACATGTCGTCTCCTTTTTTAGCCATATCAGCTATTTTAGCTAAATAGAGGAACCATGGCAATAACAAAGAAATCTGCTGTGCTGGTCCGGTGAACCCATGAAGATCACCGGCGTCGATACCCTCACCTCCTGGGCCGGCCTGCGCAACTGGGTGCTGGTCAAGGTCCGCACCGACACCGAACTCTTCGGCTGGGGCGAGGCCACCCTCGAAGGGTACGAGGACAGCGTGGTCGCCTGCGTGCAGCAGTTGGCCGGGCGGCTGGTGGGCCAGGACGCCCTGGCTGTGGAGCACGTCTGGCAGCAGCTCTACCGCCACAGCTTCTGGCGCGGCGGGCCGGTGCACAACTCGGCCCTGGCCGCCCTGGACCAGGCCCTGTGGGACCTGCGCGGCAAGGCCTGGGGCGTGCCGGTGTACCGCCTGCTGGGCGGGCCAGTGCGTCAGCAGGTGCGGCTCTACACCCACGTGGGCATCTACCAGCCCCAGCGCATGGTCGAGGACGCCCAGCGCGACGTGGAAGACGGCTTCACCGCCATGAAGACCGGGGCCTGGGCCGGCGACACCCTGCTCGCCGAACCGGAGCGAATCGGGATCTTTGCCGAGCGCATCGGCCTCCTGCGGCAGAGCCTGGGGCCGGCAGTGGACATCATGGTCGATGACCACGGCCGGGGCCGGCCCTCCAGCGCCCTGCGCCTGATGCGGGCCCTCGAACCCTTCAAGCTGCTCTTCTTCGAGGAGGCGGTGCAGCCCGACGATTTGGAGGGCCTGGAGTTGCTGCGCGCCGCTGCCCCCCAGGTGGACCTGGCTGCCGGCGAGCGCCTCTTCTCCAAATGGGACTTCCGCCCGGTGCTCGAAAAACGCCTGGTCGACGTCATCCAGCCCGACCTGTGCCACGCCGGGGGGATCAGCGAGGTGAAGAAGATCGCCGCCCTGGCCGAGGCCTATTACGTGCTGGTGGCACCCCACAATCCACAGGGGCCGGTCTCCACCGCGGCCTGCGCCCATCTGGCCCTGGCCATCCCCAACTTCCTGATCCTCGAATACGTGCGCCAAAAGCCTTTCCGCGACCAGGCCCTGCGCGAAGCCTGGGTGGTGGACAAGGGTTGCCTCCAGGTCCCCGACCGCCCCGGCCTGGGTGTGGACCTGGACGAAGAGGCCCTGCTGACCAGCCCCATGCACCGGCACAGCGGCCCAGTGGACTGCTACGCGGCTGATGGCAGTGTGCGCGATGTGTGAACCATCGATGAAAGGACCCTCCATGCTCAAGTGCTCCACCTCCCTGTGGTCCGCGGACCTGGGTGAGCTGGCCGCCGAGATCCGCCGCGTCGAGCCCTTTTCCGAGCGCTTCCACCTCGACGTGGCCGACGGCCACTACACCCCCAACCTGCTCTTCTTCCCGGATCTGGTAAAAACCCTGCGACCCCACACCCAGAAGCCCTTCGAGGTCCACCTGATGACCACCGACCCCCTGGCCTGGATAGCCCCCTTTGCCGAGGCCGGCGCCGATGTCTTCATCTTCTGCTTCGACGCGGTCCCCGATCCGGGCGCGGTGCTCAAGGCCATCAAGGCCAGCGGCAAAGAGGCCGGGGTTTCCCTGCTCCTCACCGAGGACCTCGACCTCTTGGAGCCGCACTGGCAAAATCTGGATGTGCTGACCATCGTGGGCACCGCCATGGGCATCAAGGGCGCCCCCATGGATGCGGGGGTACCCGACAAGATCCGCCGGGCCCGACGCCTCATCGACCAGCAGGGCCTCTCCACCCTGATCCAGGCCGACGGGGGCATCCGCCGCGAGACCGTGCCCCTCTTGGCCGCGGCCGGGGCCGACTACATCGTGCCCGGTTCGCTGATGTTCAAGGAAGAGCCGGCGGCCATGCGGCAGTGGCTGGCCACCCTGAGGAGGGACCCATGAGCATAGGAAAGGAACTGCGCCTGGGCCGCCTCTTCGCCCACCCCTCGGGCCGGCTGTGTTCGGTGGCTGCCGACCACTTCATCGGCTACCAGGATGGCCTGCCCGCCGGATTGCGCGATCTGCCGCGCACCATCACCGCTATCGTCGAAGGACGCCCCGACGCCCTCACCCTGCACAAGGGCGCGGCCCTGCACTGCGGCGGCCTCCTGGCCGGCAAGGTGCCCCTCATCGTGCAGAGCGTCGCCGGCCGGCCCGACGACAGCGCCGACGAGCACCTGGCCCTGCCCCAGGATGCCCTGCGCCTGGGCGCCGATGCCTTTGCCATCGCCGCCTTTGTGCGCGGAGCCACGGAAGCGGCTCACCTGCGGCGGGTGGCCGACCTGGTGCGCCAGGCCGAGGAATGGGCCCTGCCGGTGATCCTGCACATCTACCCGCGCCGCTTTCTGCCCGATGGCAAGGTGGAAATCGTCCATACCCCCGAGGACATCGCCTGGACCCTGCGCTGCGGGGTGGAACTGGGCGTGGACGTGATCAAGACCCCCTATACTGGCGACCCGCAGAGCTTTGGCCAGCTCGTCGAGGAGTGCCCCGCCCCGGTAGTGGCTGCCGGCGGCCCCAAAGCCGCCACCCTGCACCAGGCCCTGGAGTTGGCCGCAGGGGTGGTGCAGAGCGGGGCTGCGGGCCTGACCGTGGGCCGCAACGTGTGGGGCCTTGCCGACATCGCCGCGGCGGTGCGCGCCTTCAAGGCCGTGGTTCACGAGGGGAAAAGCGCCGCTGGCGCGCTGCAGCAAGAAGGATTGACAGCCGAATGAAGATCGAGGTCCTGGGGCTGGGCGCGGTGGCAGTGGACGAGATCCTGCACGTGGACCACTACCCTCCGGCAGATGCCAAGGCCCAGGTGCGGCGCCGGGAGCGGCGCTGCGGCGGGCTGGCGGCCACTGCCCTGGTGGCCGCGGCACGCCTGGGTTGCCGTTGCGCGTACGCCGGGGTGCTGGGCATGGACGAGCCTTCCGCCTTTGCGGCCCGCTGCCTGGAGCAGGAGGGCATCGACCTGAGCCAGGCCCAGCGCCGGCCCGAAGCCCAGATCATCCGCTCGGCCATCATCGCCGACCTGGGGGCCGGCACCCGCAATATCTTCTTCGACCTCAACGGCGTGGTGGGCGCCGGCGATGGCTGGCCCCCCGAGGAACTTATCCACAACACCCGGGTACTGCTGGTGGATTTCATCGGCATGAAGGGCATGATCCGCGCCGCCCGCCTGGCCCGCAGGGCCGGGGTGCCGGTGGTGGGAGACCTGGAGGACGACAGCGCCCCCGGGTTCGCCGAACTGCTGGGCCTGGTGGACCACCTGGTGCTCTCGCACGAATTCGCCCTGCGCTATACCGGCCAAAGCGAGCCGGCCCGCGCTGCGCAAGCACTCTGGCAACCCGACCGCGCCCTGGTGGCCATCACCTGCGGGGCCGCCGGCTCCTGGGTCGTCACCGGCGGCCAGCCGGTCCACCACCCTGCCTTCACCGTCAAAACCGTGGACACCACCGGCTGCGGGGATGTCTTCCACGGCGCGTACGCCGCTGGCCTGGCCCAGGGCTTGGACCTGGACGCCTGCCTGCGGCTGGCCTCAGCCACCGCTGCCCTCAAGGCCAGCCGCCGGGGCGGCCAGGAGACCATCCCGAAGCGCGCCGAGGTGGAGCGCTTCATCAAAGAGAGGAATCCCGCGTGAGCAAACTCAAGGTGGCCGTGGTGGGCACCGGCAACGTGGCCCAGAAGAACTATCTGCCCTTCCTGTCCCGCGACGCCGAGGTCTCCCTGGGTTACTACAGCCGCACCGCCGCCAAGGCCCAGACCTGCGCCGACCAGTTCGGCGGTCAGACCTTCGCCTCGGTGGCCGAACTGATGGACTGGGCCCCGGACACCGCCCTGGTCCTCACCCGCGAGACCCAGCGCCTGGAGGCGGCCCTCGCCCTGCTCGAACACACTCCCCGCCGAATCTTCTTTGAAAAGCCTCTGGTCGCCCGCCGCGGCCAGGAACAGGTGGACGAGCAGGACTTCGCCGACGGGCGGGATATCCTGCGCCGGGCCAAGGCCATCCATTGCGAGACGGCGATGGTCTTCAACTACCGCTTCTTCGACCACTCGCAGCTCGCCAGGCGGGTGGCCGCCGAACGGGATTTCGGCCAGGTCCTCGAAGTCACCGGCCTGGTGCACTACGCCTGCTGGAGCCATGCCATCGACCTGATCCACTTCTTCGCCGGCCCCATCGCCCAGATCAGCGCCCTGAGCAGTAAGTCCATACGCGAGGGCAAGAGCATGAAGGTCGAAGACGTGGCCGCTGCCTTCCGCACCAAAGGCGACGCTGCCGGCACCCTGATCGGCACCGCGGCCCTGGCCTGGGAATTCCCGCTCTTTGAATTATCTCTCAACTTTGAGCGCGGCCACATCCGCCTGCAGGACCTGGACGGCGATCTGGAGATCATGGACGCACGTGGCGAAGTAGAACGCTACGGCATCCCCCGCCACCGCTCGCGCTGGGACCAGTACAACCAATCCTTCGAGAAATCCCTGGCCGCGTATCTCGACTCCATCCGCACCAACCAGCCGCCTCCGGTACCCGGGCGCTTTGGCCTGCTCGAACTGCAGGTGGAGGCCGGCCTCAAGCGCTCCATCGCCCAACAACGGCCGGTAGTGCTGGACGCGGAATTCCCCCTGGACTGATCAGAGCGACAACCGAGGGTCGGGAGTGCCTTGAAGGTATCTCCCGGGGGGCGGTCGGGCTGGGAAGTCCGCGTGGTAGCAGGGCCGGGTAGCGGAGCCAGAGCGAGCGAGGGTGAAGGACGCGCCTGGGGAGATACCGGAAGGGCATTCCCGGCCCGATGGCCTGGGGAAAACCCGGAATGGCATGCAACGCCACAACGTATGTGGCGTTGCCCCCAAGGCGGCACAACTACCGCAACCAAAGAGGAGACATCGGGCATGGCCCACATCGTCAAAGCCGAATACCTCGAAGATCTGACCGCCGCGATCTTCCAGCACCACGGCACCCCACCCGCTGACGCCCGCACCGTGGCCCGCCTGCTGGTGGAGGCCGACCTGATGGGCCTGCACTCCCACGGCACCCTGCGGGTGCCCCAGTACGTGGGCGACATCCGCCAGGGCACCATCGTCCCCGGCGCCGAATTGCGCGTCGCCGAGCAGACCCCCACCGCCATGCTGGTAGACGCCCAGTGGAACTTCGGCCAGGTGGGGGCCACCCGCACCGCCGAGCTGGCCGTGGAGCGGGCCAGGACCCTGGGGCTGGCCTGCGCCAGCCTGCGCCGCTGCCGCCACGTGGGCCGGGTGGGCGCGTACACCGAACAGGCCGCCGCCAAAGGCTGTGTGGCCCTGGCTGCCTGCAGCACCGCCGGCGAGGGCCACTGGGTGGCTCCCTTCGGCGGGCGCGAGGGCCGGCTGGGCACCAACCCCCTGGCCTTTGCCGCGCCCACCGGCAAGATCCCCATCTCCATGGACTTCGCCACCTCGGCCCTGCCCGAAGGCCGGGTGCGCTTCTACCGCGACACTGAGCAGCCCCTGCCCCCCGACTCGCTGGTGGACAAGGAAGGCAGACCTACCCTCGATCCCAACGACCTCTACGCCCCGGCGAGAAAAGCGCTGGGCGCCATCCTGCCCTTCGGCGGGCCCCAAGGGTACAAGGGTTTCGGCCTGGGGCTGATGGCCCAGATCCTCAGCGCCCTGCTGGGGGTGCCGGCCTGGATGGAGGAAGGGCTGGAGGCCAACGGCAACAATGTATGGATCCTGGCCATCGACGTGGAGCGCTTCATGACCGCCGACCGCTTCCGCGCCGAGTTAGGAGGGCTGATCGACTATGTAAGATCCTCGGCGCCAGTGCAGGGGAGCAAAGGAATACTGATGCCGGGCCAGCGCGAATTCGAGCTAATGGAAGCGCGCCGTCGCGAGGGCATCCCCCTCGAAGAAGGGGTCTGGTCCCAGGTCCGGAAAACCGCCGAAGAGGCGGGGGTGAAGGTCTGATAGCAAACCAGCAGCCACACAGATCAGGACCAGCTCCGCACCGCGGCGGGGAGATGACCCTGAAAGCCTTTCCCGGGGGGTGGCCGGGTAGGGAAGTCCGCGTGGTCGGGGGTCGGGTAGCGGAGCCAGAGCGCGCGAGGCGCAACGCCCCAACGTATGGGGCGTTGCGGGGGTTGGGTCTTGGGGGAGGGCAGCGCTTTTTGCGCCGCACCCCATACGTTGGGGTGCGGCGGGACGCGCCTTGGGAAAGGCTGAAATGGCATGCAACGCCCCAACGTATGGGGCGTTGCCACCGACGCAACCCGCTGGTGCCCCCTACCACGGCAGCGCGTAGCTGGGATCGTTGGCGAAGCGCTCCATGCCCAGCTCCAAGGTCACCCCGGTGCCCGGGGCCAGGCGCACGCAGAAGTGTTTGGCGTTCACCTCCACCACCCGTTCCTCCAGCGCCGCCTCCACCCGCTCGCGGTACTGGGTATCCGTCCAATGCGGGCTCAGATCCCCGACGCGGTCCCGGGTCCGGTACTTCACCTGCGTGAAGCGGTGCTCGCCAAAGGCCCCGCCCTGCACCACCACCTGCCGCTCCTGGCCGGCGCTCAGGTTGACCAGGTGTACCACCGCCCGCCGGTCCTCCAGCTTCTCCACCAAGGCCGCCACCTCCGGGGGCAGGCCCGGGCGCCGGGCCTGGGCGTCAAAGTAGCGCAGCCGCACCATCAGCAGGCCACCGTTGTAGTTGAAGAGCGGCCCGCCCATGGTCAACTGCACCAATCCTTCCACCGTGATGGGGTTGCGCACCTGCAGGTACCAGTCGCCAAAGGTGGAAGGATCCTGGGTGTCGTCGCGCATGAAGGCCAGGCGTTGGTACACCTGGGCGTGGTTGTGGCGCAGGATCTCCGCCGGGTACTCGGGATATTCCCCCATCAGGTACGCCAGCCAGGGGGCCTCGTGCCCGCCGCTGTGTTTGGTGAAGAGCGGGATCACCCGCTGGTAGTCGCGGCTCTGGTGGTCGCGGGTGCGGCGGATGCGCTCCAGGTCCTCCTCGGCCATACTCAGGGTCCACAGGTGGGCCAGGTACCGGGCCGAGAGCGGGGCGTACCCCTCCCACCCGCGGTCGTTGTAGAAATGGGGCACCTGCAGGGTGCCATTCTCCATTCGCCCCTGCTCGATGAGCCGGTCGAGCTGACCGCGGTAGAAATCGAAATAGCTCCGGTCGCGCCACAGCAGGGCCGCGTTCTCCACCGCGCTCAACGGAGCCTCTCCCAGGGTGTGCCAGCCGTGGGGCCAGGTCCAGCCATAGTACCCCCCGTACCACTTGCCCTCCATACACTCGCCGATCCGACCGGACAGCCCCACGTTGTCGGGCAGCAGGCCGCCGTTCTGGCGGGCCCGCTCCATCCAGGCTTCCAGGTACTCGCACACCCAGACCCGGTGTTCCTCCCCGCCGCCGGCCAGGTACGCGTTGGCCACCAGGCTGGTGGCCGCCAGGTTCACTGCCGCGTCCCCGCGCGCCATGCGCGCCACCAGAGCCGCGCCCATTTTCAACTCATTGGCCGGGTCGCGCAGATCCTCGACCGTCTGGATGCCGGGGATGTCCAGGTAGGGCAGAGGCCAGGGCTTCCAACCGGAGTACGCGTAGCGGGTGTAATACTTGTCGAAATTGCGCCAGGCCGGCCCCATGCTGCCGTTGTGCGGAGAACGGATGAGTCTCTTATCGGGGTCATAGTTGGGCGCCGCCGGGTCATGGCCCAGGAAGAAGCCGGCGTACCGGCGGGCCCGCTCGGCGTTGCGCTGGTGCTGCGGGTCAGCCAGGCAGAGCAGGTAGAAGAAGACGTACCCCTCGCCCTGGTGCATCCAGTCGTACCCCTGCTCGTACTCCTTGACCACCATGGGGTGGCCGTGGCCCGAGTCGTACCCGGCGAACTGCCGGGTGATGGCCTCCCACTCCCGGTGGGTGTGCTCCAGAAAACTGGCATCCCCTCCCAACAGGTAAAAGAGCGGCCAGTTGTGGAAACTCTCGTACGCGTCGTCCAGGCCGTCGATGCTGGAAAAATCCTCGGTGGTGGGCCACAGGATGGTCCCGTCCGGGCGCACGTACTTCTCCAGCAGTGGGGCAGCGGACTGGTTCATCAGGGCGATCAGGCTGCGCTCCAGCACCGCCCATTCGGGCGGGTGGATGAAGGGGGCGTTGGCTTCGATCTCGGTCATCATGGTTTAATAATCTCCTTGGGAATACAAATATAGCGTATATTGGGGCTGTATCGAGAGGTTGAGCAGTGGACGCAGGGCATCCTTCGCATTGAGGGATGACACCAAAAGGAGGTCTCCAGTGGGAGACACTGGCAAGAAGGACAAGGACAAGCGGCGCAAACAGCAGATCCTGAAAAAAGAGAAACAGCAAAAAGAAAAGCAGGACAGGCAATCGAGCAGCTCCATGTCCCCGCTGCTGAGGGGGAGGAAGTAAGCGCCTATTGACGCGCAGTTGTCGAAAGCCGCAAGCGCGGAGGTGGCGCACATTCGATGACCACCTCGTGCCCAGTGCGGGGATGGCGGAAACGCAACTCGGCAGCATGCAGGTAATAGCCGGGATCGCCGGGTACTGCTTGCGAATCTGGTGCGGGCAGCCCTCCCACTCCATAGAGCGGGTCGCCCACCAGCGGGTGTCCTGCCGCGGCCAGATGGATGCGGATCTGGTGCGGCCGGCCCGTCTCGATGCGCACATCGCAGAGGAAGGAATCTGCGCGGCCTTCGAGAACCCTCACCTGGGATAAAGCGGGCTTGCCCCCCGGGCTGGCGGCATGGAGTTCGCCCAGCAGGGAGTGGGGCACTGGCCCGATGGGGGCGGCAATCTCCAGCTCATCCCATTGGGGGAGTCCGCTGGCCAGGGCCCGGTAGCGTTTGCCGATTGCTTTTTTTGACCACTGCCGCATCAGGGCGATCCGGGCAGGGTGGTTGCGGGCGCAGAGCACCACACCCGAGGTCCACCGCCCCAAACGGTGTACCGGGGCCGCGTCAGGCGCATAGGCCTGCACCTGATACAGCAGCGTCCCTTGCAGAAAATTGGCACCGGGAAGCGTCGGCAGTCCCGCTGGTTTGGCCACGGCGAGCAGGTCTTCGTCCTCGTAGAGCACCGCAAAAGACCTGGGAGCCTCCGGCTCAACCCAGGGCGGGCGGTCCCAGACCAGCTCGCTCCCCCGGCGCAAGGCGCTTTCGGCATGTCCGGCCCGCTCGTCGAGGCGCACCAACCCGGCGGTGATCCGCGCCGTCCACTCTTCGGGGGAGGAATGGGGATAGCGCCGGCTGAGATAACCCAGCAAGGTCTGCCCCTCGGCGTCTGGACCGAGCCGCTCGCGGTACTTGCAGCCTTCGTTATACGTCATGGCTCCATCTGCAGCCAGAACGCCGCCTCCTTGCCGAGGATCTAGGAGAGCATCTCAAAGTGGAAGAAACTGTACCCTGTCGATCAAGTCCTCTGGTTCTCCGGCCTTGGCGATCAGTTCCAGATCGCGGATACAGGTGCCGATAGAGATGCGCAGCGGATGGGCATAGATCAGGCCGGAAAAGGCGCGTTTCTGCTCTTGCCTGCTGGCCGCTTCGACCAGCAAGTCATCGTCCTGCGAGAAGAGCACGCGCCCCAAGGCGCCGGCCCGATCCAACAACTCTGGATCCTCCATACGGCTTGCACCATTTTCAAAAGCAGTGACCACGTCTATCCCCCTCAAGCGCAGTCCAATCGTGATGGCGCGCGGCACATGGTGGTCCATGTACAGAGCAACAGCCATCAGCGCAGCCCTTGAGACCTCAGACGAGCCGCAAGAGGCGAAGGCTGCGAGCCCTGCATTTGGTCCACGTACTTTAACCGTTGCTCCAGATTCTGTTCCAGTTCTTCCTGGTGATCCCAGTAGTAGGCCAGAGCAGAGTGTATCTGCCCCAGGGACAAGTAGGGGTGTTGGAAGTGTAATTCTTCTGGGCTCCAGCCATAGGCGAGCCTTTCGGCGACAAGTTCGATCACCTTCATGGTCGTCCCGGAAATGGTTGGGATACTGTTCTCATCGAGGACGACGTGTTCATAACGGGTTTCGACGAAAGACATGGCAACACCTCACATTTCGTGAAAGTCACTTATTCATACACAATTGCGTATAAATCCTCCCGTTTCTTCTCAGAAAGCTCCTTAAACTCCATTAAATACACAAGAGTCGCCCTCAATTCAGAGGTTTCATTCCCACCTTTTCCTTCATACCAATTCATTTCGGACAAAAACCTTGGCGTCGCCCCTTGGAGGAATCGGGCATGCATGCTTTGGCGCCCATCGTGATCTTCCCGGAACACGCGAAGCAGGGATTCCTGGCGAAGCTGTGCCTGTTCCTCTTCTACTGCATCGTCCTCGTTGGGCTCGCTGAGAAGCGGACGAAGGTGGCTCTCGAGAAAGTCTGTCGCCAATTCCTCTATTCGATCATGTATGGACTGCTCTGATGCCTAGGCTTCTTGGCACTTTCTCGAACCTGTCGACGGAGCCGCTGATAGCCCTTGTGACTGCCCTGCAACGCTTGCAGCATCCCGGTGAAATTCGTGTCTGCAAGCCGGCCAACCAATTCCCCCTTCTCCTGTAAATGGCCCATCTGTCTAGCAGCGATGCCCCGCAATTCAGGGTCCGTGTGTAATGTGTGAGCGACCGGTCGACCAGCATCGGCTGCACGGAGCGCATGACGAATATTGAGCACATCTCGGAGGAGGCCAAGCGGCCTCAAGTACACGCCGAAGACCAGAACCTTCTCGCGCTGGGATGTCCACTGCTCTATCTCTTTCACAGCAGCGATGATACGAGGGTGTTCGCTGTCGGGGTCGAATTTGACGTCCGGGAGTTGTTCGGCACCCTCGACGACCCTCTGGCGAGCACCGCGGAGGCGGCGATACCAATAGGCAACGCGTACAATCTTCCCCCGTGTGTGTTCATCGACGACGCCGGGATTAGGAACACGGATCACCTCGTTAGTCTCCATGAGATCGACACTCACATGGCCTGCGGAGAGCTTGGTATAGGCATCCCGCACAGCACTAGGCCAGCCATCGGTGTCCGCTCGCGATAGGCCGCGAGCGCTTTGACTCATAGATTCGGCTGCAAACAACACCTCCAACCAAGCCGAGCCCGAACCCACGGCCTCTGACCAAGGGATGTTTATTTTCTCGACTCTTCTGTGAGGATGCGGACGTCCATCAGTGATTCCCGTACCGAGCCTGAACTTCTGGATAAGCGGATCATCATCGCGCCGACGTCTCGTGACATACGAAGAGAGTGTGTGGGTGAAGTCATCTGCTGCGTCGCAAAGTTCCATGAGCCGAGCATCCTCGTCGGGCGCAACGCGCGCGCTTCTTGCAGCATCGTGCAGGCACTGAACCACTTCTTTGCTTCGTGCGGGATCAACTCCACAGCCCGCACGCTTGAGCAAATCGAGCCACTGAGACAACTCCAACTCCATCGGCGTGGCAGTCAGACAGAGTCGCCGCCCATTCGCCGCCTTCCTCAAGATGGAATCGAGCAGTCGAGGGAGGACTTTTGTGGGCCCACCTTTAGAATCAGTACCATCTCCGGTTGCACTTTCCCGACTTTTGTGTGCCTCGTCAATTACGATGAGATCAAACTCACCCAACCACAATCCGAGCAACCCCTCCACCAGTTGCCGCCCGCTCTCCTCTTGGAGTGCCTGAATGAGCAATCTGTTGTTGCCACCCCTACGATAGACTGGTAGTAGAGCGTCAATCTGTTTTCGCCACTGCTGACGGTCACGACCACTGAGGCACTCAGAGATCCTCCCCGCGATTTGCTGAATGATTTTGTTGGGATCATCCAGCAGTTTACCAATCCTGGTGCGAGCGTCATTTCTGCGAGAGGCTGCCGACAGTTCAGCGCGTACATAAGACGGCAGTGCAACTCGCCATTCGGCAGGACTCCTGCCTTGGCGCACTTGGGGAGCACGGAAGCCATGCGAGAGGAGCACCCACTCTGGCTTGTCAGGAAGTGGCTCTAATTCAGCCCAGTCTTCTTTCTGCTGAGCCTGTTTCACAAAATCTGTTTCGGTAGCATCATCCCTAACGCGAAGCACGCTTGGGTCGTCACTACCTTCGAGTGGAATCCTGCCCAGCTCAAGAGCGACAGACTGCCACCCGTGACCCGCCCAGTTGATACTGACTGTAGCGTTCTTTGGAATGTCCGCGCGCCAGAATAAGCACAAAAACATAGCTGGCTGGGTCTCGATGGATGCTGCCAAGATAGGGGGAGCTATGAGGAGGACTGGGGCCTCTGGTGCGTCACCAACTTGCCCCATGTGCCATTCGTCGGTGTCGATCTCCTCGGCCTCGGGGTTCCAGAACAAGCAGCGTTCAAGTTGCCCGGCATCGAACCGCTCTTCAACGGACATGACGATACCGCACTCGATATTTCCCGTCTTCATCGCCCCCGACGTGAGCAAGCCCCGGCGGGAAAGATTGCCCGAACCAAGATACAACCAGCCTTTGCTGGCATAATCGTCGCGCAGGTACCCCACATAGATGAACTTTGCATGCAGGCGACGGTGGAACCCCAACGCATCTGAGGGTTGAGCGATCATCCACCCATCCGTATCACCCTTCACTGCCCAGGAAGCAACTGCGCCGGCCTCGCTCGGTTCGACAAGCACAACTCGTTGCACCTTTGCCGTGAAAACATCGAGTTCTTCTAGTTTGGTGAGTATGGAAGGTTTCCCCGCCCTTTCAGCCGGTGCTTCATAGAAACCAGATCCGCAGAGAAGCAGGTTTCTCGGCGAATGGATGGATTTCCGTAGCCTCTGACGGATCTGCTCGTACAAGGGTTGCCCTAGGGAATGGATGAAACGTGGCCTTCTATTGGAGGGTGCCACACTCTTTGCAGCCTCGCGCAGGGCGTCCAACCGAGCCATAAGCCGGCGTTGTTTGATTGGGAGAGTCTTCTCGTCGTCGTAAAACCGTTGGTCGATCAGTTGGGCGATGAAGGCACCGGCCGCGGCGACATCAGCGCGATCCTCCGCCGGTGCTGCGGCATCCAGCGGGACATCAACGGTCCAGACGAGTTCAAGTTGTTTCCTGGCAGAGGTATACGTGTAGTTCGCAGTAAGTACCGCAAGCCGCAAGTGCGCCGGTCCAGCTGTGCGGTTCGTGGCAAAAGAGAGAAGAGCAAGTTTTGCGTGTAGCAATGAGCCCGGGTCCGAGGCACGAGGTTGCAGTTCATGGAGGCCCGGCACACGTCCTGGTGGGAGCACGTTCTGTCTTGATCTGGACGCATGACCGTCGAGCATCAGGTACGCCACAACCGTACCAAGTTCTGAGCGCTGCCGGGGACGCAAACCAGTGAAGCGCTGCATGGCAGCTTCTAGGAAATCCTCTGTACCGGTCATTGCTACGAGGGCTGCGCTCTGGCCAACCATTCCCTCGGGGGGATCAAAGATCTCGAGAAGCGTTTCAGCACCGTTCACTTCCCACCTCGCTGGGCGACATCACGGAGAAGCGTGTGGAAGTTGGCGATGCGGAACGTCCGGCCCGTATAATCAGGCTCAATGGTCGTCACCCCTTCTTCAAATTCTTCTAGTGATTCAGAAGCATCCACCACCCGGAAAAGCGCGCCGCGAATGACGGAACCATCCGCAAGCGCCAGCAGCTCACCGACTCGCCCAACCAACAAGCTAATAGCCTCGGCGTCGTTGTGGGCTGCGGTGAGTGCGTCGCCAAATGCTTCGCTCGTGCTCTCATGGATCTTGGCTGCACCCGCCTTCGACCTGAAGCTTTCCGCCGCAACCCTAAGCCGGCCCAGCGCCTTCCGCAACGATGCGCAGCGCGTGAGTTGGGTGATGAGAGCTCCGCCGCGTTCGGGTTCCACTGCCTGAGTAAGCGCTATAGTCGCATCGCGCGCACGGTCGAGTATAGCCCCGAATGCACGCGCAGCAACAATTTCATCAGCTTGTTGGCCGTGTCCTTCTGATTTCAGATTTGGCACTACGAATTTCTCAATATCCGGAAATTCAGCAGAATTAAGTACATGGGCGAGTTTTTTACGTTTTTCACATGCCTCAGAGGATGTACCAAGAAGCCGTGAGCGAACAAGATCCTTTTCTTCAGGAGTGGAATACGTGGGCGAAAGTGCTTTGAGCAACGAATCGGGCTGCCGATGAGGATCTTGCCCACCTTGGAGCCAATCTGTGAGCCAACGCCGCAAACTACCCCCTCCCCTGCCGACCCGCTGCTCGAGAAACGCATCGGCAAGAGCTCGGCCAACTGGCTCAAGCTCCAGAAGGTCAAATCTGGTTCCGGCCGCGAAACCAAGACCTCCAGCGCTACGAAGGGCTCGGGTCGCCGCCTGCCGATGCGTGTTCCGGACATAATGAGGTTGAGATAACTGGCTGAAATTCCAGACAGCCTCGGTTTTGTCACGGCGGAACGCTCGGCTCCCGAGGATTCGGTCCGAAGGGCTTTCCGGGTGGGCAAAGAACTCGAGCTTGCAGGCAAGTGACTCGATGCCGTGGCAAATGGCGGTAGACTTCGGAGAGTTGGCGCCTTGCCTCCTCAACTCCTCGTGCAAAGCGAGCGCAGCCAAAGGCCACGACAACTGTCTCACGAACCAGATCCTCCCTATCTCGGGGACAACCAATTCGCGAAAGAACAAATCTGCTGCTCTCAGACCGAAGTCGAGCGAGAGCCGAGAGGAATCGAGCTTACTGGGCGCTGGGGAAAACCAGTACGACGTAGTGCTCATAGTTTAGCGCTCTGCGCATCCCGCGCGAAAAGGTTCATCAGACAGGAGAAACTCATCTGTATTGAAGCTACTTTGACGCCTCACCCCCAGCCCCCATCACCGCCCCGGTCGAGGTCGGGCCCACGCTCTGGCTGTAGAAACGCAGCAGCGGTCCGTACTCCCGCTGTGGCCCTCTGAACTTCCCGCTCTGCCGTCGCGCCGCGAAAAATCCCTCGTCCGCCGGCACACCCCCCATCAACAGATTTAGCCGCCGCTCGTGGAGATCGATGTCGATCTCGTCGCCCTCGGCCACCAGCCCGATGGGTCCGCCCCGGGCTGCCTCGGGGTCCACGTGGCCGATGCAGGGCCCGCGCGTAGCGCCCGAGTAGCGCCCGTCCGTGACAAAGCTGACCGAGTTGCCCAGCCCCATGCCGTGGGCTGTGGCCGCCAGCAGCGACAGCTCCCGCATCCCCGGACCGCCCGCCGGCCCCTCGTAATTGACCACCACCACGTCCCCTGGTTTGATACGGCCGGCCTCCAGCGCGTCCCGGGCCTCTTCCTCGCAGGGGAAAACCCTGGCCGGCCCCCGGTGTCGCCACATGGCGCTCTCCACCGCACTGACCTTGGCCAGGGCCCGGCCCAGGTTGCCGCGCAGCACCCGCATCCCCCCCTCGGGATGAAGGGGTTTGGCGAAAGGCGCGATGATCTGGGGATTGAGATTCTGCGCCTCGTCCATCAACTGCCCGGCGCTCTTGCCGCTGATGGTGAGCGCCTCCCGCTGCACCAGCCCACCCGTTCCTAACTCCTTCATCACCGCCCAGATCCCCCCGGCCAGGCCCAGGTCGGTGGGGAAGTACACCGAGGCCGGGCGGAAGCGCCCCAGCAGGGGAGTGGTGCGGGAAAGCTGGTCGAAATCCTCCACCGACAAATCGATGCCCAACTGCGCGGCGATGGCCGGCAGGTGTAATGCCGCGTTGGTGGAACCGCCCACCGCCAGCACCGCGCGCACCGCGTGCTCAAAAGCCGCGCGGCCCAGCAGCACCGAGGGCAGGGCAGTCCGATCCCCGCGCAGCCAGTAGTCGGCGCAGCGGCGCACGGCCAATTGACCAGCCTCCCATCCGATACGCGACAGCTCAGGGCTCAGTTCGCCCTTTTTGCCCGGAGCCATGGCCAGGACCGTGCCGTTGCCCGGCAGGGAGAGTCCCAGCACCTCGCAGACCAGGGCCATGGTGGTGGCGGTGCCCATCATGTTGCAGCCCCCCGGCGTGGCGCAGGTGTGCTCGACGATCTCCTCGTACTCGGCGTCGGCCAGTTTGCCGGCCAGGTGCATGCCGTGGGCCTCCTTGATGTCGCTGGTGCCCAGGGCCGCGCGGCCGGGGATCTTGTCAGTGGTATAGGTGCCCATCAGCCCGCCGGTGACAAAGACCGCCGGCACATCGACCCGGGCCACCGCCATCAGCATGGCCGGGGTGATCTTGTCGCAGGAGGAGATGCAGACCAGGGCGTCGAACTGGTGCATCTGCACCTTGGCCTCCACGGCCCCAGCCCCCAGGTCGCGGCTGAGCAGGGACCAGTGCATGCCCTCGCCCTGGGCGATGCCGTCGCAGCCGGCGGGGATATTGGTGATGTACCCCTCGGCACCGGCCTCGTACACCGCTTCCTTGACGATGCGGGCCAGTTGGTGGAGGTGCACGTGGCCGGCGGTGGAGTCGTCGGCCGAGGAGACGATGCCGATCTTGGGCCGGTTCAGTACGTCGAGGGGCTGCGAGCCAGTGCCGATGTACAGGGCCCGGGCGTAGTCACTCTGGCGGGCGGTGCGAAAGGAACCAGTTTGGCGCGGGGGCATGGGCCTTTCCTCGGGTTGTGGAACATCCACGGTCAAACTAGCCAATGGAGCCTACAGGAACAACCTCATGCTCTGCTTCGAACTTCCCGGGAACAACCTCCTCCAGGCATTTAGGCGCATAGATCACCAGGTCGATTTCCTGTGAGGTAACCACCGGAAAGGCATAGGTAGAACTATGGTGCTTTATCCCTTTTCCAGCTTCGCGCCTCGATTCGATGAATGCCCGATGCGCGGCGAGGCGGGCTGAGGCCCGCTGCCGGCCCACGGCTACTGCCTCCTTCACCACATCCCGTGCCGCTCTTCCCAATCCTTCATCTAATTCGATGCCGACGCTGTTCCGGCCACTGGCCAAAGCGGCGGCCATCGTGGTCCCAGTGCCCAGGAAGGGGTCGAGCACCACATCCCCATAAACCGAGTGCATACAGATGAGCCGGTACGCCAATTCGAAGGGGTAGGCAGCGCTGCGCTCCCGGCTGGAACGATCTGCAAGTTCCTGCCCGGTGCCCTTCAGATCCATCCACAGGTCGGAGAACCAGAGGTTCCGTTCCTCCCAGAAGAAGGCACTCTCTCTTCGGATGCGCTGTTCTTCCGGGGTCCTGAACGCCCGCCGGCCTCCTTTGCGGAAGATCAGGATGTATTCGTGCTCGTAGGTGACGTACGCACCTGCCGGCAGCATCCCCGAGCCCATGAACTTGTTCGGGGCATTGGTGGGCTTGCGCCAGAGAATGTCGGGCAATTGCACAAACCCGATGGCGCTCATAGCCTGGATAATGCGGGCGTGATTGGAGTACATCTGGAAGTTCCCTGCGACCGTGCGCACCGCGTCGCCGATATTGATACAGGCGATGCCGCCGGGCCGCAGTACGCGAAAACACTCGCGCCATATCTTGTCCAATTCCAGATGTATCAATTCAAAAGCACCAGCGCCATCATTATCGGCTAGAGCACCCTCAACTCGGGGATTCATCAGGGCAAAGGCGCCGTCCCACATCTCGATCATGGGGTAGGGCGGGGAGGTGACAACCAGATCCACTGACCTGTCCGCGAGCTGGTCCAGGTTCCGGGCATCTGCGAAGAACACCTGATGACAGGTCTTCATGGATAGCTGCTCTGGCAGGCTCCGAGGAGCATCGACCTTTTCAAAAAGCGGAATCTTCACCCTCGCGAAAACCCGGCTCGCAATTTGGCCCCTTTGGGGGTCACCGTCAATGCCATCGCCCCCGGTCAGATCGGCGCGCACCCGAAAACCTGCTCGCCGAAGTAGCTATAAAGAAAGGCCTGCCCTGCGCCGCAGGACAGGCCCTGTGCGAGGGGACCCCAGGCTACTTGGCGAAGATCACCTTGCGCACCTGTGCGGCCTGGCCCGCCTGCATCCGGACCAGGTACGCCCCGGTGGCCACGGGCCGGCCCTGGGCATCGGCGCCGTCCCACCAGACCTGGTACTCACCCGCTCCCTGGACCGCGTCCACCAGGGTATTCACCCGCTGGCCGCTCAGGTCGAAGATCTCCAGGCGGACCGCCCCGGTCCCGGCGAGCCGGTAGGGGATGGCGGTGGAACCGTTGAAGGGGTTGGGGTAGTTCTGCTGCAGGGCGGAAACTGTCGGCAGGGCCGCAGCCTCAGCCTCCACGGCCGTAGGCTCCTCCGCGAACCCCAGCTTTTCCATCTGGGCCCGGGTCAGGGGGGTGGCGAAGAACATCTGCGAGCCGTCCCAGGTGTCCTTGCCGAGGGAGGACCAGTTGTTGTTGTCCTGGCCGGCAGGGGTGGAGGGATCGCCGTTGAAGGTGATGAATTCCATCCTGAAGGTCCGCTGGTAGTCCTCGGGCATGGGCACGATCCCGTGGAGCCAGCCCAGGCTGCCGTCCTCGTTCAACCAGGCAAAGCGGATCTGGCCAGTCTCGTTGTACTCGCTGATCGCCGCGTTCTGGCCCCCAAAGTTGACGTGGCAGTCGGCGCAGACCCGCCCCTCGCTGGTGATGGTGTGCGGGGTATAGGGGCCAAAGGCCACAAACCCTTTGCCCTCGTAGCTGAGGGACTGGAAGGAAGCCGGGTGCACCTTGTTGTCCTTAATCCGGTTGACCAGGAGCACGAAGTCGTGGATGGGTTGCTTGGCCCGCTTGACGTGGGCCTCCACCTGGCTCTCGAAGTGGCAGTTGTAGCAACTCACCACGCTCTTGCCGTGGCAGGCGGTGCAGTGGAGCTTGCCACCGTGGGGATTGTAGTCGGCGTGTTCCGCCGGCAGGCTGGAGGGGGCATGGCAGTTTTCGCAGTCGACCTTCATCGCCCCTGGCTCCAGCATCGAGCTGTACTGGGTGCCGTCCCCGTGCAGGTCCTGGGTGTTATGGCAGTCCCAGCACTGCATCCCTGCGCTGCGGTGCACGTCGGTGTATCCCAGCTTGGTGGCCTCGGTGGCCTGGCGGGAGTGGCAGCCGTAGCACTGCGACTCCTGGACATTGGCGAAGTCGGCAGAGGCGTGGCAGTCGCTGCAACTGGCCTGGTAGGGCTCGCTGTACGCCGCGCCGTTGGCATCCGTGGGTCCGTGGCAACTGGTGCAGCCCAGTTCTCCGATGCCAACCCCGGTCAGGGCCTCGAAACCGCCCTTGGCCTGGCCGTACCAGTAGTTCTTTCCGGGCCGGGTGGCGTGCAGGCTGGTGGCGAAGTTGCCGGGCTGGGCCACCACTGCGGTGCAGGCCGCACCGACCAGCAGCAGGGAGAGCAATAAGCGGTTTCTTGTTTTCATATAGTGCTCCTCGCTAAGGGGTTGTGGATCGCCTCGCACCTGTGCTTGCAAGCAGTGTGCCAGGCTCCGCCGCCGGGCCCTGGCTCGCGGTCCATCTCCTTGCCGGCGAAGCAGAAACAAAAATCGCGCGGCGCGATTTCCGCGCAGCGCGACCGGGTGTTGGGTGTTCAAATTTTTTACACCGGACCAGGACGGCGTCCAGATTTTTGACTAGATCAAGCCATACTCTCTGAGCCGGGTCTGCAGGGTCTGGCGGGAGATGCCCAGGATCCTGGCCGCCTCGGTGCGGTTGCCCCCCGTCTTCTCCAGGGTCTTGAGGATCAGTTCCCTCTCCACCTCCCCGAGGGAATGCCCTGCCTGGACCCCGCTCTCCCCTCGCTGGGAGGGCGCCGGCCAGCAGTTCTGCACTGGCCGCGGCAGGCAGTCCACGTCCAGGTACTCTGCCGGGCACAGGATCACCGCCCGCTCGACGGCGTGCTCCAGTTCCCGCACGTTTCCCGGCCAGTCGTAATGGACCAGCAGGCTCATGGCGCGCGGCGCGAACCCTCGCAGAGGCCGCTGGTGCTTCTCGGCGTACAGGCGCAGGAAGTGGTCGGCCAACAGGGGGACGTCCTCCCGCCGCTCTTGCAGGGAGGGCAACTGCAGCGGGACCACGGAAAGGCGGAAATAGAGATCCTCCCGGAAATTCCCCCGCCGCACTGCCTCGTCCAAATCCTGGTTGGTGGCGGCGATGATCCGCACATCCACCGGGATGGAGCGCTCGCCCCCCAGCCGCTCGATCTGCCGTTCCTGGAGCACCAGCAGGAGCTTGGCCTGGAGCGCCGCGGGCATGTCGCAGATCTCGTCCAGGAAGAGGGTGCCCTGGCCCGCCTGCTCGAACTTGCCCAGGTGCCGCTGGACCGCCCCGGTGAAGGCGCCCCGCTCGTGGCCGAACAACTCGCTCTCCAGCAGGCCGGCGGGGATGGCCGCGCAGTTGACCGTGACCAAGGGGTGTTCCCGGCGCGGGCTGGCATGGTGGAGGGCCTGGGCCACCAGGCCCTTGCCGGTGCCGCTGGCGCCGGTGATCAGCACCGTGGCGTCGGTGGGCGCCACCAGCGCCATGGTCTCAAACAGCGCGCGCATGGGTTTGCTCTGCCCGATGAGGCGGCCAAAACCGCCCTGTTCTCCCAGCCGCTCCCGCAGGGCCTGGTTCTCGGCCTTCAGGTGGAAGTGCTCCAGGGTCCGGGAGATGGACAGCAGCAACTCGTCGGTGTCCAGGGGTTTGGTCAGGTAGTCGTAGGCCCCGATCTTGAGGGTCTGCACCGCGGTGTCCACCGCGGCGTAGGCGGTCATGATCAGCACCGGCAGGGAGGGGTTGATAGATTTGATCCGCCGCAGGGCCTCCACCCCGTCAAGGCGGGGCATCCTCAGGTCCAGCAACACCAGGTCAAAGGCCTGGGCCTCGACCTGGCGGACCGCCTCCTCGCCGTCCCCTGCCTCGGCGGTGGTGTACCCCTCGGCAGCCAGGGTGGCGCGGAGCATGGCCCGGTGGGAGGCATCGTCGTCGGCGATCAGGATCTTTGACATCTCAGGCTTCGAGCGGCAGTTCGACGCGGAAGGTGGTCCCTGCTCCCGGACGGCTCTCCAGGCGGATCTGGCCGCGGTGGCCCTGGACAATGCTGTGGACAATGGCCAGCCCCAGGCCGGTCCCTCCCTGCTTGGTGGTGAAGAAAGGGTCGAAGACCCGCATCCGGTCCTGGTCCCCGATGCCACTGCCGGTGTCGGCAACGCTCAGCTCGACCTGCTCCCCGATGCGGCGCATGCCCAGTGCCAGCTCCCCTCCTTTGTCCATGGCCTCCACTCCGTTGCGGATCAGGTTGACCAGCACCTGGACCAGCATGTCCCGGTCCACCGGAACCCTGGGCAGGCCAGCCTCCAGGTCGCGGTGCAGGGCGATGGCTTTCTCCTGGATCTCGGGCTGACACAGCAGGAGCGCGTGCTCCACCACCTCGGCCAGGTCCACCGGGGCGCGCTGCGGCAGCGCCGGTTGCGCAAAGCTCAGCAGGTCGGTGATCACCCGGTTGAGGCGGTCCACCTCCCGCACCAGCAGCTCGGCGTACTCCCCGTCCTCGGTGGAGCCGCGGTACTTGCGCTGGAAAAAGCGGGCAAAACCCCTGATCGAACTGAGGGGATTGCGCAGCTCGTGGGCCACGCCGGCCACCATCCTCCCCATGCTGGCCAACCGCTCCGAGCGCTGGAGCTGATCCTCCAGGTCGCGCAGTTCCCGCAGGTCGCGCAGCACGATCACCGCGCCCAGCGCCTCGCCCTCGCCGTCGCGCAATTGGGAGGCGCTGACGCTGACCTCCACCTTCTTGCCGCTGAGGGAAACGCAACTCATCTCCTTCTCCAGGAGCCGCTCCCCCCGCTCGATGGTCGGCTCCAGACGGCAGTCCCCCTGGGCCACCAGTTCGTAGTAATAACGCCCCCCTGCCTGCGCCGCGCTTACCCCCAGCAGGTCGCAGGCCACCCCGTTGATGGAGATCAGCCGGCCCTGACGGTCCACGGAGATGACGCCGTTGGAGATGCTCTCCACCACGTGCTGGGCATAACTCTGAGCCTGCCCGAGCGCCTGATTGGCAGCGCGCAACTGGCGGGAGGCCAAGAGCAGGTAAAGCGCCGTTCCCCCCAGCAGCAGGATCACCGCGCTGGTGCCCACCACCATCGCCTGTTCGCGCTGGTGATGGGTATAGGCATAATAGCCCTGCAAGACCATCAGCAGCGCGACCGCGGCGATGATCCACAGGGCAAGGGCTGCGCCTCTGTTTGAGCCTGGCATCACTGGGTTTGTGGATGAACTGGGGTGATGCAAGTAAGTTACTCAGCCGCGCTGGGGCGGGCAATTGCGTGCCTTGCCTCACTTGAAATCCCCGCGCTGATCCTCTATTCTAAGAAAACCCCCTTTCGGCCTCCAGGAGCGCGCCGGCTTTGACCCACCCTCTCACTCCCGAACCGCCCGAGCCCCTGGCCGAGTACCTGGACTATCTCAAGAGCCGGGTCATCGGCGACGCCATCGTCCACCACCAGCTCATCCCGCCCCGGCCCGAGCGCCTGGCCGAGGACCAGGGGCAGTTGCCCCCGCGGGTACAGCAGGTGGTGCGAGCCGCCGGCATCGAGCAGCTCTATTCCCACCAGGCCGAGAGCATCAACCAGATCCTGGCCGGCCGCCACGTGGTGGTCTGCACCCCCACGGCCAGCGGCAAGACCCTGATCTACAACGCCGCGGTGCTGGCCTCGCTGCTGGAGGACCCCAATGGCCACGCCCTGTACCTCTTTCCGCTCAAGGCCCTGGAGCAGGACCAGCTCGACGAGGCCCTGACCCTCATCGACAAACTGGGCGGCCAGTTGCGGGCCGCCGTGTACGACGGCGACACCCCCGACTACCAGCGCAAGAAGATCAAGGCCGCCCCGCCTCAGCTCTTGATCTCCACCCCGGACATGCTGCACGCCGGCATCCTCGCCTTCCACGAGCAGTGGGCTGCCTTCTTCGCCAAGCTGCGCTACGTCGTCATCGACGAGCTGCACACCTACAGCGGCATCTTCGGCACCCACGTGCTGCACCTCTTCCGCCGGCTCAACCGGCTCTGCGCCTTCTACGGCAGCACACCCGTGTACATCACCTGCTCGGCCACCATCGGCAATCCCGAGGAGTTGGCCCGCAACCTGCTCAACCGGCCTTTCCAGGTCATCGCCGAAAGCGGGGCCCCGGCCGCGGCCCGCCATTTCCTGCTGCTCAACCCCATCGAGAGCCCCAACACCCTGGCTGCCCGCCTGCTGCAACTGAGCGTGGCCCGCGAATTCCGCACCATCGTCTTCACCCGCGCCCGGCTGATCACCGAATTGATCTACCGCTGGGTCACCCAGAGCCGCCGCGACCTGCGGCAGCTCATCAGCTCCTACCGCTCCGGGTACCTGCCCGAGGAGCGCCGCCAGATCGAGGCCGCCCTCTTCAGCGGCGATCTGCTGGGGGTGGTCTCCACCTCGGCCCTGGAGCTGGGCATCGACATCGGCGGCCTGGACGTGTGTATCTTGGTGGGTTATCCGGGTTCGGTGGTCAACACCTGGCAGCGGGCCGGGCGGGTGGGCCGCTCGGGTCGCCAGTCTCTGGTGCTGCTCCTGGCCAGCCAGGACGCCCTGGTCCAGTTCTTCATGAAACACCCGGCCCAATTCTTTGGCCGCGCCCTCGAAGAGGCGGTGGTGGACCCGGGCAACAAGTACATCCTCAAGGCCCACCTGGCCTGCGCTGCCCAGGAACTGCCCTTGATGGCCGAGGAGCCCGAGTACCAAATGCCCAACTGGCGCGAGGCCGTGGACGAACTCGTGGCGGAGGGCGGCCTCCTGCAGAGCGCCGAGGGGGGTTCCTGGCACGCCGGCCGCAAGCAGCCCCAGCGCCTGGTGAACCTGCGCAGCATCGGCGAGTCGTGGACCCTGTACGAAAAGGAGAGCCGCGCCCTCATCGGCACCATCAGCGGCGGCCAACTCTATTCCGAGTGTTATCCGGGGGCCATCTACCTGCACCGGGGCAAGCAATTCCTCATCACCAGCCACGATCCCCAGCGCCGGCACATCTGCGCCGAGGAGGTGGAGGCCGCGTACTACACCCGGCCCAAGACCGAGAAGGAGACCGAGGTGCTGGCTGAATTGCGCTCCCGGCCCCTGGCCAACTGCCTGGCCAAGCTGGGCCGGCTCAAGGTGAGTTCCCAGGTGGTGGGTTTCGAGAAGGTGCGGGTGGGCGACCAGGTGGTGCTCTCCCAGCACCCATTGGAGGCGCCGGTGGAACACTTCGAGACCATCGGTTTCTGGCTGGAGCTGGAGACCCCCTTCAAGAAGGAGTTGCGGCGGCGCGGCTTCCACCACATGGGCTCCATGCACGCGGTGGAGCACGCCATGAAATCCCTCTTCCCGCTGCTGGCGCTGAGCAACCGCACGGACGTGGGCGGCATCTGCTACCCGCTCCACCCGCAGTTGCGCAAGGGGGCCATCTTCGTGTACGACTACCACCCCGGCGGCATCGGCCTGGCCGAAAAGGGCTACGCCCTGCTGGACCGGCTGCTGGAAATGACCCTCGAACTGATTGAAGGATGTGACTGCGAAGGGGGCTGTCCCTCCTGCATCCACTTTCCCACCTGCGGGGCGGGCAATGTGCCCCTGGACAAGGCCGGGGCCATCTATCTCCTGCACCTGCTCACCGGCCGCCAGCAACTGCCCATAGGCAGCGGGCCCGACTCGCCGGTGGAGGAAGAACCGCCCATCTTCGCCGGCTGGGAGGAGGAGGAAGCGCCGCCCGCTGAGCCCGAGAAACCCCGTGGCCCCCACGTGGTGGTCTTCGACCTGGAGACCATGCGCAGCGCCGCCGAGGTGGGCGGCTGGGACAAGGCCCAGCTGATGGGCATGTCCGTGGGCGTGGTGTGGGACAGCTGGTTGGGGGAATGCCAGAGCTATTTCGCCGACCAGGCCGAGGCCCTGGTCGAGCATCTGCGCCGGGCCGAACTGGTGGTGGGCTTCAACATCGCCGGCTTCGACTACCGGGTGCTGGCCGGGTACAGCCCCTTCGATTTCAGCCAGCTCAACACCCTCGATATCCTGCAGGAGGTCTACGGCCGGCTCAAACACCGGGTCAGCCTCGACGCCCTGATCCGCGCCACCCTCAACCGCGCCAAGACCGCCGACGGGCTGCAGGCCCTCCAGTGGTACAAGGAGAGCCGGCTCGACCTGATCGAGGAGTACTGCCGCAAGGACGTGGAAGCCACCCGCGACCTCTTCCAGTATGGGCTGGACCAGGGTTACCTGCTCTTCGACCGCAAGGACCAGGCCCGCCTGCGCGTACCGACCGAATGGAACCTCGAAGAACTCGCGGCGCGGAAAAAGAAGGCCCCGTAAACAGACAGCGGCGGGGCCAGCGAGCGGTAGCGAGCGAGGGAGAAGGACGCGCCTTGAGAAAGGCTGGAGTGGGTCGCTCCCCGACGCCCCCGGCGCCCACTGCCCTCAGGAGTTGAAATTCTCCAGCAGCTCCACCGCCACCGCCAGCTCGTGTTCGCTGCTCAGGTAGGTGTAGCGCCCGCCCGTATAATCCCCCTGCTGCACCACCGGAATCCCCCTGGCCGCCAGTTCGCTGGTCACTTGGTCCGTGCCCTTGACCCGCAGCGCCAGGTGGTGCACCCCCTCGCCCTTCTGCTCCAGAAAATCCCTCCAGGTGCTCGGACCGCCGATGGGCTCGATCAGCTCCAGGCTCAATTGTTCCCCCATCTTGAAGAAGGCCAGCTTGGCGCGCGCCTCGGTGGGGGCGCCCTGGTATCGGGTGTGGGCCTCGGACTGGGGCGCGGTGGTGATGATGGCCGGCACCTCCACCCCGAAGAGGGCGGCGTATTTCTTCGCCGAAGCCTCGATATCGCGCACCACCAGCCCCACCTGGCAGATGACATTGGAACCGAAATAGTTTTTGCCCATGGCCTCTTCCTCTGTCTTGAGTGTATGCCCTATATTTACCAGCTAATAATAGGCGAAAGGAAGGTCCGATGAAAGTCAGAGCAGCGCGATTGGTGGCCCCGAGGAAATGGCAGCTCGTCGAAGAGGAGAAACCGCAACCCAGACCCGGCAACATGCTGGTGCGCATCCAGCAGGTGGCCATCTGCGGCAGCGACAAGCCCTCCTTCTGCGGTTTCCACGATTCCTATCCCCTGCCCACCGGTAGCACCGGGCACGAGGGCCTGGGGGGGGTGGAGGCCTGTCCTTCGGGGACCTACAAAGAAGGGGAGCGGGTGTTGCTCTCCGGCTTCGACCGGGGCCTCTTCCAGGAATACGTGCTGGCCGAGGACCACGGCGTGGTGCGCCTGCCCCAGGACTTCGCCCCCGAGGTGGTGCTGATGAGCCAGTTGCTGGGCACGGTCATCCACAGCTTCTACAAGCTGGGCAACCTGATCAACCAGCGGGTGGTGGTGATCGGCCAGGGTGCCGTGGGCCTGCTCTTCGACGCGGTGCTGCGCAACCTGGGCGCCCGCCAGATCATCGGGGTGGACCTGTTGGATTACCGGCTGGAACTGGGCCGCAAGCTGGGCGCCACCCACACCATCAATCCCCAGAAGCAGCCCCTGGCCGAAACCGTGGCGCAAATCACCGAGGGAGAGCTGGCCGACCTGGTGGTGGAGGCTGTAGGGGAGGAGGAAACCCTCAACCAGATCCACCTACTGGCGCGGCGCAACGCCTCGGTGATCTGCTTCGGGGTGCCGGACAAGGCCGGCCACGAGGGGCAGGTCTCCCTGGGCTTCATGGACATGTTCCGCAAGGAGCTGCGCCTGATCACTTCGGTGGGCCCGGAGCCGTGGAAGGATTACACCATCGCCCGGGACTGGATCGTGCAGGGCCGGCTGGACCTGAGCCCCGTCGTCAGCCACGTGCGCCCCTTCGAGACCATCCAGGAATCCTTCGAGATGGCCTTCGACTACCCGGAGCGGGACAAGGTGGTAAAGATCGTGCTGGCGTTCTGAATACGAGCGGCGGGGAGATGACCCTGTAGGTTTTTCTCGGGGAGTGGTTGGGTAGGGAAGACCGCGTGGCGGGTGGGTCGGGTAGCAGAGCGGCAGCGAGCGAGGCGCAACGCCCCAACGTATGGGGCGTTGCGGGGGAAGGGTCTTGGGGGAGGGCAGCGCTTTTTGCGCCGCACCCCATACGTTGGGGTGCGGCGGGACGCGCCTTGAGAAAAACCGAAATGGGTCGCTCCCCGACGCGCACCGCTCACGTCTCGTACTCGTCCACCAGCAGCCCGCGTTTTTCCCGTTTCTTGCCCCCATTCTTGCGCGTGGCCCGCTCGGCCAGACGGGCCTTCTGCTCCTGTCGGCGCGACAGCTTCTCCAGTTCGCGTTTCAGCTTGTGGTAGCTCTCCAGCCGGCCCGCCTCCAGCCTTCCCCGCTCCACCGCACCGCGCACCGCGCAGCCCGGCTCCCGCTGGTGCCGGCAATCGCCAAAGCGGCAGCGGGCCGCCAGCTCCTCCACGTCCACAAACCCCTCGCTCAGGTCTTCCTCGTCCGCCCATAGCTGCAGCTCGCGCATGCCCGGCGTATCCACGATCAGGCCGCCCTGGTCCAGCAGCACCAACTCGCGGTGGGAGGTGGTGTGCCGGCCCCGGCCGTCGTCCTCCCGCACTGCAGTGACCTTCAGCCGCTGCTCCCCCAGCAGGCTGTTGGTCAGCGTGGACTTGCCCACCCCCGAGGACCCCACCACCGCCACGGTCCGGCCCGCGCTCAGATAGGGAGAGAGCGCTTCGAGCCCCTGCCGTGCCAGGGCGCTGATCGCGTGCACCGGAACCCCGAAGGCAATGCCCTCCACCTGGGCCACCCGCTCCTCCACCTCCGGGCACTGGTCGGCCTTGTTGAGCACGATGACCGGATCGGCCCCGCTGTCCCAGGCCAGGGTGAGGTAGCGCTCCAGCCGGCGCAGGTTGAAATCCCCGTCCAGGCCGTTGACCAGGAAGAGGGTATCGATATTGGCGGCGATGATCTGCTCATCTATTTCACCCCCACTGCGGCGTTCGCGCCCACCTGCAGCCTTTCGGGCAACCCGGCTCTTGCGCGGCAGCAGGGCGTGGATAGTGGCCTTGTCCTCCTCGCGGGGCCTCACCCCCACCCAGTCCCCCACCGCGGGAAACTCGGCCGGCGAACGGGCCGTGTGCCGCCACTTGCCCGGCACCTCGGCCGTCAATTCACCACTGGTGCTGTACACCAGGTACAGATCGCGGTGCTGGCAGGCCACCCGGGCCGGCAGCAGGCCCGCATGAGCTTCAAAGTGCTGCGCAAAAAAGGGGTCCCACCCCAGGTTGTTCAGATCCATTTCCGTTCGGGGGAATAGAGTACGAGGCGACGCGCAACCACGCGCCCCATTATACCCCAGAACGGATGCACTGGCGTGAAGCGACGGAGAGAAGGCCCTGAAGGTTTTTCTCGGGGAGTGGCCGGGGAGGGAAGGACGCGGGATGGGCGGAGGGGAGAGCGGAGCGCAGCGAGCAGGGTGGGAAGTCCGCGCCTGGAGAAAAACCGGAGCGGGCCTCTCCCCGGCGCGTTCTCGCAGCCTCTACCCCTTTCCCTCCCAGTCTACCACGTACCTGCACAACTCCCTGCCCCGCGGCGACATCTTCTCGTACAGCGCCCTCGGCAGTGGCGTGCCCAGCTCCGGCCGGCGGAACCAGGGCGCGTAATAACCCGCGCTGGTCATGATGCGGTGCTCGTCAGAGTTGTTCGGCGACCACCCGCCGCGCCCCCTGCCGGGCGAACTCCAACTGCTGCTGGGTGAGGGCCTCCTTGAGAGCCACAAACCCGTGCTGGTGAAAAAGGGCTGCCGCCCGCTCGGGCTGGGCCGGATCTACCAGTTCCAGGTTGAGCATCTCTCTCCTCTGATCAATCGACCACGATGGCCACGTGGATATGGACCTGATCGAGCTGCACGGCGAGCAGGCCGGCCTTCCAACTCCACTTCAGTTTTCCTTTTTCAAAGGCCAGCTGCACCTTCTTGGGCCGCTTTTCCATCTCGACCTCCACCCGGACCAGTCCCACCAGCGGAATCTGGTCCACGCTGCCGTCGTTGGGCCGGTTGGGAATGCCCGAGGCCCGGTTGATCAGGTGGACCAGCAGGCGCCTGCCCTTGCGGCGCAGCACCGCGTCCACACACAGGGGCCCCTCCACCCGGATGGGCAGCTCACCCACCAGCTCTTCCATCACCTCGGCAGCAAAGGCTCTTGCCAGCGGATAGCGGTTCTTGTCAAAAAACCTGAACAGCCCAAAGGGAATATACGCCACCGCGCCCTCGCCCACCTGGTGGAGGGTGGCCGCCGGATGGGGGAGCAGACGCTCGTCGAGCAAAGCGCTCAACCCCAGGCGCCCCAGGCCGCGGGCCTTGCCCGGCTTGAGCAACTGCCACTCCTCGCTGTACACCGGCAGCGAGCCGTCGGCCACCGGCAGATGGCAGGTCTGCTTTTCCTGATGCACCCCGGCCTTCACCCCCAGGAAGCCGGCGCCGAAACGCTCCAGACCAGCCGCCCCACTCAGCAGCAGTTTGCCGCCTCTCTGCACATAGGCCTTCAACCTTTCGACCATCTCCGCCGACATGCGATCCTGCTCGGGGGCCACCACCACCGGGAACTCCTCCAGGCGCTGGGCCAGGGCCCACTCGTCGAGGATGTCCACGTTGTAGTGGACCTCCAGCAGGCTGTACACCGCCCCCTGCACGGGCGAGTGGTCTATCCCCCACATCAGATTCCGGCCTGGCCGGCTGCGGGCATGGTGCTCCGAATGCAGCACCGCCACCTGCGGCACGGTCTGGGTGGCCTGGCACAGGGCGCGGCGTTGGCGGACAAACTGCCCCACCTGCCGCAGGCGCTGGCAGCGCCAGGGCGCCAGCTGGCCGTTGCGCAGGCCGGCGGGGTGTTCGTAGACCTGCACCGATCCGCCCAGGGCCACCACCACTGCCGCCTCCTGCTGGACCATCTGCACTGGCTTGAAGGTCCAGGGCGACTCCACCTGCCCCATGCCCTGGGCCGCGTAGAAGCTCCAGATCATGATGTCCCAGGGTTTGCCCCGGGTGGAGATGAAACGCGACTCGCAGCGGCAGCCGTCCAGGCCAAAGACCCAGGTGTTGTCCCCGCTGATCCAGTCGGTGGGCACCTTCGGCTCGCCCGGATGGCGGAAGGTCTGCAGCCAGTTGGAGCAGAGCAGGGCTGTGGGCCGCTGGGCGTGGATGGTCTCGCAGTAGCGGGTGACGTGCGCCTCGAAGCTCTGCAGGCTGAACTCGAACCAGGCCGGCCAATCCGCCTCCCCCGGCTCTTTGGGCGGCTGGGCGATGCCGGTGGCCTGGGTGAAGGCCGCCCGGCAGCGCTCGCAATAGCAGGGCTCCACGGCCCAGATCTCGCCGTCCACCCAGAAGCCGTCGATCCGGTAGCGGTCGATCAGTTCGATCAACTGGGGCAACATCAGCTGCTCCAGATAGGGCCCGCGCGGACACATCCGCCCTGGCACGGGTTTGCCCTCGGCGTCCACCCTGCACCACTCGGGGTGTTTTTCTCCGGCCGCGTCGTCCCAGATCCCCGAGTAGTGGCAGTGGAGGGGCAGGTCCAGCTGCGCAGTGGCCTGGCGCCAGCCCTTGAGTGCGTCCCGCTTCACCCCCGGACTGACTGTGGCCCCGGGCACCTGGCTGTACCAGCTGGTGTGGCCAGGGTGCCCCTTGCAATCGGTCTGCACAAAATCGGGGTTGAGCAGTTTGAGCAGCGGCACCAACTCCTTGGGCGTGGCGCGCGCGCCCAGCTCAGTGTCCGTAGCATTGGCGTGCAGGTCGTAGTGCAGGCCAAAATAGCGCTGCGGCCCGTGCCAGCGGCCAGTGTAGGTGGTCATGGTGATTTCCTCCTGAAAGGGGGTGACTAGAGCCAACCGGTCAACTGGGCCAGCAGCCGGCTGTAGGCCACGTAGTTGGGCCAGGAGATATCGGGCGGCACCCCGTGGTCGCAGCCGGGGATATAGCCCCCCTGGCACAGCAGGGGCGGGACCACCCGCCTCACCTCGGCCTCCATCGTTGCCCCGCCCTGGGCCAGGGCGCGCTTGTCCAGGCCGCCCATGAAAGCCATCTGCCGGCCCCAGCGCTCCCTGAAGGCCACCAGGTCGTTGCCGGCGGCCACCTCGACAGGCACCGTGCAGTGGACTCCGTATCCGATCCACAGCGGGATCAGTTCGCCGATGAAGCCGTCGGAGTCCACGCAGACCAGCGGGCAGCCTCCCGCCTTGAGCTGGGGCACCCAGCGCTGGTACGAGGGCCCGAGGAAATGGCGGGTCATGGCCGGCGAGATCATGCTGTGCATCTTGTAGGCCATGTCCTCGGAGATCATGGTGTAGTCCGGGGCAAAGTGCTCCAGGACCCGCGCCAGGGTGCGGGCGATGAAGTCGGTCCAGAAGCCGGCCAGTTCCTCCACGAAGGCCGGGTCCTCGGCCATCAGCAGGCAGAGGTTCTCGAAACCCAGCCACTCGCGCAGCTGCCAGAAGGGGCCGTTGAAGTGCAGGCCAGCCACGTAATCCCGCCCCTGCAGCCGGGCGCCGCGCTCGGCCAGGTCGGTGGGGAAACGCTGCGGGTCGTCGGGCGCGTAGCGCCACTTCATGTTCTCCTCCCAGTCCTGGCGGCTGGAGACCGGGAATTTGTGCCACTTGCGGGTGACAAAGTCCTTGGCCGCGCGTATGTAGGTATAGTCGAACTGGTCGGAGATCTCGGTGATGGCCCCCATCCAGTCCCGCACCACGTAGTGGCCCTCGCGGTGCTCCAGGACCTCTTCCTCGAACTGGGGGATCATGCGGAAGGAGACCCCCAGGCCCACCGCCGGCTGGGTGGGTTCGGGCTCAACGCCCAGGGTTTCGAGCAGCACCTGGTGGTAGTTGGCTCCCTCGGGCAGGCCCTGGCAACGCCAGGCCGCCAGGGTGGACTCGCGGGGCCCTCCGGGCTGGAGGGGAATCTTGTCGGGCTGGCCGAAGAGCAGAGTCTGGCAATAGCGCTCTCTGGGGGTCATGGCCGCACCTCCTCCTAGCTAATACACTAAAGTGGTGGGTACCCTGTCAAAACAGGTTGGCCGGACCCCACTGTTTGTTTAGTTTTCACCACAGACAAAACTTATCCTCCTTCCCCCCCGCCTTACCCACAGCAGGAACCCCCATGGCCACGGTCCAAGTCAACGAAGAGTTGTTGGCCTCCAGCGAGTACTTCGCCGATCCGCAGCACCTGCGGGAAGCCGCGGCCTTCTTCAAATTCGACCAGCGGCGGGTGGTGCTGGGTCCCGGCGCGCTGGACACCCTGGCCGAGGAGTGCCGGCGCCTGGGGGCCGCACAGATCCTGCTGCTGAGGGACCCGGGGGTGGCCCCGCTGGAAGGGGCCGTGCGCCAGGCCCTGGCAAAAGGGGGACTCGCCCTGACCGGGGTCTACGACCAGGTGGAGAGCAACCCCTCGGTGGCCAGCGTGGACCGCTGCGCCGCCTTCCTCAGAAAGGCCCGCGCCGACGCCCTCATCGCCCTGGGCGGGGGCAGCACCATCGACACGGCCAAGGCCGCTGCCTGTGTGGCCGAGGTGGGCGGCTCCATCGCCGACTACGTGGGCTTCGACCTCATCCCCCATCCGGCCCGCCTGCCCCTGATCGCCCTGCCCACCACCGCCGGCACCGGCAGCGAGGCCAGCCGGGTCTCGGTGGTGGCCGACGCCACCGGCAAGAAGGCGGTGTACAGCGATTATCTCACCCCGCGCGTGGCCCTGGTGGACCCGCAGTTGAGCGGGGGCATGCCCCCGGGCCTGACCGCCATCACCGGCCTGGACGCCATCGGCCACGCCCTGGAGTGCACCGCCTCCAGAAAGAGCAACCCCCTGGGGGACGCGGTGGCCCGCGAGTCGCTGCGGGCCGGCTGTCCCCACCTGGTGCGCGCCATCGGGCAGCCCGACCTCGAGGCTCGCTTTCAGATGGCCCGCTGCAGCCTGCTGGCCGGCCTGCTGCTCAGCCCCATCAACACCGGGGCGGCGCACGCCCTGGGGTACGGAATAGAGAAACTCTCGCACGAACGCGGCCGGCCCGTGCCCCACGGAGCGGCCGTGGCCCTGATGCTGCCCGGGGTGATGCGCCACAACCTGAGCGCCGCCGGGGAGAAGTACTACTATGCCGCAGGCGTGGCCGGGCTGGAACTGGGCGGCTGCAGCCGCGAGGAGGGCGCCCGGCTGGCCGCCGCCTGGATCGACAAGCTGCGGCGCCGCCATACCCCTTTCGGCTCGCTGCGGGAGGCCGGGCTGGGGCGGGAGGATATCCCGGCGCTGGCCGAGATTGCCCTGACCATTCGCCGCCTGCTCGATCCCAACCCAGTGGAGGTGACCCGGGAGGACGCGTTCCGGCTCTACGAGGAGGTGTTGCAGTGAGAGGAAACAGATGACCGAGACGGCAAAACGCAAACGCAAGAAACGCGGCCTCAAGCTCAAGCTGGCCATCGCCATCCTGGTGCTGGCCGGCGCCGGCGCCGGGGTCTACTTCAAATTCTTCCGCACTCCACCCGTCGAAAAGTTCGCCACCACCCGCGTGGCCAAAGGCAGCGTGGTGGACAAGCTGGCCGAGACCGGCACCATCCAGCTGGTGCGCACCGTGGAGGTGAAATCCACGGTGGCCGGCGAGGTGCGCAAGCTGCTGGTGGAAGCCGGGGACGAGGTGGTGGAAGGCCAGCTCCTGGCCCTCATCGAACCCGACCCCACCCAATCCCTGCAGCTCTACCAGAAGCGCTCGGCCGTGGACCAGGCGCGCATCCGCCTCAAGGAACAGGAGCAGGTCGTGGCCCGCCTCCATTCCCTTTTCGAGCGCAAGATGCTCTCTGCCGAGGAATACGAACGGGCGGGCAACACCTTGATCCAGACCCGCAACCAGCTGCGCCTGGCCGAACTGGAGGTGGAGGTGCTAGAGGCCAAGGCCAACCTCACCCCCGAGCAGAAGCACTCCGACCTCAGGGCCGATGAACTCAAGATCGTCGCCCCCATCGACGGGGTGGTGATCAGGCGGGGCGTGGAGATCGGCGAGGTGGTGGCCTCAGGGATCTCCTCCTTCACCGGCGGCACCGCCATGTTCGAGATCGGCGACCCCAGCCAGATGATCGTCAAGAGCGAGATCAGCGAGGTGGACGTGGGCCGACTGCAGGTGAGCCAGCCAGTGGAGATCGTGGCCGACGCCTTCCCCGACACCACCTACCACGGCCGGGTGCGCTGGGTGGCCCCGGTGGGCGAGAAGAAACAGGGCAGCACCCTGATCACCTTCGAGACCGAGATCGAACTGCTCGACCACGAGCCCCGCCTGCGCCAGGGCATGTCCTGCGACGTGGACATCGTCTTCGCCCGGCACGACAGCATCGCCTATCTGCCCGCCGAGGCGGTGCTGGAGGTCTTTCCTGAGGACCAGGAGAAAACGCAGGAAAAGGTCAAGGGCCAGAAAGGCCGCCTGATCGCCTACCTGACCCCGCCCGCACCCGCACCGGCCGACAGCGCCGCCAGCGGCGCCCACCCGACCCCGGCCGACAGCTTGGCCCTCGACCAGTTCACCGAGGTGGAGCTGCAGCTGGGCATAGAGACCTCGACCCGGGCCGAGGTGATCAGCGGCCTGCAGGTGGACGACCGGGTGGCGGCCAATGCCCAGCAGATCCGCGACAAGAAAAATGGCAAGGCCGCCCCGCCCGTGCCGGCTCCGGAACAAGACTGAACCGTGGTCTTCTACGAGCCCATCGCCGTGGGGCTGGCGCAGCTGCGCGCCAACAAACTGCGCTCCCTGCTCACCCTGCTGGGCATCGTCATCGGGGTAGCCTCGGTGATCGGCATCGTCTCCCTGGGCGAGGGGCTGCGGGTGACGGTGATGGGGGATTTCGCCCAGCGCGGGGGGGCCACCACCGTGCTGGTCAACCCGCCCGAGGAATGGGTGCGCAAGGAGGGCCGCTGGGTGCAGCGGCCCTGGAGAGAGCACCTCAGTTCCGACGACCTGGCCGCCTTCCGCGACGAAACCGACCAGATCCGCGCCGCCCTCCCCGGGGTGTGGGGCCTGGCCGAGGCGCGCCACGGCAAATCCACCACCAGCGTCCGCTACACCGGCACCTCATCCGAATTCACCGAAGGCTTCGACTGGCCGGTGGACCTGGGCCGGAACCTCAGCGAGGACGACGTGCGCTACGCCCGCCGGGTGTGCGTGATCGGCCGCCAGATCCTCAGGGATTTATTCCAAAACCAGCCCGCCGTCGGCGAGGAGATCGAACTCAACGGCGACCGCTACGAGGTGGTCGGGGTGCTGGAGCCGCGCATCCGCTTCGGTCAGGAGCAGGGCAGCGAGATCCTCATCCCCGTCACCACCGCCCAAATGCGCATCACCGGCAACCGCTACCTGCAGGGCATCACCCTCTTCGCCGCTGAGCTGGAGACCGTCAACGCGCTGGCCGACGCGGTGCGCCGGGTGCTGCGTGGCCGCCACGAGCACGGGGAGGAATTCAGGGTGCGCACCAGCGAGAAGCAGATGGAGGAGGCCGACAACGTCATCCGCATCATGAAGATGGTGGCCGGGGGCATCGCCGGCATCTCGCTCTTGGTGGGCGGCATCGGCATCATGAACATCATGCTGGTCTCGGTGGCCGAGCGCACCCGGGAGATCGGCATCCGCAAGGCCCTGGGCGCCAAGCCGCGCCACATCCTCTTCCAGTTCGTGGTCGAAGCCCTGGTGCTCAGCCTGGCCGGGGGGGCCATCGGCATCTTCGCCGGCATGGGCTTCGGCCTGGGCATCGCCGCCGTTATCCAGAAATTCTCCCCCGGCTCGCCCTTTACCAGCGTGGTCTCGCTGGGCTCCATCCTGGGAGCCACCAGCACGGCCATGGTGGTGGGCCTCTTCTTCGGCATCTATCCGGCCTGGCGCGCCGCGCGCCTGGATCCGGTGGAAGCGCTGCGCTACGAGTGAGCCTCACCGACCTGCTGCTCATCGGCTGGAACCAGCTGCGCGCCCACGCGCTGCGCTCCCTGCTCACCCTGCTGGGGATGTTGATCGGGGTGGGCGCGGTGGTGGGCATCGTCTCGATCAGCGAGGGCATGAGACGTTTTGTCATCGGCGAGTTCGGCAAGATCGGCGGCGACAACCTGATCATGGTCCGGCCCATGATGTGGGTGGAGCGCCACGGCCGCTGGATCCAGAACACCCACTACGAACCTCTGACCCTGGACGACATGGAGCGGATCAGCGCCCTCTCCAACCGCTTTGCCGCGGTGCTGCCGGTGCTGGCCGGTGGGGCGGAATTGCGCCACCAGAAGGCCACCTACAGCGCCCAGATCGAGGCCACCCTGCCCAGCTACACCAGCGCCTTCCAGTGGGATGTGGAGCGGGGGCGCTTCCTGGACGAGCGCGACCTGCAGCGCTGGCGCTCAGTGTGCGTGCTGGGCACCGAGGCCGCCGAGAAGCTCTTCGGCGCTGACTCGCCCCTGGGGCAGGAGGTGAAGATGAACGGCCAGCGCTTCACCGTCATCGGCACCATGGAGGAGAAGAAGCTCTTCGAGGACGACTGGGGCAACCGGGTGCTGGTGCCCCTGAGCACGGCCCAGTTGCGCCTCTTCGGCCGCCGGGAACTCCAGGGGCTGTTCGTGCTCACCGAGAAACCCGAGGACGTCCCCGCCTCCGTGACTGCCATCGAAGGCGCCCTCAAGCGCTTCCACGGCCCCAAGGCCGAATACCGCATCGACACCGGCAAGGGCTTCCTGCAGCAGGTGGAGCAGATCATCCTGGTCATGAAGCTGGCCACCGGGGGCATCGCCGGCATCTCGCTCTTGGTGGGCGGCATCGGCATCATGAACATCATGCTGGTCTCGGTGACCGAGCGCACCCGCGAGATCGGCATCCGCAAGGCCCTGGGCGCCAAGCCGCGCCACCTGGCCTTCCAGTTCGTCGCCGAAGCCGTGGTGCTCAGCCTCACCGGCGGTATCCTGGGGGTGCTGGGCGGGGTGGGCCTGGGCCGGGCCATCTCGGCGGTGATCGAGCACTACGCCGAGGTGCCCTATTTCCCCAGCGTGGTATCCATGGGAGCCGTGGGACTTTCGCTGGGGGTCTCCATCGCCATCGGACTTTTCTTCGGCATCTATCCGGCCCTGCGCGCCGCGCGCCTAGACCCGGTGGAGGCCCTCAGGTACGAATAGGCCGCGATGATCGAACTCTGCCGCATCGAAAAGCTCTATCTCATGGGGGAAGAGGAGGTGCACGCCCTCCACGGGGTGGACCTGGGCATCGCCCGCAACGAGTACGTGGCCATCATGGGTCCCTCGGGATCTGGCAAGTCCACCCTGATGAACATCATCGGCTGCCTCGACACCCCCACCGCGGGGCAGTATCTGCTCAATGGGGCCGACGTCTCGGACATGGACGCCAACGAGCTGGCCGAGGTGCGCAACCAGCAGATCGGTTTTGTCTTCCAGACCTTTAATCTATTACCCCGGGCCACGGCGTTGAGCAACGTGGAACTGCCCCTGATCTACGCCGGCCTGAGCCGCCGGGTCCGCCGCCAGCGGGCCGAGGAGACCATGGCCCGGGTGGGCCTGAGCGACCGCATGAGGCACCGGCCCGCCGAACTCTCGGGCGGGCAGCGCCAGCGGGTGGCCATCGCCCGCGCCCTGATCAACAACCCCGCCATCCTGCTGGCCGACGAGCCCACCGGCAACCTGGACAGCCGCACCGGCGAGGAGATCATGGCCCTCTTCGCCGCCCTGCACCGGGAGGGCAACACCGTGATCCTGGTGACCCACGAGGCCGACATCGCCGCCCACGCCCACCGGGTGGTGCGCATCCTCGACGGCAAGATCGCCTCCGACGAGCGGCGAACTGGCTAAAAGAGGGGTCCCTAAAGCTGTTGAGAAAGCAGTACAGGCACTTGTTGAGGAAGCGGTACAGAAGCAGGTTCCTCCCCGCCGCCCCCTACCAGGCCGATCAACCAGCAACCTAAAGCCCGGCCTGGTTCATCAAGCAAAAAGGCCCGGCCACCTTTCGGCGGCCAGGCCCTGATTTGATCTCTGCTGCTTTCTACCCTCCCGCGATGGCCGGCAGGAAGGTCACTTCGCTCTCTGGCCCCACCCGGGCGCGCAGGCCCTCGGTGGTGATCTCGCTGTCCACGGCCACGGCGATCTCCGGGCGGACCCGCCCTTCCTCGCACAGCCGCTCCCTGATCCCCGGAAAGGCGGCCTCCAGGCTGGCTATCACCTCGCGCACCGTGGCCCCCTCCACCTGCACCTGGCTCTGCCCCCCGGTGAAGCGCTGGAACTGGGTGGGAATCCACACCAGGGGCATGGCTCAGCCGGCGGCCTGGGCCTGCAGGGCAGCCACCACGCGGTCGGGCCTCATGGGCAGCTCGGTGAGGCGCACCCCGGTGGCCCCGTAGATGGCGTTGGCGATGGCCGCCATGGGCGGCACGATGGGCGCCTCGCCCACTCCGCGCACCCCGAAGGGATGGCCGGGGTTGGGCACTTCCACGATCACCGTGTCGATCATGGGCAGGTCCAGGGCCGTGGGGATGCGGTAGTCGAGGTAGCTGGAATTGGCCATCTCGCCGCGCTCGGTGTAGAAGTACTCCTCGTTGAGGGCCCAGCCGATGCCCTGCACCGAGCCGCCCTGCATTTGGCCTTCCACGTAGGCTGGATGGATGGCCTTGCCCGCGTCCTGGGCCACGGTGAAGCGCAGCACCTGGACTTTGCCGGTCTCGGGGTCCACCTCCACGTCGACGATATTGGCGGCAAAGGCACCGCCCACGCCGGTATTGGGTTTGACGGTGGCGCTGCCCACCACCGGACCACCGGTCTGGTCGAGCTTGGCGGCCAGTTCCTTGAAATTCAGGCGCTTGCTGCTGTCGCTCTTGTGGAAGAAAACCCCTTCGCTGAATTCGACCTGGTCCGCGGGCACCTCCCACAGCTTGGCGGCGCGCACGATCATCTGGGCCTTGACGTCCTGGGCCGCCTCGTACGCGGCCCAGCCCGTGGCATAGGTCACCCGGCTGCCGCCGGTCACGTCGGTGTACCCGACCGAATTGGTGTCCACCACCGAAGGGTTGATGTCCTCGGCGGCCAGGCCCAGCACCTCGGCGAACTGCATGGCGATGGAGGTGCGGGTGCCGCCGATGTCGGTGGAGCCCTCGACCAGGTTCACGGTGCCGTCCTCGTTGACGCTGGCGCTGACGCTAGATTTGAAGCCGATGTTGAACCAATAGCCGATGGCCACCCCGCGGCCCTGGTTGGGCTCAAGGGGGATCCGGTAATTGGGATGGTTCTTGATGGCCTCCAAGGTCTCGACGCAGCCGATGCGCGGGAACACCACCCCGTCCACCCGGCGGGTGCCCTCCCTGGCCGCGTTCTTCAGGCGGAAGTCGAGCGGGTCCATGCCCAGCTTTTCGGCGAGTTCGTCCATGACGATCTCGACGGCAAAGGCCGCCTGGGGCGCACAGGGCGCCCGGTACGGCGCGCTCTTGGGCTTGTTGACCACCACGTCGTACACGTCCACCTGGGCGTTGGGGATATAGTAGCAGGCGAACACGCACATGGCCCCCGCCCCGATCTCGGCTCCCGGGAAACCGCCGGCCTCAAAGGCCATGTACGCCTCGGCGGCCACCAGCCGGCCGCCCTGGTCCACTCCCATCTTGACCCTGATATACGAGCCGGGGGTGGGGCCAGTGCTCTGGAACACGTCTGGGCGGGTCATGATCAGCTTTACCGGATGGCCGGTCTTGCGCGAGAGCAGCGCTGCCACCGGCTCCAGGTACACGGGGATCTTGCCGCCGAAGCCGCCCCCGATCTCCTGGGGCACCACCTTGATCTTGGACACCGGATGGTCCAGGACCGCGGCGACCTGGTCCCGGGCCGTGAAAGCGCCCTGGGTGCTGGTCCAGATGGTGAGCTGGCCGTCCTGGCTCCACGTGGCCGTGGCATTGTGGGGCTCGATGTAGCCCTGGTGTACGGTGGCGGTACTGAACTCGCGCTCCACCACCACCGCAGCGCTGGCAAAACCCGCGGCCAGGTCGCCCAAGGTGTGGCGCAGGTGGCTGGCGATATTGCTCTTGCGGCCGGTGTCTTCGCCCAACTCCTTGGTGGTCACGGTCTCGTGCAGCAGGGGCGCCCCTTCCCGCATGGCCTGGCGCACCTCGACCACCGGGCTGAGCACCTCGTAGTCGACCTGGATCAGGGCCAGGGCCTCTTCGGCAATGTGGAGATCGACGGCGGCCACCCCGGCCACGGCCTGGCCCTTGTACACCACCTTGTCGGAGGCCAGGATATTGTCGCGCAGGTATTTGAGGCTGACCACCCCCTCGCCCAGGTCCATGCGCTTGTCCGCAGTGGAGGGAAAATCCCCGGCCGTGGTCACGGCGCGCACTCCCGGCAGGGCCACAGCCTTGGAGACGTCGATGCTGCGGATCCGGGCATGGGCATGGGGGCTGCGCAGCACCTGGCCGTAGAGCATGCCGGGCAGGCGCACGTCGCCCCCGTACACCGCCCGGCCCAGGACCTTGTCGGTCCCGTCGTGGCGGATGGGGCGGGTGCCGATGACCTTGTAATTGGCGCCCTCAGTGGTCGACATAGGCTCCTCCTCGCGGGTTCAGGCGCCGGCGCGCATGGTCTGGGCCGCGTCGAGCACGGCGCGGACGATCTTGTCGTACCCGGTGCAGCGGCACAGGTTGCCGGCCAGCCAGTGGCGCACCTGGTGCTCGGTGGGATCGGGATTCTGGTCCAACAGGGCTTTGGCCGCCACCAGGAAACCGGGGGTGCAGATGCCGCACTGCAGGCTGGCGTGCTCCAGGAACTTGCGCTGCAGGGGATGCAGCCCGGCCGGGCTGGCCAGCCCCTCGACGGTGACGATCTCCCTGCCCTGGGCCTCGACGGCCAGCACCAGACAGGAGTTGGCCAGGGCCCCGTCCATGATCACGCTGCAGGCCCCGCAGTTGCCGTCGTTGCAGCCCTCCTTGGTGCCGGTGAAGCCGAGGGTCTCGCGCAGCACCTCCAGCAGGCTCTGGCGCGGCTCGCAGAGGAACTCGACCTCTTCGCCGTTGATCTTGGTCTGTACTTGTACCTTGGTCATTTATACTTGCTCCATTTGTTGGCGTGGTCCGCAGGTAGGGGCGAATCATGATTCGCCCCTACGCAATCAATGTATGTGCCCATTTTCCTGTACCGCGTTGGCCACAAACTCACCGCGCGCCCGCTTCACCGCCCCCTGCAGGGCCCGCCGGGTGAGCACCCCCACCAGGTGGAGGCGGAACTCGGCGGTGCCGCGCATGTCGGTGATGGGCCGGGCAATGGCCTTGGCGGCCTCGGCGGCCTCGGCGATGGCCTCGGCGCTCACCGGCTGGCCCGCCAGCATTTCGCTGGCCTGCCTGGCGAAGAGCGGAGTGGGCGCCACTGCGGCCAGGGCGATGCGCGCCGCCTTGAACTCCTTGCCGCGCTTGGCCAGCTCCACGCACGCGCCGGTGCCGACCACGGCGATGTCCATCTCGTTGCGGGGGATGAAGCGCAGGTAGTGGGCCCCGGTGTGCTTGTCCGGGGTGGGCAGGCGCAGGGCCACCAGCAGTTCGCCGGGGCGCAGCACATTCTGCCCCGGTGCGGTGCAGAAGTCCTCCACCGCCACCTCGCGCGGGCCCTGGGGGCCGGCGATCTCGGCCACGGCCCCGTAGGCGATGAGGGCGGGGATGGTATCGCCGCTGGGCGAGGAATTGCACAAATTGCCGCCCAAAGAGGCCCGGCCCTGGATCTGGATGCCGCCGATGATGATGGCCGCGTCGACCAGGCCTGGATAGCGGGCCACCACCTCGGCGTCGCGGTAGATCTGGTGGCAGGGCACGGCCGCGCCGATGCGCAGCCCCTTGCGGGCGGTGTAGGTGATCTGGTTGAGGTCGGGGATCTGCTTGACGTCGACGACGCGCTCTGGCTGCCGGCGTCGGTTGCGCATCTGCACGATCAGGTCGGTGCCGCCGGCCAGCACCCGGGCCTCTTCGCCCTTCTCGGCCAGCAGGCGCACGGCCTCGCGCAGGGTCCGGGGAGCTAGGTATTCAAAGTTTTTCAAGGGTCTTCCCTCTCTGAGACGTGGTGAGCAGGTCCGCCGCCGCTGGGAGGCGGGCTTTTTAACTAATAGGGGGTGCGGTGCGCGGATAAGATAGAACAGCGCCCGGAGGCCTGTCAAGCAGGGGGCAGGGGGGCGAAAACGGGGGCGACCACCAGCGGCCACCCCCGGTTCTTCAGTGCACCTCGGCGGTCGCCGCAGCGGACCCGGTCTGGACCTCTTGCCCCTGCCCGGCCCATTCCAGCGCCCGGTCCAGCATCCTCAGCAGCACCGGCTGGCCCACCAGTGAGATGAACATGGCGAAGAGCACCCCGAAACCCAGGCTCACCGCCATGGGAATGAGGAACTGGGCCTGCACGCTTTTTTCCAGGATCATGGAGAGCACCCCCAGGAAGGTGGTGGCCGAGGTCAGCAGGATGGGGCGGAAACGCTGCTGGCAGGACTCCACCAGGGCCCGCTCGATCCCCATCCCCTCCCGCCGCAGGTCGTTGTACATGCTGATCTGCACGATGGCGTTGTTGACCACCACCCCGGCCAGGGCCACCACCCCGAACATGCTCAGCATGGTCAGATCCATGCCCATCAGCACGTGGCCCCACACTGCGCCGACGATGCCGAAGGGAATGGCGGCCATGACTACCAGGGGCTGGGTGTAGGAGTGGAAAGGGATGGCGATCAGCACGTAGATGGCCAGCAAAGCGAAGAAAAACCCGTAGCCCAGGCTGGCCAGCGACTCCTGGCGCTCGCGCTGCTCGCCCTCGTAACTGAAACGCACCCCTGGGTAGTCCTGGGTCAACACCGGCAGCACCCGCTGGGCCAGGTCGGCGTTGACCTCGTCGGCGTTGGCGGCCTTGTCGTCCACGTCGGCGATGACGCTGACCACCCGCTGGCCGTCGGTGCGCTGGATGGCCGAGTACCCGCGCCCCAGGCTCACCGCGGCCACCTCGGAGAAGGGCGCCTCGGCGCCTGAGGGCGTGCGGATGCGCATGCGCTCGACATCGGCCAGGGAGCGCCGCTCGTCCTCGGGGTAGCGCACCATCACCCGCACGTCGTCCTCGCCGCGCTGGAAACGCAGGGCCTGCTCGCCGTAGAAACCCTGGCGCACCTGGCGGGCCAGATCGGCCATGGTCAGGCCCAGGGCCCGGGCCTGGGGTTTGAGGGAGAGCTTCATCTCCAACTTGCCCTCCTGGAAGTTGTCCTTGATGTCCTTGACCCCGGGGTAGCTGGCCAGCTCGGCCTTGAGCCGCTCCACCCCCTGCAAGAGCAGCGCGAAGTCCTCCGAGGCGACCTGGACCTCGATGGGATTGGCCACCATGATCAGGGTGGAATTGAAGTTCACCGACTCGGGGCCGGGCAGTTCGCCGGCCTGTCGCCGGATGCGCTCGGCGAATTCGGGGCTGGGGATATGGCGCTCTTCGGAGGGCAGCAGCTCGACGGTGATCTCAGCCAGATTGGCCTGGCTGCCCGCCCGTCCCTGCCCGGTGAAACTGGTGGAGCGGGCCACCGGCTGGTCGCCGACAAAGCTGAAGACGTTGCGGTACACCGAGGGCTGGCCGGGACGCTGCTGGTCGTACTCGTCGCGCACCTGCATGGCCGCCCGCTCCAGCCGGCGGGTCACGGCCTCGGTCTGCTCCACCGTGACGCCCTGGGGCATGGTCACCGAGACGGTGATCCAGTCCGAGTCCACCTTGGGCATGAACACGAACTTGATGTGGCCCCCGGCGATCCAGCCCAGGGTGACCAGCATCAGCGCCGCGCCCACCGCCAGGGTGGTGAGCGGGTTGCCCAGGGCGGATCGCAGGGCCCGGGTGTAGTGGGTGTCGATGAAGGTCCGCAGGTGGTCGTCGGCCCATTTTTGGACTGCGTCGTGCCAGCGCAACGGGGCGCGGAACAGGCCCCCGAAGGCGCGGCTGAAAAGCCCGGGCCGGCCTGAGGGCGAAAGGTGGGCCGGCAGGATGAACAGGGCCTCCAGCAGCGAGACCATCAGCACTGAGATGACGATGATGGGGATCACCGCCATGAACTTGCCCATCAGCCCCTCGACAAAGAGCAGGGGCACGAAGGCCGCCACCGTGGTCAGCACTGAGAACACCACCGGCATGCCCACCTCGGCGGCCCCGTCGATGGCCGCCTGCACCAGCGGCTTGCCCCGCTCCCGGTGGGTGAAGATGTTTTCGCCCACGACGATAGCGTCGTCCACCACGATGCCCAGGGTGAGGATGAAGGCGAAGAGGGTCATCATGTTGATCGACACGTCGAAGAACTGCATGGCGATGAAGCTGCCCAAAAAGGCCGTGGGGATGCCCAGCATCACGAAGAAGGCCAGCTTCAGGTCCATGAACAGGGTGAGAAAGGCGAAGACCAGGAAGAGCCCCAGCAGGCCGTTGTTGATCAGCAACTGCAGGCGGCCCCGCAGCAGGCGGGCGTCGTCCCGGGCAAAATCCAGGTGCACCCCGGCGGGCAGGCGGGGCCTTTCCTGGGCGATGTACTCCTTGACCTGGTCCGAGATCTCCAGGGCGCTCTCGCCGCCGGTGCGGAAGACCTGGATCACCGCCGCTGGCTGGCCGTTGAAGCGCGAGATCAGGTCCGTGTCCTCGAAAGCGTCGCGGATCTGCGCGATCTGCCCCAGCTTGAGGCTGGTGCCGTCGGGGCGGGCCACCACCTCCACGTCTTCGTACTCGCGGCCGCTGTAGCGCATGCCCTTGGTGCGCACCAGGATCTCGCCGCCCTCGGTCTTGACGCTGCCCCCCGGCAGGTCGAGGCTGGTGCGCTGGACCGCGGCGGCCACTTGGGCCAGGGTGAGGCCGTGGCGCCGCAGGGTCTCCTCCGAGACCTCGATGGCGATCTCGTCGGCGCGCACCCCGCGCAGGTCCACCTGGGAGATGCCGCCCCCGGTGCGCAGGTCGTCGCGGATGCGCTCGGCCACCGCCTTCAGGGTCTTCTCGGACACCTCGCCGTAGACCACCATATCGATGACCCGGTTGCGGCGGATGACCTCCTTGACGATGGGCCGCTCGGTCTCGGCCGGGAAGGTGTCGATGCGGTTGACCTCGTTCTGGATGTCGTCCAGCAGGCGGTTGGCGTCCACCCCGCGCTCCAGCTCCACCGTCACCACCCCCATGCCCTCGGCGGCCACCGAACGCACCCGGCGGACCCCCTCCATGCCCGTCAGCCGGTCCTCGACGCGTTTGCACACCCCTTCCTCCACCTCCTCGGGGCTGGCCCCCAGGTAGGCCACCTGGATCTGGATCTGGTCCAGCGAGAACTCGGGGAAGGTCTCCTTCTTCACCTGCAGCAGGCTGGCCACCCCCCCCAGCAGCACAAAGATCAGCAGCATGTTGGCGGCCACGTGGTTGCGGGCCATCCAGGCCATGGCCTTGTTCATAGCCGCACCTCCTCGGCCAGCCGCACCTTCATCCCGTCGCTCACCCCGCTCAACGCGGTGAGGATGATCCGCTCGCCCTCGCCCAGGTCGACCCGCACCAGCACCTCCTCCTTCAGCGGCCGCACCACCTGCACCGGCCGCACCTGCAGGGTGCCTTCCGGGGTGGCCACCCACACGGTCTGGTCCTGGCGCAGCGCGGCCCGCGGCAGGGTCCGCACGCCATCCAATTGGCGGCCGGCGATGGCCACGTTGACAAAGGCGCCCACCAGCAAGGGCGCCTCAGCCTGGCCTTGGGGGTCCTCGATCTCGACGACCACCGACACCATGCGGCTCTGCGGGTCCACTTCCCCTTCGGCGCGCACCACCCGGCCCTGCCACTGGTGCTGCCGGCCGGCATGCCAGCCGCTCACCAGGGCCCCGGCTTTCTCCCCTGCCCTGCCGGCGGCGCCTGTCTCGCCCTGACGCCAGACCGCGTTGGGGTCGGCCGCCTGGCTTCCCAGGCCGGGCACGGCGAACCAACCCAGGTCTTCGTCGGGCAGGGGCACGGCAATCTCGACCCTTTCGGTGCTGTAGAGTTGGGCCAGGGGCTGGCCGGGGCTGACGAACTGCCCGGCCTCGACCCGGCTCTGCCTCACCCGCCCGGCAAAGGGCGCCTGGAGGCGGGTGCGCTTGAGCCGCAGCTGCGCCTCCCCGACCCGGGCCTGGGCGGCCTTGAGGTCGGCCTCGGCGGCCGCCAGTTGCGGCACGTACAGGGCCAGGGGGCTGCCGGCCTGCCCCGGGTGGAGCAGTTCCCATTCCTGGCGCGCCACCGCCGCCTGCTCGCGGGTCTGCTCCAGGCGCAAATCGGCCTGGGCCACCTGGGCCTGGGCCTGGGCCACCGCCAGCTCGTAGTCCTCTGCCTCGATGTGCAGCAACTCCTCGCCCCGGGAAAAATAGCCACCCCCCTCCAGTTTGGGGGATTTCCACACCACCACCCCGGAGACCTGAGAGACAAGGTCGATCTGGGCGCTGGGCCGCACCGTGCCCTGCCCCTCGATCAGCACCTGCACCCGGCCGGCGGGAAAGTCGGCGCCCTGGACCAACGGTCCCAGGTACGCCTGCTCGATCCGCTGCGGGGGCGTGGCGCTGGTTTTCAGCAGCGCAAAGGCCGCTGCCCCGACCAGCAGGATGCCGGCGGGCAGGAGGCGCGATACCCATTTTTTCCGTGCGTTCATGGATCTACTCCGGGCGAGGGGAATCATCAGTGTCCGGTTCCGGGGCAAAACCGCCGCCCAGGGCCAGGTGCAGGTCGACGCGGGCCTCCAGCTGCTGGCGGCGGGTGGCCAGCCAGCGGCTCTCGGACTCGAAGGCGCTGTTCTGGGCCGTCAGCAGGGTGATCATGTCGCTCAGGCCGCGCTGGTACCGCTCCTCGGCCAGCCGGCGGGCGGCCAGGGCCTCGTCGGCCGCGGTGCGCAGGGCCTGTTCCTGGGTCTGCAGGAAGGTTTCGGCGTCCAGCGCCGACTCGACCTCGGCAAAGGCCTGCAGCAGAACCTGAGCATAGGCGGCCACCGCCCCTTCCCTGCCGGCCCTGGCCAGATCGACCCCGGCCCGCAGCCGGCCGCCCTGGAAGAGGGGCTGGGACAGATTGCCCACCAGGTTCCACACCGCAAAATCCCCGTCCAGCAGATCGCCCAGTTCGCCGCTGGAACGCCCGCCCGAGGCCGTCAGGCTCAGGCGCGGGTACAGCGCGGCCCGGGCCGCGGCCAGCCGGGCGTCAGCCGCGGCCAGCCGGCGCTCGGCAGCGACCAGGTCGGGGCGGCGGCCCACCAGTTCGGCCGGCAATCCAGCGGGGACCGGCGGGGGCAGGGGCGGCAGCTCCGCGCTGGTCTGGAGCAAGGCCCCCGGATACCGCCCGGCCAGCACCTCCACCTGGCGCAGGGCCGCCCGCTGCAGTCGCTGGCGCTGGGCCAGGCTGGCCTCGGCTCCAGCCAGGCTGGACAGGGCCAGGCGCAGGTCCAGCGAAGGGCGCAGGCCGCGCTCGTACTGGTCCCTGACCTGCCGGCTGGAAAGGCTGAAATTATCCACTGTGGCCTGGGCCAGCTCTATCTGGCGCCGGCCCTCGACCGCGGCGAAGAAGGCCCGCAGGGTCTGGGCGGCCAGGGAGAGATGGGCCCCGCGCAGTTCGGCCCTGGCCACCTGGACATCGGCCCGCGCCGCGGCGGTTCCGGCCCGCAGCCGGCCCCACAGGTCCACCTCCCAGCCCAGATTCAGGGAAGCCCCGTAGGTGGTGCTGGTGCTGGTGAGCACCCGGTCCCCAGCACCCGGGATGGGCAGGCCGATGAAGTTGCGGCGCGCCCGGGCCCCACTCAGGTCCACCCCCGCCTGGGGCCACAGGGGAGCCCCGGCGATGCGCGCCTGGGCCAAGGCGGCGTCGAGCCGGGCGGCGGCGGCCTGGAGGTTGTAGTTGTGTCCCAGGGCCTGGAGCACCAGGCCGGTGGCCAGCGAATCTCCCAGGCCGGACCACCACAGGCTGTCCACCGCCCCGACGGCAGCAGTAAGGGTCCAGGCCGAGGGTACCTCCAGATCAGGTGGACTCACCCTGGGGGCCGCAGCGCAGCCGGCCAGCACCAGGGCCAGCAACCCGCAACGAAGGTTCATAGGCTCCCCTTTTGCGGCGGCTCTTCCGGTGCCTGCCTCTCTCCAGGACACCATCCCCACCAGTGCTCACCCTCTGCCCTGAAGACTTCGCGCTCCTGGGGGCTCATCCCCGCCAGCTTTTCCTCAAAACGCCGCCGCCAGTGCTCGTGCCTCCACTCCCTCCCGCACCTGCCCCCCCAGCCGCGCAGCAAGAGGTGAGAGAGCACCAAGAGGCCCACGGCCTGCCAGAAACTGAGCACGGGCCCCCTGAACAGCTCTGGAATGAGCGCGTTCCACAGGGTCATCACCACCAGGCCCAACACCAGGGCCGCGGCCGCGGCAAAAGCGAGCACCTTGAGGATCTTGTAAAGCCACCACGGCTTCATAGCGCAGCACTCCCTATAGATGTTGAATTTCCTCCCGCCACTCCCGGAGCCTGTCGCGCAGGTAGAGCACGGCGTAGCGCTTGCGCGACAGCAGGGTGTTGATCGATTCGCCGGTCTGGTCGGCCAGTTCCTTAAAGCTCCTGCCCTCCAGTTCGTGTTGCACAAAGACCTCCCGCTGCTTTTCCGGGAGTTCGTCGAGCGCCGCGGCCAGTTCCTCCCACACCAGTGAGCGGGTGTACACCTGGTCTGGGCCTGGGCTGGGGTCGAAGAGCGCCTCCTCCAGGGCCAGGCCCGCCGCCTCGCCCTCGCCGGCAGGCCACGACTCGGGCCGGCGCTTGCGGTACCAGTCGATAATCTTGTTCCGCGCCACCGCGAAGAGCCAGGCGGTCAACTGCTCGACCGGCTCGGTCACGCTGTAGCTGGCGACCAACTGGTAGAAGACGTCTTGGATGATGTCTTCGGCGTCTTCCCGGGTCCGCACGCGCCGGCGGATGAAGTCGAGCAGGCGCTGGCGCTCTGCCCTGAGGGTCTGCTCCACCGCATCGGGCCGGCTGGGGAGGGGGGTGGCCAGAAGCACAAAACCGCTCTTGTTTGAGGTCGCCCTGGCGCTGCTTTAGCTGCTTTAATGGATAAGACGAAGGAGGAAGAAAAATATTGTAGCCCGGGGCCGGCGCCCGCAAGACCCGCGGGTGCCGGCCCCTCTGAGGTTATTTTGCCAATCCCACTTTTTCGCCGGTGAACACCACTTCTGCTTTTGCCCTGCTCTCTTCCTCTTTCTCCTCGCTCACCGACTCGACCTGGGTGAAACGCGCCAGCAGCGCGTAGACCACCGGGACAACCACCAAGGTCAGAAAGGTAGAGAAAAACAGACCTCCCACAACGGACAGGCCCAAAGGACGCCGCGCCTCGGCGCCCGCTCCCAGGCCGATGGCGATGGGCAGCACGCCGAAAATGGTCGCGAAGGAGGTCATCAGGATGGGCCGGAGGCGGATGATCGAGGCCTGGACCACGGCTTCGGCCACCGCGTGCCCGCGAGCGCGCAGTTGGTTGGCGAACTCGACGATCAGAATGGCGTTCTTGGAGACCAGGCCGATGAGCATGATCAACCCGATCTGGGAGTAGATGTTCAGGCTCTGGCCGAAAACGAACAGGATCACCAGGGCCCCGCAGATGGCCAGGGGCACGGAGAGCAGGATGGTGAAGGGGTGGACGAAACTCTCGAACTGTGCCGCCAGCACCAGGTAGATGAAGACCACCGCGAGCAGGAACATGAAATAGAGACTGGTGCTCGAAGACCTGTATTCCAGGGACTGTCCGCCAAAATCGCGTTTGACGCTGGAGGACAGCTTTTCCTGCGCAATGCGGTCGAGATCGTCGAGGGCCTGCCCCAGCGTCACCCCGGGAGCGAGATTGGCCGTGATCGAAGCCGAGCGCACCCGGTTGTAGTGGTTCAATTCTTTGGGCGCCACGGTCTCTTCCACCTTCACCACGTTGGCCAGCTGCACCAGCCCTCCGGTGCCGCGTATATAGAGGTCGCGGATCGCATCGGGCGTGGCCCGGGCCTGCGCCCGCATCTGCAGGATGACATCGTATTGTTTGGTGCCGCGCTTGAAATTGGTGACCGCGCGGCCACCTAAAAAGGTCTCCAGGGCCGAACCGATGTCCGTGACCGAGACCCCCAGGCCCGCGGCGCGTTCGCGGTCGATGTCCACGTCGAGCTGCGGCTTGTTCAATCTCAGATTGGTGTCCATGTTGATCAGGTACCCCAACTGCGAGGCTTCTCCCATCATGATGCCCAGGGCTTGGTTCAACTCTTCGTAGCTCTCCCCTTGGAGGATGTACTCTACCGGACTGGAAGTGAAATTCCCCCCTAAACTGGGTGGATTGACGACAAAAGCCAGTACCCCTGGAATCGAAATCAGCTGCGGGAAGAGTTCCTGGACGATCTGCTGCTGGGACTTCTCCCGCTGGTCGCGCGGCTTCAGCGCCAGGAACATGAACCCATTGGTCACTTGTCCTGGTCCGCCAAATCCCAGCCCCGTGGCCGTGAAGAGCCCGCGGCGCTCGGGGAGGGCGAGCAGCCGATTTTCTATCTCCCGCATGTACCTGTCGGTATAACCCAGCGTGGCTCCTTCCGGGGCGATCACGATGCCAAAGCCGATGCCGCGGTCTTCGGTGGGCACCAGCTCGCTGGGCAGAAGTCTAAAAAGATACACACCCAGCACGACGGCGGCCATGCCACCGGCGATCACCAGCGCCCGATGGCGCAGAGCCCCCCTCAGGATGCGTTCGTAGAACCGGTTCAGGAACTCGAAGAAGGCGTCGAACGAGCGCGACACCCAGCCGGTGCCCGTGCCGTGCAGCGGCTTGAGCATCTGCGAGGAGAGCATGGGGGTCAGGGTCAGGGCCACGAAGCCCGAGATCAGCACCGCCACCGCGACGGAAACCCCGAACTCATTGAAGAGCCGCCCGACGGACCCCGTCAGGAAAGCCAGGGGCACGAATACCGCGACGAGGGCGAGGGTGGTGGCGACCACGGCGAAGCCGATCTCCTTGCTGCCGTCCAGGGCCGCCTGCCGGCGGTCTTTGCCCATCTCCATGTGCCGGTAGACGTTCTCGAGCACCACGATCGCATCGTCCACCACCAAGCCGATGGCCAGCACCAGCGCCAGCAGGGTGAGGATGTTGATGGTGAAACCGGCGAAGTAGGCCACCGAAAGGGCGCCGATGATCGAGATGGGTATGGCCAGCGAAGGAATGAGGGTGGCGCGAAAACTCTTCAGGAAGGCCAGCACCACCAGCACCACCAGGCACATGGCGATGATCAGGGTCTGCCGGACCTCGGCGATGGATTCGTCGATGAAGGTGGAAGAGTCATAAGCGACTTCCAGTTTCATGCCTTCGGGGAGCAACCTGGTCAACTCCCCCAGTTCGGCGCGAAGGGCCGAGGCGACCTCGACGGTGCTCGCCTTGGACTGCTTGACGATGCCCAGGCCCACGGCCTGCTCGCCGTTGTAGCGAACTGCGGTGCGTTCGTTCTCGGCGCCCACCACCACCTCGGCGACATCCCGCAACCGCACCACGTCGTCTTCTTTCTGGAGGACGATGATCGCCCCGAATTCCTCCGGCCTGGAGAGTTCGCCCCGGGTGCGGACGGCGAATTCCCTGCCCTCCCCCTCCACTCTGCCGCCGGGGATTTCGACGTTTTCCCTCCTGATGGCCGCTTCGATGTCCGGCGCGGTCAACCCGTGAGCGGCCATGTGCAAAGGGTCGAGCCAGACCCGCATGGCGTAGCGGCGCTCGCCGCCGATGATCACCGAGCCGACGCCGGGCAGGCGCTGGATCCTTTCTTTTAACACGCGGTCGGCCACCTCGGTCAGTTCCAGGCCCGTGTGGCCTTCGCTGAAGAGCGCCAGCCAGACAATGGCCTGGGCATTGACGTCGACCTTGGAGACGATGGGGTCGTCCACCTCCCGGGGCAGACGGCCGCGCACCCGGGAAACCCGGTCGCGCACGTCGTTGGCGGCTTCGTCCACGTCGCGGTTCAGCTCGAACTCGATGGTGATGGCCGAGCCCTGTTCGCGGCTCGAGGAGGTCATGGTCTTCACCCCCTCCAGGGTGGCAAACTGCTCTTCGAGCACGTCGGTGATCTCGGTCTCCACCACGCTGGGACTGGCGCCCCGGTAAAAGGTGACCACGGAGATGATCGGCGGATCGATGTCGGGATATTCGCGGACCGGCAGGCGCGTAAAGGAAATGATTCCAAACAGCAGGATGGTCAAACTCATCACCGTGGCGAACACCGGGCGCTGTATGGAAACATGGCTGAGCTTCATGTAGCTTCTCCTCGTTCAGGTATTGGGCAAAACAGGTGTCACTCAGCCGCGCCTTGAGCGGTGATGGGCAGGACCCTGGCGCCCTCAAAGAGCTTCTGATGGCCCGCCCGCACCACCGGCAATCCCGGCGCCAATCCCTGCGTGATCTCCACCACGTCGGCCAGCCGCATGCCCAGCGCAACGGCGACGCGCGCGACGGTGGAATCGGACTTGAGGGCAAAGACAAAGGACTGATTGCCGCTGGCAAACACCGCTTCGTTGGGAATGGTTATGGCGTCGGGCCGCTCACTCAGGACCACGGAGACGGTGGCCGACATTCCGGGAAGGAACCTGCGCTCGGGATTGGCCACCCTGGCCACGACCCGGGCGCTCCGGGTGGCAGCATCGAGGACCGGCTCCACCGCGATGATCTCCCCGGTCGCCTGGTGATCGGGGTAGGCCGCCGTGGTGATGGTGATCTGCGCGCCGCGGTTAAGGAGGGAGAGAAAGCGCTCGGGGGCCGAAAACTTCACCCGGATCTCGTCGATGTCCACCAATTCGCCAATCGCCTGCCCGCTGCGCAGGAAGCTGCCGACGCTCACCTTGCGCGCGCCGATGAGCCCGGGGAAGGGGGCCGAGGGCCGCGCTTTGGCGGCGCGCGCTTTGGCCAGGGCGAGATTCGCCTCGAAGGCGGATGACCGCCGCGTCGATCTCTGACACGACCGTGATCGCTGCCGCCGCCTCGATGGTGCCCACCGCTTCAAACCGATCCGCAATCGTCCGCACCTGCGCCAGCGCCACCTCCACCGGCATCGGCGGCATGGAAAACCCTGCACCGGCTGCCCCCTGCTCAGAACAGCCATAGCCCGCCAGGGTCAGGGAAATGGCGATTGCGGAGAAAACCGCCCGGCCCCCTGCCCTCTCAGTCCCCAACGAGCATTTCCTTTCTTTGGTCATAGGATTCCTCTCTCAATGCGTTAGCTGCTTCAGGGTGGCTGCAGCCTTGGCCGTGCGGACCAATGCTTCGGAATAACGCCGCTGCGCCACTGCGAGGTCGGCACCGAGATGCACCAATTCAAAGGCCGTCGAGCGACCGTTGTGGAATTCGACCATGCCGATACGTATCTGCTCCTGGGCGGCCTCCACCCCTTCTCTGGCCGCTTCGAGGCGGCTTTTCCCGTGAGCCAATTCCCGCCAGGTGGCGCGTACCTGTTCCTCGATCAGGTGCGACCTTTCGATGTGCACCTGCCTGGCGCTGAGGACTTCCGCCTCCAGACGCTCCGTCTCGCCCAAAGCGCTGCGAAAACCGATGGGAATGCTGAGTTCCACTCCCACACTCCAGCTGGGGAATTCGCCCTTGGCGGTCTGGGTCAGCGCTTCGCCGAAATCACCGCCGCGCCCCGTGCGCAGCGTGTCGCTGCCAAAGACGACCTCGCGGGCGGTGCCGGAGAGCCCCCCGCCTCCCAGCGCGCCGACCAGGTCGGCGCGGGGCCGCGCCTCCCATCTGGCCGCCTCCGCCAGCCCTTGCGCCGCTTCCAGATCCCGGTGCGCTGCCTGCAGATCGAGGTTATTCTTTTGCGCCCTTTCGATCAGCGCCTCCACTGGGTCCACAGGAAAGTCGCTGGGTGGATCGTCCACCGGAATGAAGCGGGGCATGCCGGCTTCGGGCCGCACGCCGATCAGCGAAGCGAGCTGGTCGGACTGGCGGTCGAGCTGTTCCTCGCGGTCGATGAGGAGCAGTTCCTGTTCCGCCAGAAAGGTCCGCGCATTGGCGGCCTGATTGGGGCCGATGAGCCCTGCCTGGGTCCGCAGCTTTGTTTCCTCCAGGAAGGCCGCGGCGCGGTCGCGCAAGAACCGCTGCACCGCATAATCGCGTCCAGCGGCATAGAGATCCCAGTACCGGCCTTCGACCTCGGCGTTCAGGGCCAGCACCTGCTGGTCGTAGCGGGCTTTCTCGGCTGCCAGCGCTCGCTCCGCGTGGGTGAGCCCCTTGCGGGCGGATCTGGAAAATCCGCTCAGCAGCGGCTGGCGGATGCTGAAGCTGCCAGAGGTATTGTACTCTGGGTCCAGGGAAGCGAACTGGGAGTTGGTGTTCAACCGGACACTGTTCAGCGCCAGTTCCAGCTCGGTGCCGACCGGCAGACCCAGGCGCAACCCGGTCCGGGAGGTGGTCTGCTGGGTGGCCAGCACCGACGCGCCGGCGAAGAACGAGGCCGTGGGCTGTTCTCGGTCCTGATAGTCCAGGCTGAAGAAGAATTCAGGGTCAAAGACCCCCCTCTCCCGGCGCACCGCGCCGCCTGTTGCCAGATAAGCGGCCTCTGCTTTGCGGATAGAAGTAGCGTTTTTCAAGGCGTGCTGCACTGCCTCGTCTAACCGAAGAGGAGTGCCCTTGAGTTCCTCGAGCACCGCCAGGAGGGTGCTGTCGGGATGGGCAGGTGTCTGCCCGAAAGCTGCCTGTGCTGCACAGCAAAGCGCGATGAGCGCCAATGAGGGGATCGGGCTTCTCGAGGCGATGTCCATAGGCGTTCAAACTCAGGGTGAAAGATGGCTTTTTCATTACAGCAGTTCCAATATACTATACATATGTTCAGCTATCAAGGGAAAAATCCCCCTCCAGTGTATGACAGTGCGGAATTCCTATCAACGGCCATGCTCACCTGCCCTAGCGGCACGGTGAGCATGGCGGCGGGATCTCCTCCTTTGAGTGGTGTCTGCAATTCCTGGTTTACTCAGCAGTCACCTTTTCATTCAGGATCCCCTCGATCTCCAGCAGGATCTGGACTTCCTCTCCTAGGATCAGATCGCCGGTTTCCACAGCCAGGCCAAAGTCCTTGCGGTTGAGGGTGGTAGAAGCAGTAAAAGCCGCCCGCGCATTGCCCCAGGGATCCTCGGCTAACACCCCTCCCAGTTCAGCCTCTAATACCACCGGCCGGGTGACCCCGTGCATCGTCAGGTCGCCGTGCACCTGGAAGGTGTTGCCATCGATGGCGGTGATCTCCTTGCTGGCAAAGGTGAGCTGCGGAAACTTTTCCACATCGAGAAAATCCGGCGACCGCAGGTGCGCATCGCGCTTTTCAACGCCAGTGCTGATGCTGGTCGCCTCGATGGTGGTGGAGGCTCTGGAACCTTTGATGTTTTGCGGGTCGAATGCGAATGCTCCTGAAAGCTTCTCAAAACTGCCGGTCACTGTGCTGATGCCCAGATGCTTGATCTTGAAGACAACCTGGCTGTGCGCCGGGTCTAGGGTATACTCGGCTGCCCAGGAAAGATTTGTGGAAAGGAACAGGGCGGCGGCGATCAGATACGTGCGCTTGAGGTGATTCATAGTGATTCCTCCTTAATAGGTTTGTGGTTTCGTCTGTCTTTTCAGTTGGCCAGAGCCGCGTCTAAAGAGTGGTCGTGTTCGGCAGACTGGCAGACAGAAAGGCGGCGCAGACCAGGCCGACGACAGCCACGTTAGCTAGGGCGAATTCCTTGAGGAACTGACCGGGGGTGGTTCTCTTGTTCTCTTGGTAGGTGATGGTGATCTGTGCCATAATGACTCCTCCTTGTTTTGAGTTCCGATCGGCGGCGAAGTTTTCATCCGTCAAGGCGATTGGTGCACCACTCATCCTCTTCTCTCCTTTGGTTGGGGTAGACATGGTCATCCTCCTCTATTAGGTTCAAGTATGTATCATTCATCGAATGATTATTCATGACTTAACATTATAAGGAAAAAAATTTTCACTCCGTGGTGTTGAATCTGCCCAAAAACTTATTCAAGAGTTCCAATTCTCCTCCTTCAAAAGATTTGAGCAATCCCTGCTCTGCTGCTGCCAGTGTCCGGCTGCCGATCTCATAGCGGCGCCGACCTTCGGCGGTAAGCGCGGCCAGCACGCTGCGGCGGTCTTCCGGGGCGTCCACACGCTGGACCAGGCTGTCTGCTTCAAGGCGGTCGATCAGTTGCGTGATATTCGATTTACAGCACGAGAGCCGCTCGGAAAGACGGGTGAGCAACAGCGGCTCACCTGCTTTCATCAACTGCTCGAGAACCGCGAACTTGGCCAGTGAGAGCCCGGTATCGGCCAGAGCAGCCTCTAGGCGCGCCTCTACGCGCGCTGCGGTATGTGCCAGATTTGCCCATACAGGGATATTCACTTCATGTCTGTGATTTTCGTTCATACATGAAATATAATCCACTGAACGAGTATTGTCAAGAGGCAATGGCAAATCGCTATCCCTGCGATGCAAACTTGTCGTACAGCTCCTCGACCTTCTCTGGGGAAGGCGCCGCGTCCAGGACCGCAAAACCGTAGCGCAGAACCAGCTGCTCTCCCCGCCTCACCTCCAGATCGCCCTCCATCAGCAGGCCGGCGCCCAACAGGTTCCGCCGGATGAACCAAGGGGTGGGATGGCGGGGATTGCCCGGATGGTCCATCATCACCACCGCGCCCCCGGCCGCTCCCTCGGCGCTCACCCAGCGGGCCTTCTGGCTCATGATGTTTTCGTGGCCCTCCAAGCCCTCGCTGCTCTGGTGGTGCGCATCGGCAAAGGGAGGCCCCATGCGCAGTTCGAGGCCGCTGTACCGGGCTGCCCGCGAAGCTCCCATCACCAGCCGCTCCACTGCCGGCCGGATGCGGGTCTCGATGGTCCACAGGTACCCCGGCTCCTCCAGCTTGCGGAAGGTATAGGAGCGCAGCTCCTCGGCCATAACCCCATCCCGGGCGTCGAGCCACTCCAGCTCTTCCTGGATGAAGACCTCCCCGCCCTCCACCTGCTCCTCGACAAAGTCCACGTGGCGCTGCACTCCGTGGCTGCCCTCCACCAGCTCGTACTTGCCCTTGTCGGGCAGGTACCAGGGACCGCCCCAAAGGTTGGCGTCGTTGGCGTGGACCCAGCCGAAGTACAGCCCGGTGTGCCAGGGATGGTCGGCGGGCCGGTATTCGGTCACCAGCCCGCCCGAGGGGGTGTAGATGGGGGCAAAGCAGGGCTTGGGGGATTCGCTGCGCGGCAATTCCTCCCGGGCCCGGTACAGAGTCACCAGCCTTTCCCCGTCGTGGATCTCAAAGCCCAGGCAATTCTCGCGCAGCCCCAGATCGATCATGGGTCACCTGCTCTTCGCAAACCACTCGATGGTGCGTTTCAGGCCCTCTTCGGCACTCACCCGCGGTTCCCAGCCCAGTTCGCGGCGCGCCCGGCTGATGTCGGGCAGGCGCTGCTTGGGATCGTCGGCGGGCAGCGGCCTGAAGGCGATGCTGCTTTTGCTGCCGGTGAGCGCGATGATCTTCTCGGCCAGTTGCTTCATGGTCAGCTCCACCGGGTTGCCCAGATTGACCGGCACATTGAGCGCAGACTGCATCAGCCGGTGGATCCCATCGACCAGATCGCCCACGTACCCGATGCTGCGGGTCTGGCTGCCGTCTCCGTACACCGTCAGTTCTTCGCCGGCCAGGGCCTGGCTGATGAAGTTGGGGATGGCCCGCCCGTCGTCGAGCCGCATCCGCTCGCCGTAGGTGTTGAAGATGCGCACGATGCGGGTGTCGATGCCGTGCAGCCGGTGATAGGCCATGGTCATGGACTCAGCGAAGCGTTTGGCCTCGTCGTACACCCCGCGGATGCCGATGGGGTTGACGTTGCCCCAGTAGTCTTCGTGCTGCGGGTGGATCTGGGGATCCCCGTACACCTCGGAGGTGGAGGCCAGCAGGTACTTGGCCCCCTTGACCCTGGCCAGGCCCAAAGTCTTGTGGGTGCCCAGGGCGCCCACCTTGAGGATGCGGATGCCCAGCCGCTCGAAGTCGGGGGGGCTGGCCGGACTGGCGAAGTGGAGGATGAAATCCAGGGGCCCGTCCACGTGGATGTAGTTGGTCACATCGTAATGGACAAAGCTGAACTTGGGGTGGCCGAAATGCCGGGCCACGTTGTCGGCCCGCCCGGTGAGCAGATTGTCCATGCAGATCACTTCGCAGTTTTTTTCCAGGAAGAAATCGCACAGATGCGATCCGATGAACCCGGCCCCTCCCGTGATGAGTATGCGCATAGCCTCTCCTCTACCTCCGCCGTATTCCCTGTCGCAGCACCGCCACCAGCCGCCCGGCAGCCTGGCCGTCCCACAGTTCGGGGACAGGGTAGGCTCTTTGCCCCTCCTGATCGAGGACCTTGAAGGCGGCCTCGACAATGCGGTCGGGATCGCAGCCCACCAGGGTATTGCTGCCCTGCGCGATGGTCACCGGCCGCTCGGTGCTCTCGCGCAGCGTCAGGCAGGGCACCTGCAGGACCGTGGTCTCCTCCTGGATACCGCCCGAGTCGGTGAGCACCAGGCGCGCCTCCCCCTGCAGGCGCAACATATCGAGGTACCCGGCCGGCTCGCCCAGGCGCAGCCCGGGGGTGTGCTCCAGGCGGGGCCCCAGGCCAAAGCGCTCAGCGTTCTTGCGGGTGCGTGGGTGGACCAGGAAGATCAGCGGCAGGCGCTGGCCGATGCGGGCCAAGGCATCGAGGATGCCGGCGAGGGTCCGCTCGTCGTCCACGTTGGACTGGCGGTGCAGGGTGACCAGGGCGTACCTGCCCGGCTCCAGGCCCAAATCCTCGAGGATCGGCGATGCGGCAGCCCGCTCCCGCAGGCGCAGCAGGGTGTCGATCATCAGGTTGCCCACCTGAAAGATGCAGGATTCCGGCACCTTCTCGGCCCGCAGATTGGCGTCCGCATCCGCCGAATAGGTGAAGAGCAAATCGGCAAGCGCGTCGATGGCCAGGCGGTTGAGTTCCTCGGGCAGGCGCCGGTCGAAGCTGCGCAGGCCGGCCTCCACGTGGGCCACGGGCAAATCCCGCTGGGCCGCGGCCAGGGTGCAGGCCAGGGTCGAGGTCACGTCCCCCACCACCAGCACCAGGTCGGGCCGCTCCCGGACCAGCACCGGAGCGAATTTGAGCAGGATATCGGCGGTCTGAGCGGTCGCCCCCTCGCCCTGGGCCCCCAGGTAGCAGTCGGGGGCGGGCATTTCCAGTTCTTCGAAGAAGATGTCGGACATCCGGTAGTCGTAGTGCTGGCCGGTGTGCACCAGCAGCGGGGCGAAGTCCTCCGGAAAGCGGCGCAATTCGGCCAGGATGGGGGCCACCTTCATGAAGTTGGGCCGCGTGCCGGCCACCACGACTACCTTCGATGACATAGAGAGTCAATATAGAAGCCGGCTCTCGCCGGGGCAAATAGAGCGCAGATAATTTTCTCTGCGCGGCCCGGCGGGATATAAGCGGTTGAAAATCAATGGCGGACAGCAGCTGAAACCAGTTGCAATCAGAGTGGCACACCCTCTCTTATATGACAATTTTTCAACGAATTATACCCCATTCCCCCCCGCGCTTTTCAGCGTTTGACATCCTGATGAAAAACACCTAAGTTAGTCCTGCAATCTCCCCCCTCACATCGGCTCGCTGGCACTGGCCCCTCGCAAAGGCCGCGCTGGGGGCTTTGTTGTCCTCTACCGCTTTTCCGCCTAGATGAGCAGAGCGCACACCCATGGCCACGGCTGATTTTATCCACCTCCACGGTCACAGCGAGTTCAGCCTCCTCGACGGGGGCTGCCGCATCGACGAGATGGCTCAAGTGGCTGCCGAACAGGGCATGGCTGCCCTGGCCGTCACTGACCACGGCAATCTCTTCGGGGCCATCGCCCACTACCAGGCCTGCGAGGAGGCCGGCATCAAGCCCATCATCGGCTGCGAGGTGTACGTGGCCATCGAGGGCCGGCACCTGCGCAAACCCGCCCGCGGAATCAACAGCGGCTCCAACCACCTGGTGCTGCTGGCCAAGAACGCCACCGGGTACAAAAATCTGATCAAATTAGTCTCCAAGGGCTACCTCGAAGGCTACTACTACAATCCCCGAGTCGACAAGGAACTGCTGCGCCAGCACGCCGAAGGGCTGATCTGCATGTCGGCCTGCGTCAGCGGCGAGGTGGCCCACCTCATCCAACGGGAGAGTCTGGCCGAGGCCGAGAAGGCGGCCAGGGAATTCATGGGCATCTTCGGGGAGGACTTCTACCTGGAGATCCAGCGCCACGGCATCGACATCGAGCCCAAGGTCAACGCCGGATTGCTCAAGCTGCACCAGAAGCTGGGCCTGCCTCTGGTGGCCACCAACGACTTCCACTTCCTGCGCGCCGACGACCACGCCGCCCACGACGCCCTCATCTGCATCCAGACCGGCAAGCTCATCGCCGAGAAGAACCGGCTGTGCTATTTGGACGGCCTGTACATGAAATCTCCCGAGGAGATGCGCCAGCTCTTTGCGGACCTGCCCCAGGCCCTGGAATCCACCCTGGCCATCGCCGAAAAGTGCGATCTGCAGCTGGAATTCGGCAAGACCCAGTTGCCCGTCTTCCCTCTGCCTCCCGGGTACGCCGACGCCGACCACTATCTCAAATACCTGGCCGACGAAGGGTTGCAGCAGCGCTATCCCAAGGTGGACGAAGCCCTGCAGCAGCGCCTCGACTTTGAACTGGGCGTCATCGCCAAGATGGGCTATGCCGGGTACTTCCTCATCGTCCAGGACTACGTGCAGTTCGCCAAGCACAACGGCATCTCCGTGGGGCCGGGCCGCGGCTCGGCCGCCGGCAGCCTGGTGGCCTACACCCTGGGCATCACCGACACCGACCCCATCAGGCACGGCCTGCTCTTCGAGCGCTTTCTCAACCCCGAGCGCATCAGCATGCCCGATATCGATATCGACTTTGCCGACACCGGGCGCGACCGGGTCATCCGCTACGTGCTCGACAAGTACGGCGAAAGCAACGTCTGCCAGGTGATCACCTTTGGGACCATGGGGGCCAAGGCGGTGATCCGCGACGTGGGCCGCGTCCTGGGGATGCCCCTGCCCGAGGTGGACCGCATCGCCAAGCTGGTGCCCGGCGAGCTGAAGATAACCCTGGACAAGGCCATCGATCAGGTGCCCGAACTCAAGCAGATGAGCGAGGCCAGGGACGAGAAGGGCCAGCTCATCGCCTACGCCCGCAAGCTGGAGGGCCTCTCCCGCCACGCCTCGGTGCACGCCGCCGCGGTGATCATCGCCCCCGCGGACCTGACCGATTACGTGCCTCTGTACAAGGCCCCCAAGGACGGCAAGGTCACCACCCAGTTCGACGGTCCCACCTGCGAAGCCCTGGGCCTGCTCAAGATGGACTTTCTGGGCCTGAAAGAACTGTCGCTGATGGACGAGGCCATGGCGCTGATCCGCCTGCGCGAATCCGGGTTTGACCTGGACAAAATTCCCTGGGACGACCGGGCCACCTTCGAGCTGTTCAGCCGGGGCGAGACCATCGGGGTCTTCCAGTTCGAGAGCGCCGGGATGCGCGAGTACCTGGCCCAGCTCAAGCCGGACAATATCGAGGACCTCATCGCCATGAATGCCCTCTACCGGCCCGGGCCGATGGAGAAGATCCCCACCTTCATCGCGCGCAAGCACGGCCGCGAGGAGGTCAGCTACGACCATCCGACCCTCGAACCCACCCTCAGGGAGACCTACGGGGTAATCACCTATCAGGAGCAGGTGCAGCGCATCGCCCGCGACATGGCTGGGTTCACGCTGGGACAAGCCGACGGCATTCGCAAGGCCATGGGCAAGAAGCTGGCCGAGATGATGGAGAAATACCGGAAGGACTTCCTCAGCGGGACGGTAAAGAACGGCGTCGAACTCGAGATCGCCAAAAAAGTCTGGGCCGATATCGAGGTGTTTTCAGGCTACGGTTTCAACAAGTCGCACTCGGCCTGTTATTCGGAGATCGCCTACAAGAACGCCTACCTCAAGGCCAACTACCCCAGGGAGTACATGGCCGCCAGCCTGACCACTGAGATGGGCAACCTCGACCGGGTCTCGGTGCTCTTGGACGAGTGCCGGCGCATGGAACTGCCGGTGCTGCCCCCCCACGTCAATGAGAGCGCCCTCAACTTCGCCCCCACCCCCCAGGGCATCCGCTTCGGCCTGGCGGCCATCAAGAACGTGGGGGCCGGCGCCGCCCAGAACATCGTGGAGACCCGCATTGCTGGCGGCGCCTTTGCCGACCTCTTCGCCTTTTGCCGGCGCCTGGACCTGCGCGCCGTCAACCGCCGCGTCGTCGAGGCCCTGATCAGCGCCGGCGCCCTCGAAGGCATAGGCGGCCACCGCGCCCAGTTGCTGGCCGGGCTGGACCTGGCTCTCAAGAGCGCCCAGAAGGCCCAGGAGGAGCAGCAGCGCGGCCAGATCAGTCTCTTCTCGCTGGGCGGGGGCGACGACCGCCCGGCCCCGGTGGTGGAGCAGCCGGCCCTGCCCCAGGCCGAGGAATGGACCCCCATCCAGTTGCTGGCCCAGGAGCGCGAATTGCTGGGCTTCTACCTGTCCAGCCACCCCCTCACCCGCTACACCCGCGACCTGAACAACCTCGCCCAGCCCCTGGCCGAACTGGACCAGCAGCAGGAGGGCGCCCAGGTGCGGGTGGGCGGCCTGGTCAGCCGCATCAGCACCTTCACCGACCGCCGCGGCCAGCCCTTTGCCTTTGTCACCCTCGAAGACCTCTCGGGCAAGGGAGACGTGGCCTTCTTTGCCGAGGCCTACAGCGCCCACCGCGCCCTGCTGATCCAGGACCAGGTGATCATGGTGGAGGGGCGGGTCTCCCAGCGCAACGGCCGGCTCAGCGTCCAGGCCGAAAGCGCCCTGCCCATGGAGCAGGCCCGCGAAAAGCTGACCCGCTCGCTCAACCTGGCCCTGCCCTACGAGGAGGTGCGCCCGGACCTGCTGGTCGAACTGCGCCACATCTGCGAGCGCTTCCTGGGGCCCTGCGAACTGCGCCTCCACCTGAAAAACGGCGGCACCAAGGACGCGGTGGTGCGCTCGCGCAGCATCAAGGTCAATCCCTGCGACGAGTTGATCCAGGCCGTGGAAGCCCTCATCGGCCCGCGCTGCGCCTGGCTGACCCTGGCCCTGCCCAGCCCCCCAGCCCCGCGCGAGGAACGGCGCTACCCGGCGCATCCCTGAAACGTTGACAGACCCCCGGCCCCGACTATATTCACCAGCACGTCTTCCCACACCCCCAGAGGTTCCATGCACCTGTCCACCTCCCTGTTCCTGGCCCTGCTGGCCGCCGGCTGTGCCTCGCGCGACAATGCGGCGCCAAAGACCCGCAGCGACGCCCCCATCCCCCTGGCCGCCGGCTTCAAGGTGGAGGACTACCGGGGCAAGGTCCTGCTCCTCAACTTCTGGACCACCTGGTGCCCCCCCTGCCGGGGGGAACTGCCCGATCTGGTCCGCCTCCACCGCGACTTCGATGCCGGGCGGGTGGCGGTGGTGGGCATCTCCATCGACGACCGCGGCACCCCCGAAGAGATCCAGGCCAAGCTGCGCCAGGCCCTGGCCACCTACCAGATCGACTACCCGGTGTTTTTCGACAGCAAGATGGAACTCTACCAGGCCTTCGGCAGCTTCCCGGCCATCCCCACCACCTTCCTCATCGACCCGCAGGGCCAGGTGCGCAAGGTGTACGAAGGCGCCCGCGCCTACGCCAACTTCGCCCAGGATATCCAAAATCTGTTAGACGGCAAAAAAGAAGAGGGGTGATCCGCTCGGGATCACCCCTCTTTGCACGCTCTACCGCCGGCCTTCAGCTGGCGTATTCTCCCAGCACCCCCTTGCCGTGGCGCTTGGCCAGCACCTCGCGGAACTTCTGCAGACTCGTGCCGGCCCGCAAATGCTCGATCATCGCCTTCTTCGACATCACCATCATGGTGCCGGTGGTGTAGTCGGGGAAGCGGCAGAAACTGGTGCCCACCTTCTCGCCGGTGACGCAGCATTTGTGCTCAACGTCCAGTTCGCGCTGCGATCCCGGGTCGAAGGAAAAGTCCGTCATTTCTTCTTCTTCGCCACCACCGGCCACCGGAGGCAGTCTCTCTTCTTCCATCGCGCTTCCTTCCTGTCAGGGGACAACGAGATTTAAATATAGCCCAAGCGCTCAAAACCGCAAGGACTAGAAGGGCAGATCCGCAAAGCGCGACAGGATCTCCGGCCCCTCGGGCGTGACCGCCACGGTGTGCTCGAACTGGGCCGAGAGCGAACCGTCGAGGGTGACGGCGGTCCAGTTGTCCTCCAGCACCCGCACCTCCGGTCCCCCCTGGTTCACCATGGGCTCCACGGTGAACACCGCGCCCGGCTCGATCTTCCAGCCGGTGCCCTGGCGGCCGAAGTGGAGCAGCTGCGGCTCCTCGTGGAAGGCCCGCCCGATGCCGTGCCCGCAGAAGTCGCGCACGATGGAATAGCCCTGGGCTTCCACGAAGCTCTGGATGGCGTGGCCGATGTCCCCCATGCGCTTGCCCACCACCGAGGCCTGGATGCCGATCTCCATGGCCTGGCGGGTGGCCTCCAGCAATCGGCGGGCCTGGGGGCTGCCCTCGCCCACGATCAGGGAGACATTCATGTCCCCGTGGTAGCCTTCCTTCTTGACAGCGATGTCCAGCGCCAGCAGATCCCCCTCCCGCAACCTTCGCTCCCCGGGGATGCCGTGCACCACCTCTTCGTTGACCGAGACGCAGATGCTGCCCGGATAGCCCTTGTACCCCTTGGCGCTGGGCACCCCACCCCGCTTGCGTATATAAGTTTCGGCCACCTGGTCCAGCCGGAGGGTGGTGACCCCGGGGGCCACCGCCTCGGTCACCTTGAGCAGGGCTTCGGCGGCGATGCGGCAGCTGGTGCGGATCTTCTGGAGTTCGCGGGGGGATTTGAGGTATACCATCGGTCTTCAGGGGGTGGATTTTGTGCCGATCAAGATCGCCCTTTACATTTCTGTCTGTCAAGGCCACCCCACCCCGAGAGGACGACTATGAGCGCCATCCAGTACTGCCTCAACACCAGCACCATCCGCCCCGCCTCCCTGATGGAGAAAATCCGCATCGCCGGCGCCGCCGGGTACCGGGGCATCGAGCTGTGGAACGACGACCTGAGCGCCCACATGCAGCAGGGCGGCAGCCTGGCCGAGATCCGCAGGGCCCTCGACGACCAGGGCCTGCAGGTGCCCACGGCCATCGCCGCCTTCGGCTGGCTCGAATCCACCGGCCCGGCGCACCAGCGCGCCCTCGACGAGGTCAGACGCCGCCTGGAGCAGGCCGCCCTGGTGGGCGCCCGCCACCTCATCGCCAGCCCGGCCATGGAGGCCTGCGACCTGTCGCCGGGAGGGGCGCGCTACCGCGAATTGCTCGAATTGGGCCGCCAGTTCGGGGTGAAGCCGGCCATGGAGTACCTGGGCTTTGTGGGCAGCGTCCACACCATCGCCCAGGGCTGGAAGATCGTCCAGGAAGCTGAGCATCCCGACGCCAGCCTGATCATGGACCCCTTCCACATCCTGCGCGGCGGCTCCCCCCTGGCCGACATCGCCCTGGTGCCTGGCGAAAAGGTGGCCATCTGGCACTGGAACGACGTCCCCGGCACCAAACCGGTCAGCCAGCAGAGCGACGAGGACCGCGTGCTGCCCGGAGACGGGGTGGGCCCGCTCAAAGAGATCGAGCGCCTGGCCCTGCAGCAGGGCTACCGGGGTTTTGTCTCCCTGGAATTGTTCAACCCCGCCCTGTGGCAGCGCGATCCAGCAGAGGTGGCCCGGCTCGGGATGGAGAAGATGAAGGCCTACTTCGCCGGCTGAAACTCCTTGCCTCGGGAACGCTCCGTGGGTATATATGGGCATCTCCTGCCGCTCCATTGCCCAGTAGCCTATGAGTGTTCTGGACCGCATCGAACTGCACCAGGGCGACCTCACCCGCCTCGAGGTGGACGCCATCGTCAACGCCGCCAACTCCACCCTGCTGGGCGGGGGCGGGGTGGACGGGGCCATCCACCGGGCCGCCGGCCCCCAACTGCTGGCCGAGTGCCGCACTCTAGGGGGCTGCCCCACCGGCGAGGCCCGTCTCACTCGTGGTTATCGCCTGCCGGCCCCCTGGGTCATCCACACCGTCGGCCCGGTGTACCGCGGCGCGCCCGACGATCCCCGCCTGCTGGCCGACTGCTACCGCAACAGCCTGGAGCTGGCCGCGGCGCACCAGCTCCGGCGCATCGCCTTTCCGGCCATCAGCTGCGGCGTGTACAGCTACCCCATCGAGGAGGCCGCGCCCATCGCCCTGGAGACCACCTGCGCCTTTTTGCGCCGGCATCCCCTGCCCGCACGGGTGGTCTTCGTCCTCTTCTCCCCTGAGTACTACCGGGTGTACCAGCAAGAGCTGGCCAGGCTCAGGGAAAAAGACCCCTAATCGATTTTGCCGAATTTTCCGATAAGATCTGTACGGTGCCCTGTCCTGACCGCGAGGCATTCTCGCGTCCATTGCCCGCAACCAGAGGAGAGCCATATGCAGGATGTCGCCTATTTCGACCTGAAGACCCACGAGCAGGAAACCCTGTTCTTCTTCATGCTCAACGCCTTCCTGTGCTCGCGTCTGGACACGGACCAAGGCTCAGAGGGGGATGAGGAGGTCAACATCTACATGGCGCACCTCCTCCTGTCACTGGTCGACGGCCGCTTCTACACCGAACACACCGACGTGCTGGGCTCGACCCCGGCAGACGTGTTCGCCAAGGCGGAGCAGGAGGACACCCCGCGCCACAAACTCCAGGTCTATAGGGCCAACGCCGACCACCGTCTGGTTTCCTTCGGGCTTTTCAGCGGCTCCGGGGAGCGCCAGTCCCTCTATCGCCAGACTTTAGCCAACCCGGCTGCCTATTTGGAAGAGGCCCAGCAGTACTACCACTGGGCCGCCCTCTTCGGCCATCGCCTGCCCGCCAGGTACCGGGGCCTGGCCCTGGCCCTGGCCAAGATCGCCGCGCACTTCGAGACCTATTGCACGGTAATCGCCCACCTGAGCGCCAACTACCTCCAGCTCATGCCCCGGCTGACCCCGGGGGAGCTGTTCCACCTGGAACACGAGGCCCACCAGGCCGCCCAGCCCTATATCCGGGAGGAGGCCCTCAACCGCCTGCTGGACGCCTACAACCAGTGGCGGGCGCAGGGAGCGCCCGAAAGCTGTCAGCATTTCCAGGACGAGTGCGCCCGCTATCAGCAGGTGGACCCCCAGTTCTCGCCGGCCTTCTTCAAGCAGCCGGCCGACAACCCCGGCGGGGCGCTCCCAGGCGCTGACCACTAGGCGGGATTATAACCCCAGAATCTCCCGCGTCAGCTTGGGGAACAGGTGCCAGTCGCGCAGTTCGTAGCGGTTGCCGTCCACGTCGACGACCAGGGCGCGGCGCCCCGAGAGCATGCGGATGCTGTCGCGGATCCCGCGGATCTCCAGATGCCGGGGGCCGTAGGTGGTGTCCACCTCGATGTCGACCACCCCGAACTCCTCGCCGATGGTGCGGATGTGGGTGATGACCGGGCGGAAGTAGATCTTGTCCAGTTCCTCGATCAGCACCTGGCGGCTGGTGGGGTCCAGCCGGCCGGGATCGGCGATCAGGCCCAGCTCGCTGCCGTCGGCCAGGAAGAAACCGATGAGGCCATCGGCGGCCTCCAGCGGAAAGGCCCGCCGCACCTCCACCCCCTGGTGCTCCGCTTCTCCCAGCCGCATCACCAGGTTGCCCCGCGCCGAGCGGTAGAAGCGCACCCGTGCCGGGTCCAGCCAGTGCTCCTGATGGGCAGTCCCGCGCTCCCCTATCATACCGCCCTCACCTTGGCCAGCTCGGTCTGCATGTCTACCAGCCGGCGGTAGAGCCCCTCCTCCCTGGCCAGCAATTCTTCGTGGGTGCCCACCTCGGCGATCCGCCCCTGGTCCAGCACCAGGAGCCGGTCGGCGTTTTTGAGGGTTGAGAGCCGGTGGGCGATGGCGAAGGTGGTGCGGTCGGCCACCAGCCGCTCCAGGGCCTCCTGGATCTCGTATTCGGTCTCGGTGTCCACCGAGCTGGTGGCCTCGTCGAGGATGAGGATGCGCGGCTTGCCGATCAGCGCCCTGGCGATGGAGATGCGCTGGCGCTCCCCCCCCGAGAGCCGGCCCCCCCGCTCGCCCACCTCGGTGTCGTAGCCGTCCGGGAAGTGCATGATGAACTTGTGGGCGTTGGCCGCGCGGGCCGCGGCGATGATCTCCTCGCGGCTGGCCCCTGGCTTGCCGTAGGCGATGTTCTCGGCGATGCTGCCCTGGAAGAGCAGCGGCTCCTGCAGCACCACCCCGATCTGGGCGCGCAGCTTGTGCTGCTGGAACTGGTGGATGGGAACGCCGTCGATGAGGATCTGGCCGTCCGAGGTGTCGTAGAAGCGCGAGATCAGGTTGACCAGGGTGGACTTGCCCGCCCCGCTGGGCCCCACGATGCCGATCATCTCCCCCGGCTCCACCGCAAAGCTGACGTCGTCCAGGATGCGCGCCGAGCCGTCGTAGGTGAAGCTGACGCGGCGGAACTCCACCGCGCCCCTGATCACCCCCGGATCGACGGCGTCCTCGGCGTCGACCACCTCCTGCTCGGTGTCGAGGATCTCGAAGACCCGCTCGGCGGTGGTGGCGGCGCTTTCCAGTTGCTCGGACATGGTGCACAGTTCGCGCACCGGCTGGTAGAACATCATCATGTAGCTGATGAAGGCCTGCAGTTCGCCCAGACTGAGGTTGCCACCCAGCACCTTGTTGCCGCCGAACCACCAGAGGATGAGGGAGCCGATGGAGGTGACGAAGGCGATGGTCGGCAGGTAGTAGGAGCGCATCCTGATCGCCTCCATCCGCGTCTGGCGCAGATCGGTGTTGCGCTCGTCGAAGCGGGCGATCTCGCGGTGCTCCTGGGCAAAGGCCTTGACCACCTTGACCCCGGGGATGGTGTCGGCCAGCAGGGAGTTGAGGCTGGAGATCCGCCGCCATATCCGGTGGAAGACCCAGTGGATGCGCCGGGTGTAGACCACGGTCCCCACCGCCATCAGCGGGGTGGGGATCAGCGCCAGCAGGGCCAGTTGCCAGTTCATCAGGAAGAGCGCCACCCCGATGCCGATGATGGTGACGATGGCGATCACCATGTCCTGGAAGCCCTGGGTGATGAACCCCTGCAACCGCTCGGTGTCGCTGGTCACCCTGGTCATGATCCGCCCGGTGCTGTGCCGGCCGTAGAAGTTCAGCGAGAGGATCTGGAGATAGTTGAAGATCTCCACCTGCAGGTCGTAGACCACCCGCTGCCCCAGCCAGCCCAGGACGCGGGTGCGCATCCCGTTGATCAGGGAGCGGGCCAGGTAAATCCCCAAAAGCCCCAGCACCACGCTGGCCAGCAGGCTCACCGCCGCGGGCGGCGGCGCCCAGGGGGGCTGCTGGCCAGCCTCGTGATAGTGGACGATCACCGGGGTGACCACATCGTCGATGAGGATCTTGTTCAGATAGGGGGGGATCAGATCGACGCCGGTGAGCGCCAGGGTGAGCACAAAGCCGCCCAGGGCGGCCCACTTGTAGGGCTTCACGTACCTGAGCAGCCGCCAGAAGGTCTCGGTCTTGCGGATGCAGTTGGGACAGACCTTGCTGCCCTGCCGCAGGGCGCGGCCACAGGTGGGGCAGTGCTCGACCGTAGGCAGCGCCGCGGGCGGCGCCTCGGCTTCGGGCGGCGGCTGGCCCAGGTCGGCCACCGCGGCCTCCACCGCCTGCGGGACCGCCGAGAACTTGTAGTAGGTGCTGGGCGAGAAGCGCAGCAGCTCGACGGTCTCGTCGGCCAGCTCCGCCACCAGCACGCCATTGCCCACGTAGTTCCTGGTCTGGACCCGCTGCACCTGTTGGAGAGGAATGGACGCGATCTGCCCGTCGGGGTGGAGCACCAGCAGCCGCTCGTCGGTCAGCGCGAACCACGACTCGCCATACTGGCCGGTGGAGGTGATGTCCGCCGAGAGCAGGACCAGCAGCAGTTCGCCCGGGTGCAACTGGCCGCGCAGGTAGGCGGCGATCTCTGGGGAGATGGGTTCTACCAGATTCACGCCGCCCTCTGCCTACGCCCTATTGCCACGCTCGCTTTTTCTGTATTTTTTGGTGGATGATTCAAAACTAAGCCTTCACGGGACCCCTGGCAAATTTCCGGCCCATGCAACTGCCCCAGCCCGATCCGGGGCGCCTCGCACTGCGCCCCCAGCTCCTGCACGGCCTGCAAGAGATCCTGCGCCCCGACCAGGTGATCCACCGGCCCGAGGACCTGGCGGTATACGAGTGCGACGCCCTCTCCGCCTACCGCCAGCAGCCCCTGGCCGTGGCCCTGCCCGAATCCACGGGAGAGGTCTCGGCCCTGATGCGCCTGTGCCACCAACTCGGGCTGCCGGTGGTGCCCTGGGGGGCCGGCACTGGCCTGTCGGGCGGAGCCCTGCCCCTGCAGGATGGGCTGCTCTTGAGCCTGGCCCGGCTCAACCGCATCCTCGACCTCGACCTGGCCAACCGCACCGCCACCGTGCAGCCAGGGGTCACCAACCTGAGCGTCACTGACGCGGTCCGGGCCCAGGGTTTCTACTACGCCCCCGATCCCTCCAGCCAGATCGCCTGCACCGTGGGCGGCAACATCGCCGAGAACTCCGGCGGGGTGCACTGCCTCAAGTACGGCACCACCAACAACAACGTGCTGGGCATCGAGGTAGTGCTGGCCGACGGCGAGGTGGTGCGCCTGGGGGGCAAGGGCCTGGACCAGGCCGGGTACGACCTGCTGGGTCTCTTCACCGGCTCCGAGGGATTGTTGGGGATCATCACCGAGGCGGTGCTGCGCCTCCTGCCCCGCCCGGAAAAGGCCCGGGCGATGATGGCCGCCTTTGCCGGGGTGGAGGAGGCCGGCCAGGCCGTGGCCGCCATCATCGGCGCCGGCATGGTCCCGGCGGGCCTGGAGATCATGGACCGGCTCTCCATCGAGGCAGTGGAGGCCTTCATGGGAGCGGGTTATCCCCGGGATGTGGAGGCGCTGCTGCTGGTGGAGCTGGACGGGGCGGCCAGCGAGGTGGACCACCTCATCGGCACGGTGGAGAGTCTGTTGCATCAGAGCGGGGCCACCGAGATCCGCAGCGCCCGCACCGAGGAGGAGCGCCTGAGGATGTGGGCCGGCCGCAAGGCCGCCTTCCCCGCCATGGGCCGGATCAGCCCCGATTACTACTGCATGGACGGCACCATCCCGCGCCGCGCCCTGCCCCGGGTGCTGGGCCGCATCCGGGAACTGTCTATACAGCACGGCCTGCGGGTGGCCAATGTCTTCCACGCCGGCGACGGCAACCTCCACCCCCTCATCCTCTACGACAGCAACCAGCCCGGCGAACTGGAGAAGGCCGAGGAACTGGGGCTGGAGATCCTCAGACTCTGCGTGGAGGTGGGCGGGGTGCTCAGCGGCGAGCACGGCATCGGCATCGAGAAGCAGGCGCTGATGGGCGACATGTTCACCGCCGAGGATCTGGAGGCCCAGCGCCGGATCAAGACCGCCCTCGACCCCCACTGGCTGCTCAACCCGGGCAAGGTCTATCCGGTGCTGCACCGCTGCATCGAGGGGGGCCGGGCTCACGTGCATCAGGGCGACCAGCGTTTCGCGCACCTGGAGCGCTTCTGATGGGCGCCCCGCTGGACCCATGACTGCACTCTCCACCCCGGGGGCCGTCCAGGAGCGGGTGCGCCAGGCCCTGGACCAGCGCGCTCCCCTGCAGCTCTTCGCCGGGCGCACCAAGGACCGGCTGGGCCGCCGGGCCGGCCCTCTCCTCCCCCTGGACCTTTCCGGGCTGGACCAGCTGGTCAGCTACGAGCCCCGCGAGCTGATCCTGGTGGTGCAGCCGGGCATGAAACTGCAGGCCGTGGAGGAACTGCTGGCCGGCGAAAACCAGCACCTGCCCTTCGAGCCGCCCCACTGGGGGGCAGGGGCCACCATCGGCGGGGTCACTGCCTGCAACCTGTCGGGGCCGCGCCGCTTCAAGGCCGGGGGCCTGCGCGATTTTATTTTGGGAATGGAGATGATCGACGGGTGCGGCCAGCGCATCCGCGGCGGGGGCAAGGTGGTCAAGAACGTGACCGGGTACGACCTGCCCCGCACCTTGTGCGGCGCCTTTGGCACCCTGGGACCGCTGACCGAACTGTGCTTCAAGGTGTGGCCCCGGCCCGCTGCCGAACAGACCCTGGTACTGCACGGGTTGTCTCCGGCCGCCGCAGTGGCACGGATGACCAGCCTGGCCGGCCGACCCTGGGAACTCACCGGCCTGGCCTACACCCCCTCCCGCCTGCTGGTCCGGGTCGAGGGGCCCGCACCCGCGGTGGAGGCCCAGATGCAGCTGCTCAGGGAACTGCTGGGCGGCGAGCAGTCGCTTCTCGAAGACGCCCCCTCGCGCGCCTGCTGGCAGGAACTGCGCGAACTGGAGTCCTTTCAGTCAGGGCCCGGCGAGGTATTGTGGCGTTTCTCCCAACCCCCTGCCGAGGCCGCTCGCCTGCAACAGGCCCTGGAGCCCCAGGGCCTGGCCCGCTATGCCATCGACTGGGGCGGCGGCCTGTTGTGGGCCGTGCTGCCCGCTGCGGCTCCGGCCACTTCCCTGCACCAACTGGCCCTCGCCCCCCAGGGCCTGATGCCAACGAGGCGGCCTTCACCCCGCTGTCCCCGGGCCTGGCCCGCCTCAACCAAAAACTCAAGGCCGCCTTCGACCCGCAGGGCATCTTCAATCCGGGCAGGATGCGCAACGCCCCAACGTATGGGGCGTTGCGGGGGCCGGGAGATGGGGTAGGGCAAGTGGATACACCGGGGGAAAGCCTCAGCGGCCCGCCCCCCGACGCCCCATAAACACCGATTACCTATGGCCCCTCTGCCCAAACTGCTCATCACCCTGGGGATCGTGCTCATCCTGGCCGGCCTGCTCTGGCACTTCGGCGGCAAACACCTCTCGCTGGGCCGCCTGCCCGGCGACATCGCCATCGAGCGCAAGAACTTCAGCTTCTACCTCCCCCTGGGCACCTGCATCCTGATCAGCGCGATCATCTCGCTGGCCCTCTACCTCTTCGACCAGTTTCGCAAATAGTAGGGGCACCTCATGAGGTGCCCCTACTCAGAATACCTGTCCGGCGCGATACCCAGGAGGAGGCGTAGGCTCGCCGCCCAGCCACTGGGCCCGGCCCTGTTGCGCCCACACGTATTGATAGTCGTAGCTGGGGTCCGGGGGCGAGATGTTGCCCCGCGAGGGGTACTTGGCGATGGCCTCCTCCACCAGGTCCACCCCCAGGCCCGGCGCATCCGGCACCAGGATGTGGCTCTGCTCGATGCGGGGCTGCCCGGTCATCACCTCGTAGCGCTGCGGCACATCGTCCTCCAGATGCTCCAGGATGAGAAAATTGGGCAGGGTGGCCAAGAGGTGCACCGCCGCCATCTCGGCCACCGGCCCCAGGGAGCCGTCGTGCGGGGCCACGGTGACGTAATGCGCCTCGGCCATGGCGGCGATCTTCTTCATCTGCAAGAGGCCACCGGCCCGGCCGGTGTCGGGCTGCACCACGTCGATGATCTCCCGCTCGATCAGCTCCCGCACCCCGTACAGGGTCGAGTGGCGCTCGCCAGCGGCGATGGGGATGTCCACCGCCTCGGCCACCCGGGCGATGGCCTCGATGTTCTCGGGGGCCACCGGGTCCTCGTAGAAGAGCAGGTTGAACTCCTCTAACCTTCGCCCCAGGGCGATGGCGTCCCGGGTGGTCAGCCAGGGCGGTCCATGCACGTCCACCATCAGATCCACTCCCGCCCCCACCTCCTCGCGGATGGCGGCCACGGTCTCGACGCAGTTCCTCAGCCCCCCGGTCTTGACCGCGTCATACCCGCGGTCGACCAGCTGGCGGGCCCGCTCGGCACTGTGGGCGTGGGCGTAGATGCGCACCCGGTCGCGCATCTTGCCCCCCAGCAGGCTCCACACCGGCGCCCCCAGGGCCTTGCCCTTGAGGTCCCACAGCGCCATCTCGATGCCGGTCATGGCGCCGCTGCCCACGATACCGGTCATGCCGTGGCCCATCATCGCCGCCAGCATCTTGTGCCACAGCCGCTCGATATTGCCCGGGTCCTCCCCCACCAGCAGGGGGCTGAGGTCCCTGATCGCCGTCTCCACCACCCGCGGCCAGCCGCTGGCCTCGCCCACTCCATAGATCCCCTCGTCGGTGCATACCTTCACAAAGAGCCAGTTGCGGGCAGCCCAGCCCCCGGTCTCGGGAGGGGCAGCGTGCATCAGGTAGGTCTGGATCTGGGTGATTTTCATCTCCTGCTCCCGGGTTGAAAAGTCCAGAGGAAGTATAGTGAATGCCGGGATTGGGCTCCAGCCGGCCCCCCGGGTTTGACAGGCCCCCTTCTTTTTCATTAATTTGTCAATTTCTAATACTTTATGCGGCACCGGGACCTCCTATCTTTGTCCGGCGCGCGCTTCTCTGAGTGGGTTTGCCTTGTCTCTTGCGGCGCAACTGCTGGGTTCAATCCAGGCCGAGATCGATCTCTTTGAGCAGCGCCTGGACCAGGCCCTGCAATCCGAGGTCGAACTGGTGCACCAGGTGGCCCGCTACCTGGCGCCGCTGAAGGGCAAGCGCCTGCGGCCGGCCCTGGCGGTGCTCAGCGCCCGGGCGGCGGGTGGCTGGGACGACCGGATCATCGACGCCGGGGTGGCGGTGGAGATGATCCACACCGCCACCATGATCCACGACGACGTGGTCGATTCGGCGGGGCTGCGGCGGGGCAAGGAGACGGTGAACGCGACCTGGGACAGCCGCATCGCCGTGCTGATGGGCGACTTTCTCCTCTCCCGGGCCCTCAATATCCTGGTGGATCTGAAAAATCAACAGGCCCTGGAAACCGTGTCCAGAGTGACCGAGCGCCTGAGCCAGGGCGAGATCTACGAGATCCAGATCGGCCAGCAGGCCGACACCCGCGAGGCCTCCTATTTCGCCATGGTGAGCGACAAGACTGCCTCGCTGATCGCCGCCTCCTGCAAGTTGGGCCCCATCCTGGTGGGGGCGCCTCAGGAGACCATCGAGGCCATGGGCCAGTACGGAGAAGCCCTGGGTCTGGCCTTCCAGATCGCCGATGACGTGCTCGACTTCACCGGCGACGCCCACACCCTGGGCAAACCCGTGGGCCACGATCTGCGCGAGGGCAAGATCACCCTGCCCCTGATCCGCGCCCTGGCCGCCGCCCCCTCACAGGAGCGCCGCGCGGTCGAGGCGCTGCTGAAGCGAAGTGAAAAGCGCGAAGAGGAGTGGGGGCAGATCGTCGCCTTGGTGAAACGCCACCAGGGCCTGCGCTCAGCCCGCCAGACCGCCCGCCAGTACGGAGAGCGAGCCGAAGAGTGCCTGAAGATCCTGCCGGCTTCCTTCTCCCGCACGGCCCTGCAGCAGGCGGCGCGGCTGGTCGTAGAGCGCGACAACTAGGCGGTGTCCAAGAAGGTCGGCTGGCTGCTGGCGGCCGCCGGGATCGCGGCGGTACTGCTCCTGCTGCCGCCTCCAGAGGCGGCCGTGCCGGCGATCCGCACGCACCTGGCCATGGGCAGCGTGGTCACGGTCAAGCTCTACGGCGAGGAGCGGGACGCTGGACCGCTCATGGACCTGGCCTTCGCGGCTGTGGATCGCGTCGATACGCTGATGAGCCGCCACCTGGAGACCAGCGAATTGAGCCGCATCAACCGGCTGGCCGGCGACCAGGCGGTGGGCGCGGCGCCGGAGATGATCCAGATCCTGGAGCGCTCCCAGTATTTTGCCGGACTTTCGGACGGGGCCTTCGACCTCACGGTGGGCGCGGTTTCGCGCCTGTGGGATTTTCCCGAGGCCCGGGTTCCGCCCGACTCAGCCCGGCTCGATTCGGCCCTGTCCCTGGTGGGGTACCAGCAACTCCAGGTGCAGGACGGCCAGGTGCGTTTCCTGCGCCCGGGGCTCTACCTGGACCTGGGCGCGGTGGGCAAGGGCTTTGCAGTGGATCAGGCCGTGGTCGCCCTGCAGGCCGCCGGGGTGAACTGTGGCCTGGTCGACGCCAGCGGCAACATCCGCTTCTGGGGCCGCAAGCCGGACGGCTGGCCCTGGCGCCTGGGGGTCCAGCACCCGCGCCTGCCCGGGCAGTATGTCGAGGTGGAGGATCTGGGCCTGCCGGCCCTGGCTACCTCCGGGGATTACGAACAGTATTTCGAGTACCGCGGAGAGCGCTTCCACCATCTCCTCGATCCGGCCACCGGGTACCCGGCCCGCCGGGCCCTCAGCGCCACGGTGTGGGCCGAAACCGCCACCGACGCCGATATCCTCTCGACGGCGGTGTTCGTGCTGGGACCGGAGGCGGGCCTGAAACTGATCGCGGCCCTGCCCCGCACCGCGGCCCTGGTCTTTTTTGAAGAAGGGGGCCAGCTGCGCCACCGGTCCTCGGCGGGCCTGGAGGGCCGGCTCCGTTTTGCCGCTGCCCCGGGAGATTGAAGGCCCATAAATCGACCGTATTCAACTCGAGAGTATAGCGCATGAAAAACTATTGGAAACAGTTGCTGGTCCTGGCCCTCATCGCCCTCTCCGGATACTACCTGTATCCGACCATCCAGTTCTACGGGTTGTCTCCGGAGCAGCGCGAGGCCCTGCGCCAGAACAACCCCACCCAGTTCTACGACCAGCACAAGGACGCCATCAACCTGGGCCTCGATTTGCAGGGCGGCATCTACCTGGTGCTGGAGGTGGACCTGAGCCAACTGCCTCCCGACCAGGCTCAGGACGCGGTGCAGCGAGCCCTGGAGATCATCCGCAACCGCGTCGACCAGTTCGGCGTGGCCGAGCCCTCCATCCAGCGCGAGGGCGCCAACCGCATCATCGTCGAGCTGCCCGGCATCCAGGACATCGAGCGGGCCAAATCACTGGTGGGCCAGACCGCCCTGCTCGAATTCCAGATGGTGGAGCCGGCCGCCGAGCGCGACCACCTGCTCCAGCGCCTCAGCACCGTCCTGGGGGGGACGACGGCAGCCGACAGCGCCGGGCAGAAGCCAGAGGACCAGAGCCTCTTCGGCGAGGACCAACCCAAGCCGGAAGCCGCCCAGGGCGCTGCCCTGCTCTCGCTGCTCTCCTCCTATGGCGGCGAAGTGGTGGTCGCTTCCCGCGAAATGCCCCGGGTAAGGGCCATGCTGGAGAGCCGGCGCGGCGCCGAAGCCACCCCCGGCGACGTGGAGTTTCTCTTCAGCAGCAAGCCCGAAGGCCCTCCGGGCAACCAGTTCTACCGGCTCCAGCTGGTGCGCAAGCGGCCCGAGATGACCGGGGCGGTGATCAAGGACGCCCAGGTGTCGGTGGGCCAGAGCGTCGAGTACATGGGTCAGCCCATCGTCGAGTTCGCCACCACCGACGAGGGGGCCAATACCCTGCGGCGGGTCACCGGGGCCCACATCGACGAGCGCATGGCCATCGTGCTCGACGGCACGGTCTATTCGGCGCCCACCATCCAGAGCAAGATCCCCAACGGCCGCGGCATCATCACCGGCAGCGGCACCCAGGAGGAGGCCAAGGACCTGGCCATCGTGCTGCGGGCCGGCGCCCTGCCCGCTGAGGTGGAGATCATCGAGGACCGCACCGTCGGCCCCTCCCTGGGCCGCGACTCGGTGGAACAGGGCAAAACCGCCTTCCTGATCGCCACCGTCCTGGTCGCCCTCTTCATGATCCTCTACTACCGCTTCGTCGGCCTGGTGGCCGATATCGCCCTGACCCTCAACATCTTTTTCCTGCTGGGCATCCTGGCCTACTTCCACGCCACCCTCACCCTTCCCGGCCTGGCCGGCATCGTGCTGACGGTGGGCATGGCAGTGGACACCAACGTGCTGATCTTCGAGCGCATCCGCGAGGAATTGCGCGCTGGCCGGACCGTGCGCGCCGGCATCGACTCGGGATACGCACACGCCATGTCGGCCATCGTCGACTCCAACGTGACCACCCTGATCGCCGGCATCGTCCTCTACCAGTTCGGCACCGGCCCCATCCGCGGCTTTGCCCTCACCCTCTGCGTGGGCATCATCACCAGCCTGTTCACCGGCATCTTCGTCACCCGCGCCATCTTCGACGCCTTCACCCGCAACCCCAAGGCGACTACCCTCAGCATCGGCCCCATCAATGCCTTGGCCGGCCTGAAGATCCCCTTCATGCGCTGGCGCAAGGTGGCCGCCTGGGGTTTCTCCGCCCTGCTGCTGCTGGTGGGCCTGGTCTCCATCGGAGGGATCAACGGCCTCAAGACGGGCATCGACTTCTCCGGCGGCACCGTGCTCGAGCTGCACTTCGACCCACCGGTGAGCGTCGACCAGGTGCGCGGTCAGCTGGGAGGGGTGCAGGTGGGCAACCGCAGCCTGGACCTGAGCAGCACCGAAATCAAGCAGTTCGGCTCGCCCAGTAATCTGTTGTTGCGCATCTCCGAGGGAGAGAGCGGCACCGAGGTCGCCGACGCCCTCAAGAGCACCCTCAAGACCGCCTTTGCCGGCAGCATCGAGAACGAGCAGGACTGGGTGCGCCGCCAGGAAAAGGTGGGGCCCAAGATCGGCAAGGAGCTGAGCCTGAACGCGGTGCGCGCGGTGCTGACCTCACTGGTGCTGACCATGCTTTACCTGGCCGTGCGTTTCCGGGTCCAGAAGGACCGGGTCGGCCCCCACGGCCTGACCTGGGGCGCCGGCGCGGTGCTGGCCACCTTCCACGACGTGCTCATCACCCTGGGCATCATCTCGCTGTTCAGCATCGAACTGAGCCTGGGGGTAGTGGCGGCGCTCTTGACCATCGTCGGCTACTCGCTCAACGACACCATCGTGGTCTTCGACCGCATCCGGGAAATGCTGCAGGGGCGCGGGCGCGAGAGCTTCTTCACCAGGGACAACTTCATCGAGCTGCTCAACCTGAGCGTCAACCAGACCTTCAGCCGCACCACCATCACCGGCATGACCACCCTGATGTCGCTCATCGTGCTGATGATCTGGGGTGGCGAGGTGAACCGCGACTTCGTCACCGTGCTGCTCTTCGGCCTGGTGGTGGGCACCTATTCCTCCATCTTCGTGGCCAGCCCCATCCTGCTGGTGCTGAGCAAGTTCGAAGAGGCCAAGCAGAGCCGGCGGCCTTGACCGGGGCCCGTGAAAAACTTTGCCATCTGCAGCCTGGCCCTGCTGCTGGCGGTGCTGGGGCCGCAGCGGTCCCAGCACGGTCTCTTCGACACTGCCTGGGCCCTGGGCGCGCTGATGCTGGTGGCCTTCCTGGCCCAGCGGGCCTGCGCCAGCCTGCGCCTGCCCGCGCTGGCCGGCTGGGTGGCCGCTGGCCTGCTCCTGGGGCCGGCCCTGCTCAAACTGGTCCCTCCTGACCCCACCCTCCACCTGGTCCACTCCTTCGCCGCCCTCTGGGTCGGGTTCTGCGCCGGCCTGGATTTTCCCCGGCCGGACGTGGGCTGGCGGCAGGCCACCGCCAGCGCCCTGTCCACCCTGGGGGTCTTCCTGGCCGTGGCCGCCAGCCTGGCCCTGCTGGTGGAGATCCCCTGGGAACTGGCCCTGATCATCGGCGCCCTGACCAGCCTGTGGGGGCCCTTCACCATCCCGGCGGTGATCGCCGACCCCCGGATGGTCTCCTGGAGCCTGGTGGGCAATGGCTGCGGTCTGCTGCTGCTCAGCGGCGCGCTCGTGCTCCTGCAGCTCCAGGGCCTGCTGACGGCCACCGCCCTGGCTTTTGCCGGCGCCCTGTGGGTCTCCCTGCTGGCCGGGGCCCTGGTGGGCGGACTCTTGTGTTGGGGGCGGGTGTGCACCACCCCCAGGGCCACCCTGGTGGGCCTGGGCGGCTCTTTCCTGCTCTGCGCCCTGATGGTGGACCAGTTTCAGCTCACCGCCCTGCTCTTCGGCTTTGCCACCGGCTGGGCGGTGAGCCGCCGCCCGGACCAGCGCCAGCAGGTGGAACCCAGGGCGCGAGCGGTCCAGCCCCTCTTCGCCATGCTCTTCTTCGCCCTGGCCGGAGCGGCCCTGGACCCGCGGACCCTGTGGCCCCCGGTGGCGACCCTGGCCCAGATCGCTCTCATCCAGATCTTGGCCCTAATTTTATTGAGAGGCTGGGCCCTGGCCCGGCTGGCCCCGGCTGGCCCCCGACCCCGAACCTGGCTGCTCTTGCCCAAGGCGGCCCTCCTCTTCGAACTGGTCTACCGCCCCGGCGGCGGCCTGGCCGAACTGCTGGCCGCCGAGCCGGCCCGCCTGCTGCGGCAGACCGCCCTGGCCGAACTGCTGGCGCACGCCTTTGTGCTCGCGGTCCTGGCTTTCCTGCTCTACCGCCCCTGGCGGGGAGTTCCGGGCTCAATTGTGCCGGGGTAGAGGGGTTCTTATATTTTATCTTTTCAGCATTTTATGGACGCGATCCGAGAAAACTGGCGCGCGCTGCAGGAACGGATCACCCGCGCCGCCCTCGCCGCCGGCCGCGCTCCGGAGGAGATCGAGGTGGTGGCGGTGACCAAGACCCGCACCCCTCAGGAGATCGAAGCCGCTCTGCGCTGCGGCCTGCGCGCCGTCGGCGAGAACCGGGTCCAGGAAGCGGCGGCCAAGAGAGATCAAGTACATTTGGAGGCCCGCTGGCATCTCATCGGCCATCTGCAGACCAACAAGGCCGCCAGGGCCGTGGACCTCTTCGACCTGGTCGAGTCGGTGGACAACCCCCGCCTGGGCGCCGAACTGGACCGGCGGGCGGGCCAGGCCGGCCGCGCCCTGGAGATCCTGATCCAGGTCAACACCTCGGGCGCCCCGCAGCAATCGGGAGCGGCGCCTGAGCAACTGCCCGAACTGGCGGCCCAACTGGCCGCCCTGCCCCACTTGCGCCTGCGCGGGCTGATGACCATCGGCGCCCTCAGCCCGGAGGAAGGGGTGGTGCGCGCCTGCTTTGGCCGGCTCCGCCAGTTGCGCGATCAGCTGGCCTCCCAGCTTCCGCAGGCCGACTGGGGCTGCCTGTCCATGGGCATGAGCGGGGATTTCGAACTGGCCATCGCCGAAGGGGCCAGTCGCCTGCGCCTGGGCACGGCCCTCTTCGGCGCGCGCCAGGCCTGAAGACTACAGACGAGGGAACGCGTGTTCGACCACAGTTACTTCACCGGGGGCGTGATCGGCATCATCGTCTCCCTCATCAACATCTACATGTGGATCATCATCATCCGGGTGCTGGTCTCGTGGATCAATCCAGATCCGTACAACCCCATCGTCCAGTTCCTGCGGGGGATCACCGATCCGCCGCTGGAGGCCATGCGGCGCGTGGTGCCCCGCTTTCTGTGGTTTACGGGCCTGGACTTCACCCCCCTGCTGCTGATCCTGCTCCTCCAGGTCCTGATGCTCCTCCTCAAGAGCATCCGCATCTGAGCCCGGTGCCGGTATGACTGAAGAAAAAAAACGTTTTGCCGAGGTCCCCTCCCAGGTGGATTTCCCCAAACAGGAAGAGGCTGTCCTGCGCCTGTGGGAGGAGCTGGACATCTTCGCCAAATCCGTGGCGAACCGGCCCGCTGACCGGCCCTTCCGGTTCTACGATGGCCCGCCCTTCGCCAGCGGCCTGCCCCACTACGGCCATTTGCTGGCCTCGCTCACCAAGGACGTGGTGCCCCGCTACTGGACCATGCGCGGCTTCCGGGTGGAGCGGCGCTGGGGCTGGGATTGCCACGGCCTGCCGGTGGAGAACGAGGCCGAGCAGCAATTGGGCCTCAAGTCCCGCCGGGATATCATCGCCTATGGGGTGGCCGAGTTCAACGAGTTCTGCCGCACCCTGGTGCTGCGCTACACCGCCGAATGGAAGCGCCTCATCGACCGGATGGGCCGCTGGGTGGACTGGTCCTCCCAGTACCGCACCATGGACCCCGATTACATGGAGTCCATCTGGTGGGTGTTCAAGGAACTGTGGGACAAGGGGCTGGTCTACGAGGGGTACAAGTCGCTGGCCTATTGCCCGCGCTGCGCCACCCCCCTGTCCAACTTCGAGGTCAACCTGGGGGGATACCGGGATACCCAGGACCCCTCCATCACCGTGCGCTTCAAGGTGCGCGGCCACCAGCGCCTCTCCATCCTGGCCTGGACCACCACCCCCTGGACCCTGCCCGCGAACATGGCCCTGGCCGTGGGCGCTGAAATCCCCTACGCGCGGGTTACCCTGCGCGACGGCGAACAACTGATCGTGGCCCGCCCCCGGTGCGACCAGGTCTTCCGCAAGCATCAGGAGGAAATCGTCCAGACTGAGGACCAGCCGGTGGACGAATTGCTGCAGATGCGCTACGAGCCGCTCTTCGACTATTTCGCCGACAAGGAACAAGAGGGCGCCTTCCGGGTGGTGGCCGCTGACTTCATCTCCACCGAAGACGGCACCGGCATCGTCCACGTGGCCCCCGGCTTCGGCGAGGATGACTACCTGCTGGGCCAGCGGGAAGGCATTCCGGTGGTCTGCCCCGTGGACCAGGACTGTTGCTTCACCGCCGAGACTCCCGATTACCGGGGACAGTTCGTCAAGGAGGTGGACACCCCCATCCTGCGCCGGCTGCGCGAGGGCGGCCAGCTCTTCGCCGAAAGCACCCTGGTCCACGCGTACCCGTACTGCTGGCGCTGCGACTCGCCGCTGATCTACCGGGCCATCTCCACCTGGTTCGTGCGGGTGGAGGCGATCAAGGAGCGGATGCTGGCAGCCAACCGGCAGATCTGGTGGATCCCCGAGCACCTCAAGGCCGGGCGCTTCGGCAAATGGCTCGAGGGGGCGCGCGATTGGGCCATCAGCCGCAACCGCTACTGGGGCACCCCCCTGCCCATCTGGCGCAACGCGGAGACCGGCGAGGCCCTCTGCCTGGGCAGCCGCGCCGAGCTGGAGCAGTTGAGCGGTCAAAAAGTGGTGGATCTGCACAAGCACTTTGTCGATCAGCTCAAACTGCCTGCTCCCTCTGGAAAGGGGGTGCTGCAAAGGGTCCCCGAGGTGCTGGACTGCTGGTTCGAGTCGGGGGCCATGCCCTACGCTCAGTTCCACTATCCCTTCCAGAACGCCGAGGTTTTCGACCGCAACTTTCCGGCCGACTTCATCTCCGAGAACCTCGACCAGACGCGCGGGTGGTTCTACACCCTCACCATCCTGGCGACCGCCTTGTTCGACCGCCCCGCCTTCCGCAACTGCATCGTCGGGGGGATGCTGCTGGCCGAGGACGGCCGCAAGCTGAGCAAGCGACTGAAGAACTACCCCGATCCCACGCAGATGCTGGAAACCTACGGCGCCGACGCCCTGCGTCTGTACCTGCTCGACTCGGCGGCCATGAAGGCCGAGGAACTGCGGCTGACCGAGGCCGGGATCAAGCAGAGCCTGAGGGAGGTGATCATCCCCCTCTGGAACGCCTACAGCTTCTTCGTCACCTACGCCAACATCGACGGCTGGACCCCCGATCAGGAGCAGGGCGTGGAACCGGCCCACCAACTGGACCGCTGGGTCCTCTCGGAATTGCAGACCCTGGTCCACACCATCAACGCCGAGATGGAGGCCTACCGGCTCTACAAGACCGTGCCGGCTATGGTCGAGTTCGTGGACCGGCTCACCAACTGGTACATCCGCCGCAGCCGGCGGCGCTTCTGGAAATCCGCCGACGACCAGGACAAGGCCTCGGCCTACGCCACCCTCTACCAGGTGCTGGTGGAGTTCACCAAAACCCTGGCGCCGGTGCTGCCCTTTGTCAGCGAGGCCATCTACCAAAACCTAGTATACGGCTGGAACCCGCAGGCCCCCGAGAGCGTCCACCTGTGCGACATGCCCCAGGCCCAGGAGGCCCGCCGCGATCCGCGGCTGGAAGCCCAGATGGAACTGGCCATCCGCGCCGTAGCCCTGGGCCGGGCCCTGCGCAGCAAGCACAATCTCAAGACCCGCCAGCCTCTGCGCCACCTATATCTGTTATCCCCCGACGCTTCCAGCCGCGCCGGCCTGGAGGAGATGCGCGGGGTGATCGCCGACGAACTCAACGTCAAGGAAGTGCTGCTGGTCGAGGACGAAACCGCCCTGAGCGAGATCTCCTACAAGCCCAATTTCCGCACCCTGGGCCCCCGCTTCGGCAAGCAGATGAAGGAAGTGGCCGCCCTCATCCAGGCCCTGACCCCGACTCAGATGCGGCACCTGGCCGCGGGCGGGCAACTGGAGGTGGCCGGCGGGCAGCTGGGCATCGCCGACGTCGAGGTGCAGCGCCGCGAGAAGGAGGGAGTGATCGCCGCGGTGGAGGACAACCTGGGGATTGCGCTCGACATCCACCTCGACGAGGAACTGGTGGCCGAGTGCACGGCCCGCGAGTTCGTCAACCGCGTCCAGAACATGCGCAAGGACGCCGGCCTGGAAGTGACCGACCGCGTCCGCCTGTGGGCGCTGGGCAGCGAAGAGGTGCAACGCGCCCTCCAGAAGCATCGCGAGTACATCACCGCTGAGACCCTGGCGGTGGCATTGAAGCTGGGGGAGTTGCCAGCCGCTTCCCTGGCGCAGCAGGAATGGCAGGTCAATGACCTGCCCTGCACCATTGCCCTGGACCGGGCCTAGTTCATAAATGGAGGATTCTGAGTTCAGCATGAACCAAGTAGAACTGCAGCACTTCAAGCAGCTCATCATGGCCAAAAAGGTCCAGGTGAGCCAGGACATGGAGGAGTTCCAGCGCGTCTCGCGCAGCGAGGAAGCCCAGGAGTCCTCGGAGGACCGCTCGGCCTATTCCCTGCACATGGCCGATCGCGGCACCGACGCCATGGAACGGGAGAAGAACATGCTCTTCGCCCAGCGCGAGGGCGACTATCTCGACTATCTGGAAGAGGCCCTGCAACGCATTGAGGCCGGGACCTACGGGGTCTGCCGCACCTGCAAGGGCGCCATCGGCCGGGCGCGGCTGGAGGCGGTGCCCACCGCCACGCAGTGCATCGACTGCAAGAAAAAAGAAGGCGACAGCTCCCAACCGTGAACTGCCTCTGGCTGGCCCCCCTCATCCTGGCCCTCGACCAACTCTCCAAGTGGATGGTGGCCAGCACCATGGCCGAGTCCCAGTCCATCCCGGTCCTGGGCGACTTCTTCCGCCTGACCTACATCCACAACCGCGGCGCCGCCTTTGGCATCGACGTGGGCAGCCCGCTCTTGCACCTGTTCTTTTCCCTGGCGGCCCTGGGCGCCCTGGGCTGGATGTTCCATACCGCCCCTCCCGGGGCGCGGTTGTTGCGCTGCAGCCTGAGCATGGTGTTGGGCGGGGCCCTGGGCAACATCGTCGACCGCGTGCGCCTGGAAAAGGTGGTCGACTTCTTCGACTTCGGCCTGGGCGACCTGCGCTGGCCGGTCTTCAACGTGGCCGATTCCTTTGTCACCGTCGGCATCTTCCTGCTGATCCTGACCTACAGCCGGCACCAGGAGGCCCAGACTCCCGCCCCCGGCCCCCACCCACCAGGCGACCTGGCCTGAACCTGGTCTCCCCGCCATGCATTTACAGGTGTCTCCCGAGGAGGCGCCGCAGCGCCTCGACCTCTTTCTCAGCCGGCGCTGCCCCGACCTCTCGCGCAGCCGCCTCCAGATGCTCATCCGGGAAGGGGCGGTGCGCGTCAACGGCCAGCCCTCCCGCCCCAGCTACCAGATCCGCCCCGCAGACTGCATAGCCCTGGAACTCCCCGCTCCCACTGAGCTGTCCCTGGACCCCGAGGCCATCCCCCTCTCCATCCTCTTTGAAGACGGAGATCTGCTGGTGCTGGACAAAGGGCCGGGCATGACCGTGCACCCGGCCCCCGGCTCCTGGCAGGGCACCCTGGTCAATGCCCTGCTCCACCACTGCCGCGACCTGTCGGGGATCAACGGGGTGCTGCGGCCCGGCATCGTGCACCGGCTGGACCGCGATACCACCGGCCTGCTGGTGGTGGCCAAGAACGACACCGCCCACCGCCACCTGGCCGCCCAGCTGCAGAGCCGCGTGCTGGAGCGGCGCTACAGTGCCCTGGTCTGGGGCCGGCCGCGCCTGCCCCAGGGCCGCATCGAGGCCCCGGTGGGCCGGCACCCCCGGGACCGCAAAAAGATGGCGGTGGTGCCGGGCGGCCGGGCGGCCCTCACCCATTACCAGGTGGTCGAGCGCTTCGCCTTTCTGAGTCTGCTGGACCTGCGCCTGGAGACCGGCCGCACCCACCAGATCCGCGTGCATCTGCAGCACCTGGGGCACCCGGTCTTCGGCGATCCGGTCTACGGGGGCCGCGCCCCCATCCGCGGCCTGCAGCCGGCCCAGCGCCTCCTGGCCGGGGAACTCCTCAAGCTGATCGCCCGCCAGGCCCTCCACGCCCGCAGCCTGCGCTTTGCCCACCCCCGCAGCGGCGAATGGCTGGAGTTCAGCGCCCCCCTGCCGGCCGATATGGAAGCCCTGCTCGCCGCAGTGCGCCAGCAGATCTGATCCCGGTGGACCACGCCCGGCACCTGGGTGTTGACTTGCCATTCTGGATGGGTTCATTTAGAGCCACTAACAAAATGACCTTCTGGCGTCGCGCGGCTGCGAGCCGCAATGGACTTCGTTGCCCTCAGTCGGCGTATTTCTGAGCCAATACGCCTCCATCGGGCGCCTTGCCATTGCGACTCTCGCTCGCGCTTTGGATATCCACGCGGTTTTTCGAGGAGTTGAGGAACTGATGGACAAGCTCCTTGGGGCGATTCTGGGCATCGCAGCCCTGGCCGGTATCTTCGGCGCGGTGTACCTGGCAGGAGGAAGTGGCCCCGCAGGGCCGGTGATCGCGGGCATCCGCGGCGAGTTTCTGCTTTTCGCCCTGACGCTGGTGGGGGTGGCCTTGTTCCACCACTACACCTTGCAGGTGGCGCTGCTCGGCCTGGGATCGATCCTGCTCTTCAAACTGGCCTTTGTACCGAGTTTCCACCTCGTCGAGCACCTGCACCACGAATGGAATATCCTGCTGAACCTCCTCGGGTTGCTGCTGGGTTTCGCCCTGTTGGCCAGACACTTCGAGGAGTCGCGCATCCCCGAAATCTTGCCCCGGTTTCTTCCCGACGACTGGAAGGGGGGCTTCGCCCTGCTGGGCGTCATCTTCGTGCTCTCCTCCTTCCTGGACAACATCGCCGCGGCGATGATCGGCGGCACCATCGCCCTGGTCGTGTTCAAAGGAAGAGTGCATATCGGCTACCTGGCGGCGATCGTAGCGGCCAGCAACGCCGGGGGAGCAGGCAGTGTGTTAGGCGACACTACCACCACCATGATGTGGATCGATGGGGTGGCCGTCATCGACGTGATCCACGCCTACGTGGCGGCGGTTCCCTGCCTGTTCCTCTTTGGCATCCTCGCCGCCCTCCAGCAACACCGTTTCCAACCCATCCAGAAGGACGAGGTGGGGCACCACCAGGTGGATTGGGTCAAGATCCTGGTCGTCGCCCTGATCCTGGCCGGAGCCATTGCCACCAACGTGCTGCTCGACTTTCCTGCCCTAGGGGTGTGGGTGGCCATCCTAATAGGCTCGCTCCTCAGCAAGACGGCCTGGGGAGAGATTCCCGCGGCGCTGAAGGGCAGCCTCTTCCTCATCTGCCTGGTGCTGTGCGCCTCGATGATGCCGGTCGATCAGTTGCCAGTACCTTCGTGGCAATCCGCTTTTGCCCTCGGGTTCATCTCCGCGGTGTTCGACAACATCCCCTTGACCAAGCTGGCGCTGGACCAGGGAGGATACGACTGGGGGGTGTTGGCTTACACGGTGGGGTTTGGCGGGTCGATGGTCTGGTTCGGCTCCTCGGCCGGGGTGGCCTTGTCAAATATCTTCCCCCAGGCCAAGTCCGTGGGGGCCTGGTTGAGGCACGGGTGGTCGGTAGTGGCGGCCTATGTGCTCAGCTTCTTCATCATGCTGGCCCTGTGGGGTTGGCAGCCCCATGAGCCGCACAAAGAGAATCGGTTGATTTCTACTGGGCAAGTACAGCACTAGCATAGATCAGCACGCACAACCAAACCAGCAGCCACTGACCAGGTCTCGCCCGAGGCCCGGACAAACGGAGCGCAGGGGCGTTTCCGCCCGCCGCGCCAATGCATAAAGGGTCTTCTTGCGGCGCAGCAATGGGGGCGTAGATGAATAAACTCGGCTGTATGGCAGATCAGGGAGCGGGTGGCTCATACCTTGAGTAGGATTCGACGGGGTCAAACCGGACCTCCATATCGCCGCCGGCCCCAGATAAAGATCGGGGATGGACCGGCCGGGTTAACCAGATTCAGGGCATTTTTATGCGCGTGCTTGTGACCGGCGCCAATGGCTTTATCGGGAGCTGGGTGTGCCGGTTGTCGCTGGAGAGCGGCCACCAGGTGGTGGCCCTCTGCCACCGCCGGCGGGAAAGACTGGAAACCATCGCCGGACACCCCGCCCTGCGGATCGAAAAAGGGGACGTGCTCGACCAGGGACACCTGGCGGCCTTGTGCGACAGGTGCCAGATCGAGGCGCTGTGCCATCTGGCCATCCAACCTCCCCAGGCCCAGGGCCCGGTGAACACCGAGGGCACCCTGTCGGTGCTGCAGGCCGGGGTGGGGCGGGTGGTTTTTGTCTCTTCGATGAGCGTGTACAATTTCCTCGCTCCCCGCTACCTGCCGGTGGACGAACGCCATCCCCTGGAACCTCTTCAGGCCTATGGCGCGCAGAAGGCTCTTGCCGAGACCTGCTGCCAAAAGTACCGCGAGCAGCTGGAAATCCCCATCCTGCGCCTGGCAGGGGTATACGGCCCGGGCAAAGAGCAGGGAGCGGCCTACCAGTTCACCAAGGCCGCTCTCTGCGGCCGGCCAATCGAGATTCCCCTGAACCGGTCGGTGGACCTGCTCTTCGTCGGGGACGCTGCCGCCGCAGTGGTCGCCGCCGCCGAGGGGCATGCCGGGAGCGAGACCTGCAACATCGGCTCGGGCCGGGCCCTCGCCCTGGACGAGTTGGCCCGCCTGATCTGCCAGCAGCAGCAGGTCGAAGTCCCCATTGCCTGCGGGCCGCCGGGGAATACCTTCTATCTGGACATCAGCCGGGCCAGGCAGCGCTTCGGGTTCACCCCCCGGCCCCTGGAGGAGGGGCTGGCCTGCCTGGCAGATTGGGTGAAGAGTCGATGAAACCGCGGCGTCTCCCCAGAGCCAAACCGCATTTGCCCGAGGAAGACGTGGCCGTGCTGCTGGAGGAGTTCGGGGAGATCCTGCGCAGCGGCCGGCTCACGCGCGGGCTGCACCTCGACCGTTTTGAACGGGAGTTCGCCGCCTGCGCGGGGGTGAAGTATGCGGTGGGACTGAGTTCGGGCACCGCGCCCCTGGAAATCGCCCTGCGCTTCTGGCAAGTGGAGGGGAGAGAGGTGATCGTGCCGACCAACACCTTTGTGGCTTCTGCCAATGCCGTGCTGCTGGCAGGGGGCATCCCGGTGCTGGCCGACATCTCCCCTGCCTGCCTCTCCAGTTCCTGTGCCCAGATCGAAGCGCGGCTCACGCCCAGGACCCGAGGGGTGATGGTAGTCCATCTGGCCGGGATCATTCCCCCCGAAATCGCGGAAGTCCGGCAGTTGTGCCGGGAACGGGGCCTTTTTCTGCTGGAGGACGCGGCCCATGCCCACGGGGCCTCCTGGCGCGGCCGGCCAGCCGGGAGCCTGGGGGATGCGGCCGGTTTTTCTTTCTTTCCGACCAAGGTTATCACCTGCGGCGAGGGCGGGATGCTGACCACGGACGACCTGCAGTTGGCCGACTTTGCCCGCAGCTACCGCTGTCACGGGCTCGACGGGCAGAGCGGCGAGCTGGTGCGGCTGGGCAACAACTACCGCCTGCCCGAGTTGAGCGCCGCCCTGGGGGTGAAGCAGTTGGCGCGCCTGGAGGAATTCGTCGGGGAGCGCAACTGCCTGGCCGCGCACTATCTGGAGCGGTTGGCCCGGATGCCGGGCTTGGGGCTCTTTCCCCCGCTGGCCGACCAGGTCCACAGCTATTACAAATTCCCGGTGTTGCTCCCTTCTGGATGTGACCGGCAGCAGCTAGCGCAGTGCCTGCAGGAGGAGTTCGGCGTGGAGACCGGCAGCGCGTACTGGCCCCCCTGCCACCATCACCCCCTTTATTGTGACCGCTTCCCGCCAGCGCTCTTTCCCATGGCCGAGGACCTCCTGCCCAGAATCCTCACCCTGCCCTTGTTCGTCGGCCTGGAAGAGGCGGACATCGACTGGGTTTGCAGCGTTCTACAGGGGGTGCTGGCCCGCCGGGGGGATTGATTTATTTTGTTTTTTCCCAAAAGTAAGTTATTGTTTACTTATCTCAATGATGGAGGGCGGCCTTTGCGACCGAGCAGGAGAGAAGAAATCATCGCGGCGACCATCCAGTTGGTCGCCCAAAAAGGGGTGAAGGCAGCCACCATCCGGCAGATCACCACGGAAGCCGGGGTGACCGAAGGGGCGCTCTATCGCCACTTCACCAGCAAGGAGGACCTCTGCCAGCAGGTCTACGAGCGCATCGTGGCTGAGATGGCGGCGGCCAAGAAGCAGATGGCAGCCGGCCCCCTGCCGCTGCGCGACAAGCTGCGCGAGTGGGTGCGGCTCTCCTACGAGTACTTTGACCGCTATCCCGAGGCCTTCACCTATGTCCTGCTTACCGCCCACAGCTTTGCAGCAGACGACATTTCGACCAGTCAGGGACGCTTGCTGATGCAGTTGTTCCAGAAGGAAAAAGGCGACGACACCACTCCGGAAATGGCCCTGTGCCTGTTCAGCGGCGTGCTGCTGAACGTGCCCAGGATGATCAACGAGGGCCAGTTCAAAGGACCAGCGTCGCAGTACACCGAAGAGGTGACCAAGGCCATATGGCGCATCTTCCGCCTGGAGTGAAAAACGGCCGGGTGCTGGTGCTGGCCCCCCACACCGACGACGGCGAGTTCGGCTGCGGCGGGACCATCAGCCGCTTTATCGCCGAGGGCCGGGAGGTGTTTTATGCCGCTTTCTCCACTGCCCAGGAATCGGTGCCGCCGGAATTCCCCCCCGATATCCTGGAGCAGGAGGTGAAGGCCGGCACCGCCGCGCTGGGCATCCCGCCGGCGAATCTGATGATCTACCAATACGCGGTGCGCCACCTGCCCCACGCGCGCCAGGAGATCCTGGAGGAGTTGGTGCGGCTGAAAAAGGAGATCGACCCAGGGACGGTGTTCCTGCCCAGCAGCCAGGATCTGCACCAGGATCACCAGACCATCTACATGGAGGGACTGCGGGCCTTCAAGATGGTCACCGTGCTGGGCTACGAGCTGCCCTGGAACAACCTGAGCTTCGACTACCGTCATTTTGTGGTGCTGGACAGAAGCCACGTCCAGACCAAGATCGCGGCCCTGAGGTATTACCGCTCGCAACAACACCGGCCCTATATCCAGGAGGATTTTCTCTGGGGCTGGGCGCGCAGCCGGGGGGGGCAGATCTCGGTGGAATTCGCCGAGGCCTTTGACGTGTTGCGCTGGGTGCTGCGGTGAGCGGGATATTGGCCGCCCACCAGCCCAATTACCTCCCCTGGGCCGGGTTCTTCTTCAAGCTGGGCCAGGCAGAGGTCTGGGTGATCGCCGACGACGTCCAGTACACCAGCCACGGCCTGATCAACCGCAACCGCATCCGCACTCCCGGCGGCTGGCAGTGGCTGAGCGTCCCGGTGTTGAGCCGGGGGCGAGGCCGGCAGCGCATCGGTGAGGTGGAGACCGACCCCGCCAGCACCTGGCGGCGCAAACACTGGAAGGCCCTGCAGTGCAACTACCGCCGCGCGCCCTTCTTTGCCCGGCATGCCCCTTTTCTGGAGGCGCTCTACCAACGGGAATGGCCTTGTCTGGTGGGTCTCAATCTGGAACTTTGTCTCTATATGATGCGGCAGTTCGACATCGATCTGGAACTGCGCCGCAGCTCCCAGCTGGTGTTGCGCCAGGAGCGCACCGGGCGACTGGTGGACATGGCCCTGGCCTGCGGCGCCGCCGTGTACCTGGCCGGCGGCGGCGCCTCGCGCGATTACCTGGAGGAGGAGGAGTTCCGCCGCGCGGGGATCGAGTGCCGTTTCAGCGATTTTGCCCACCCGCTCTATCCCCAGTGCTGGCCGGGGTTCCAGCCCAACATGACGGCGCTGGATCTGCTCTTCAACTGCGGCCCTGATAGCCGGAAGGTACTGTTTGGCCACTAGCGTGTGTCTGCTGACCAACGTCCACCACCCCTTGGACCAGCGCATCTTCTACAAGCAGGCCCTCAGCCTGGTGCGCGCCGGCCACCGCGTGGTGGTGGTCGGCCCGGGGCCGGCAGCCCTGGCGGGTTGCCGCGAAGGGGTGGAGATCCGCACCATGCCCCAGCCCCGCTCGCTTTGGGGGCGCTTGCGCAACCTGGGAAGGGTACTGCGGGCCGGCTGGGGGGCGCGGGCTCAGGTCTACCACCTCCACGATCCAGAGTTGCTGCCCGTGGGATTGCTCCTGCGCCTGATGGGCAAACAGGTGTTCTACGACGTGCACGAGCACTTCCCCCAGGTGGCCCTGGTGCGCGGCTGGGTGCCCAGGCGGCTGCGCCGGCCCCTGGCGGCGCTGGTGAACCGGGCAGAGCGTTTCGGTGCCCGCTGGCTCAACGGGGTGGTGGGGGTGGTGGAGGAACAGGGGCCCCGGTTCAGGCATCGGCCTTTTGTCGCCGTCAAGAATTTCCCCCGCCTGGAGTGGTTCCCCCCCGCAAACGGCCAGGCGCGCACGGGCGCCGAGCTGATCCACGTCGGCTCCCTCTCCGAGGACCGGGGCGCGTTTTTGCTGCTGGAGATCATGCGCCTGCTCGGCCAGACCCACCCTCAGGTGCGGCTGCTCACTCTGGGCCCCTTCCACACCGCCCGCACCGAAAGGGTATTCCGGGAGCGGATACGGGCCTACGGACTCGAGGGCCGGGTGGAGTGCCAGACCACCGAGGTGCCCTACCAGGATTTGGGGCCCCTCATCCGCGCCAGCCGTATCGGGCTGGTTCCCGGCCAGATTTCGCCCAAAAACCTGACCCCCTTTGTGCCCACCAAACTGTTCGAGTACCTGGCCTGCGGCCTGCCAGTGGTGGCCAGCGCGCTGCCTTCCATTCGCGGTTTCTACGCCGCCGCCGACTGGGGGATCCTGGTGGCGCCGCCAGATCCGGCGGCCCACGCCCGGGCCATCGCCCACCTGTTGGACCATCCAGCAGAGGCCAGGGCCAAAGGGGCGCGCGGGCGGATGGCCGTGGAAGCGCGCTTCAATTGGGCCCAGGAGGAGCAGAAGCTGCTGGCCTTCTACGCGCACCTGGAAGAGGTGAGCCGATGAAAGAACTACTGCTGTTTTTGCTGGTAGCCGGACCGGCCTGGGCCGGGGCGTGGAGCCAGGCAAAGGGGCATTGCTACGCCAAGAGTTCCGGGATTTTCTACAATGCGGACAAGGTGTTCGACGAGATGGGCAAGCGCCGGGCCCTGGGCATGGACCACGATCGCTTTGAATCCGCCCAGGGTTTCCTCTATTTGGAATACGGCCTGAGAGACCGCCTGACCCTTTTGATCCAGGCCGGCGGCGGACAACTGATCGCCAAAAACGATCTTTTGCGCAAGGAAACCACCGGCATCGGCGACCTGGAGCTGGGCCTCAAGTATCAGTTGGTGGACCGGCCAGTGGTGGTGTCGCCTTATCTGAGCCTCAAACTGCCCACCGGCTACCACCGGGCCTACGATCCCCCCCTGGGCACCGGAAAGGTGGACCTGGAGGCCAGATTGCTGCTGGGCCGTTCGCTCTTTCCCCTGCCTCTGTACCTGGGCGCAGAGACCGGGTACCGCCGGCGGGGAGGGCGCTTCTCCGACCAGGTTTCTTATGCCATTGAGGTGGGTGGGTCGCAGCAGCGGGTGTTCGCCAAGGTCTATGTAGAGGGGAAGGAGACCCTCAGCGGCAATCGGGAGAGCAGCGGGGAGGTGGGGGTATTCCAGATCTCCGAAGGGGATTTCGCCAAAGCCGGAGTGAACCTGGCCCTGAGTCTGGCCGGACCCCTGTGGATGGACTTGCTGGTCGAGGGGATCTTCGCCGGAGACAACATCGGCGCCGGCCGCTCGTGGGGCCTGGGCTTTGCCTATCGCTACTGAACGAGGAGTGGAAAGATGAAACGACGCCGTTTTCTGCGGGCCGGCAGCATGGTGGCCATCTCGGCCATTGTCCCGGCCCTGGGATGCGACCGCAACGAGGTGCAGATCACCGCCATGCCCACCGCGCCCGACATGGACCTGCCGCCGGACACCCCTGCGGCGCAGATGCCCCTGCCGCCGATCACCCCCAATGACCGCTTCTATCTTCAGTCGATCAACGGCAAGGATTACGATCCCCGGGTCAATGCCGGCGGTTGGCAGTTGCAGATGGACGGGCTGGTGGACCGGCCCCTGAAGGGCCTGAGCTACGCCGAGATCACCGCCATGCCCCTCCAGCGGCAAACCCTCACCCTCCAGTGCATCGGCAACTGGATCGGCGGCCCTCTGGTGGGCAACGCCGAGTGGGGCGGCACCCCCTTTGCCAACCTGCTGGACCTGGCCGGGGTACAGCCGGGAACCCTCAGGGTGAAGTTCTACAGCATCGACGGGTACACCACCGCCATTCCCCTGGAGCGGGCCCGGCGTGCCGAGGTGCTGCTGGTCTGGGAGATGAATGGCGAAGTCCTGCCCTCCAGACACGGATACCCGCTGCGCCTGATCAATCCGGGCCACTACGGCCAGAAGATGCCCAAGTGGATCACCCGCATCGAGTTGATCGACGACGAGTACAAGGGGTACTGGGAGAGCAAGCCGGAGAACAAACCCTACAAGTGGTCGGACGAAGCCCGGGCCACGGTAAATTCGCGCATCGACGCTCCACTGTCCCTGTGGGACGATGTCCAGGACCCGGCCAACGGCGGCGTGGCGAGGACCTACCAGACCCTCAGGGGAAAGCCGGGCGACCCCTTCGTCGTCCACGGGATCGCCATGGCTGGCGAGCGGCAGGTGGCGCGGGTAGAGGTGAGCACCGACGGCGGGATGACCTGGGAAGAAGCCCATATCACCAGCCAGTCCCTGCCCAATATCTGGATAACCTGGGGCTACGAATGGCTCCTGCCCCCCACGGGTCGTTACGAAATCACCACCCGGGCCACGGACAGCGAGGGGAACACCCAGCCCCAGGAAGACAAGGGCGTGGACCTGTACGACGGGCGCACCGGCTGGCACCGCGTGCCGGTGGAGGTGGTGCGTACCGAGGGGTAGCGTTGGCAACTGTCGTGTACCAAGAGAAAAAGGGGTTTGTGCTTTCTCTTCGACAAAGTTATAATACTGTCAAATTTGTTTGTCCTATGAAACCTTCTTTCTGTTTACCGAACCGGGAAGTTTGAGCTGCGAGAACTGCTCATCGCTCTCTTCTTCAAACCCATAAGCCCAGGAGGCTGAAGATGAAACCGCTGCGTCTCCTCACCGGATTTGCCCTGATCGTCGGCTTGGCCTCAACTGCCCAGAGTCAGCAACAGAAGGTCAAATACAAGATCTCCGGCGATTACGTCGAGGGCTGCGCGTGCCAGATTCTGTGCGCCTGTGATTTCGGACAGGATGCCAACAACAAGATGGGCTGCCAGGGAACCCTGGTCTGGCACATCGACAAGGGAAAGTACGGAGACACGAAGTTAGATGGACTCACGGTGATGGGCATGCTGCTCAAACCCGTCCAGAATATGTCGGCCTCCATGGGCAAGATGGAAGGCGGCCTCTACGTGGATGAGAAGGCCAGTGAAGCACAGCGCCAGGCTCTGGCAGCGATCATCGCGGATCAGTACGGAGCGCTGTTCGGCAAGCTCAGCGGCCCCAAGGCCGTGCCCATCTCCTTCAGCAAGGGCATGGCAGACAAGGAAGGGCTCGCCGGCGAATATTCAATAGAAATACCCCATATGCTGACGCTGAAGATCACGGCGATCAAGGACTCGGCGGGCAAGAGGAGCGGACGGTTGAATGCGCCGGGTGGTATGGCTCCGGTGCAATACCAGGGGAAGAGCGTCACCCATACCTATGACGACCAGGCATGGGCCACCACCTGGGATCTGGCCGGCAGAAACGCGCTCTACAACCGGTTTGAACTCGCCAGTAAATAGACACGATGAAAGCAGAAGAACTCCGATCCGCCCAAGCACCGCTGAAAGAGCGTTACCGGGAACAGCCTCAAACTGCGCAGATCACGCTCAAGGCTGAGGGCCGCCTTGGCGAGGGAATATCCTGCAAGGTTCAAACGGGCAAGGCGCTGGTCGAAGCCGGTTTGCATCCTGCGACAGGTGGCACTGGATTGGCAGCCTGTTCAGGTGATATGCTACTCGAAGCACTTGTGGCTTGTGCCGGCGTGACGCTGAGCGCTGTGGCAACGGCCATTGGGATCGAGATTCACCAAGGGATCGTTCGCGCCGAAGGTGGTCTGGATTTCCGCGGCACCTTGGGGGTTTCCAAGGAAGTAGCGGTGGGCTTTCAGCGAATTCACCTGTATTTTGACCTGGCTACCGATGCTTCAGAAGAGCAACTGGCCACGCTGATCCGGCTGACGGAGCGGTACTGTGTGGTGTACCAGACTCTTCGGCAATCACCAGAGATCACTGTTGCTCGCGGCCTTCACCTGACGGCATAGATGGTTTCCCTCTCACCTGGAGGTCAGGACATGAGATCCGTGTGCTGCTGGGGCTGGTGCACGCTCTGCGCCGTGGGCCAGGACAAACTCAAAGCGTTCACAGGAGTATGAAGAAGTTATGAACAGCCGCTATCGTCTTTCGGCAGGGGTACTCAGCCTCTTCTTCCTCTGGAACTGCGCCGGCCCCGCCCAAAAGGCAGCGCCTTCCCCAGCGCCGCCTCCTGCGGCGGCGATGGGCCTGGTGGCTGCGCGTTTTCCCGACGCCCTGGCGCGCTTCGGGAAATGGGAGGAGATCCTGCAGGAGCCGGCTCCCCCTGCAGACCTGCGCTTCAGCACTGGGGTGTGGCAGGACCCCTCGTTGATCAAGGTCACCCGCGCTCCCAACTGGGCTGCCTTCAGGGCCGCCGCGAATGCTGCCGAGCCCCCGCCGACGACGAGCAGATGGGCCTCTGGGTCACAACAGCGCATTGCCTCCATGCTTCTCCTCCTCACTCGTCACTTTTTGCCGAAACCGGCAAAAGGTGACAGCCAACTGCAAAGATAGGAGTAAAATCTTCTGTTCACGGTGAACATTTCACGGTCCTTCCGCAGTAGTTTTCCTATTTTTCTATCTGCTGCTGAACCGCAGTGATCCCAACTTTCACCCAACTTCTCACCTGAGGAGGTAGAATCCTATGACCCGTTCTCGATTCACATCCCTCACTTTGCTCCTGGCCACCTTCGCGCTGGGGGTGGGCAGTGTCGCGCTCGCAAGAGCTGAAGAGGGGACGCCAGCCGCCGAAAAGCAGATGGCGACAGCGCCGGCCGAACAGCCGGCGGTGGTCGAAGGCGAGATGGTGGACATGAAGTGCTATGTGGCCATGGACATGCCTGGCGGTGGCAAGCATCACGAATGCGCGGTGAAGTGCGCCAAGATGGGCATCCCCGCCGGCGTGGTGGACAAGGGCGGCGAAGTCTTCACGGTGCTGGCTCCTGCGGGCGGCCTCGCCGACCTGATGGGCAAGACCGTCCGAATCACCGGCACCAAAGCCCAGAAGAGCACCGCCATCATCCCCGAGAAGGTGGAGGTCAAAGAAGGGGACAAGTGGACGGAGGTCAAGCTTCCCGAGGGGATGATGTAATATCCTGATTCATCTGCTCTACACCGCTGGCTCATTCGATGGGGGTCGCCACGCCCAGGACCCATTGCTGCCCGGCAGGGTAATTCTGCCCGCCCAACGACTGGCGCAGTCCCAGCTCCAGTTCCGCGTGTCTGGACAGCTTAAGGAGCGGCCAAACTGGGCCACCAAGTCGAAGTCCCACTGTCCTTCGCCCACCGGGATCAACCCGTCTTCGTTGCGGAACCTCCCGGTGGGCGCCTTGACCGCGGCCTTGAGGGTGAGGACGGCCGGGGCATTGAGCATTTTCCATCTGAGCCAAAGGCGCAGATCCCCGAACCCGGCCTCTGCAGGCGGCTCCGGGCGGGTGGCATCTGCGAGGCGTTGGTCAAAGTAGGGGAACTGCGCCCCGGCCTCCAGGCGGACAGTGATCCCGTAGGCACCCTCGGCGAACAGGGCCCTGGACGAGTAGCGTCCGCCGAAGCGGTAGGGTCTGCGCGTCCCAGCCGGATAGAGCTGACCGCCCGAGAATTCCGGGTTGGCGATGTACCACTCTCCGGTCTGCTGCTGGAAGTAGTGTCTGACAGAAAACTCCATTAATATAGAACCCCCCAGGGTTTTGTCTCAAGGTCCTTACTACACCACCAGTCTCCACAGGTGGACAAGCCCCCCAACCACCGCACCTCCGAGGATCAGCCAGGTGGAGTTCAGGCGGTACCGCACCAGCAAGAGGCTGCTCACGCCGCCCAATAAGATGGTGGGAAGGTCCACCAGCGCAGCCCCCGCCAGCTGGACCGTGACCACTGCCATCAGGGCCAGAGAGGCCACGTTCGCCCCATTGAGAAAGGCCCCCGCCACTGGCGAGGTGCGCAGCCGGGGCACGAGCGGGCCGCTGAGGGCGACGAACACAAAGGCGGGCAGGAAGATGCCCGCCGTCGCTGCAGCGGCGCCAGACGGACCTGCCAGCAGGTAGCCGACAAAGGTGGCCGTGGTGAAGACCGGGCCGGGGGTGACTTGCCCCACGGCGATGGCATCGATGAGTTGAGCCTCCGTCAGCCAATGGAGGCGCTCGACCAGATCGGCGCGCAGGAAGGCGAGGAGCACGTACCCGCTGCCGAAGAGCACCGAGCCGATCTTGCAGAACACCCAGAAGATGCCGGGCAGGCTGACCGCACCGGCCACTGCCGGGACACCGGCCACGGGCACCGCGGGGGCGAACTGCCTGAGGCTGGTGCCGCTCCCGCGATCCCCCACCCCTCGCACCACCGCCATGAGCGCGGCTGCCCCGAAGAGCACGACCAGTTCATTGACGCCCAGCGCGCTGGCGGCCAGGGCGGCGGCACCGAGGACTCGGAGGGACCCTGAGTGGGCTGCCTTCGGGGCGAGGCCCCATAGTGCCTGCACAATTACCGCCAGGATGACGGGTTTGACTCCGTACAGCAGCCAGCCGGCCTGGGGGAGAGACCCGAAGCGCACGTATATCCACCCCAGGACCCCGGTGATGAACGCGGCGGGCAGAATGAACGACAAGCCAGCGGCAAAGAGCCCTGCCCAGCGGCGGCGCGCCCAACCGATGTGGATGGCCATCTCCGTGGAGTTGGGTCCGGGAATCAGGTTGGTCGCGCCCAGCAGGTCGAGGAAGCGCTCCTCGCTGAGCCACCCGCGGCGGCGGACGACCTCGTCCTGCATCATGGCGATATGCGCGGCAGGCCCGCCAAAGGCCGTCGTGCCGAGGCGGAGGAACAGGAGCACGAGTTCGTGCAGCGACGTGGAACGCTCGGAGTCTGGAATGGGGGCAGCCATCAGGGCGACTCCCTGGCTACATCCAACAAAACTACTTGCTCCTGCCCAGTTCATCTAGGGCAGCTCTAAATCCCTGCGCCAGTTGCTCGGCAGATCCCTGGCCCCAGTAGTGCAGAAAGATGATCGCTGGGCGCGCGCCGAGCATGTGGTGATAGAAGAGGCGCGGCTCTTCCCAGAAGAAGTGATTGTGCAGGGCGGTGACTTCCAGCCCATTGTCCAATAGTGCAGACATAACTGGGTTCACTTCTTCCTGTAACAGTACGAAATCCCCCATCATCACCTCGAACCCGCCCTCTCCCTTGGTCATTGCCAGCCACCCGCCAAACCCGAAGGGTGTCGGAGTCTCCACGCCCGCTACCGTGACCTTCAGGTCATTGCGCGGGATACTCACCTTGAGGACGCCGGCCTTGAAATCCCCCTTCTTTCCGAGGTAGGCGAGGACCTCTTGGTAATCGTCCGGCATCTCCTGTGCCTGAACGGGTTTGGCTGTGAGGCCGTTGGCCAACATGAGCATCATCGCACAAGTCGTCGTAAGGCGCAGGATAGGTTTCATGGCTTTCCTCCTGAGAAATCAGGGGGCTTCCCTTGCTGTAGCTCTGAAGCACTCAGATCATCGATGCATCCCTGGCGGTGCCACCAGGATCGCCGTGGCCAGCTCTCCCATACACAGGACAAAACCCAGGGCCCAGAGAAAACCCAAGGCGCGGCGCGCCACCGGGAGGACAAAGTGCGCCAAGGTGGCCATCACGCCCCCGCCATCCATCCAGATGGCTTCCTCGCCGTCTTTGGGGACTTGGGCCAGGAAGGCCGCAAAGGCCCCCACCATCAGCGGGGCAAAGCGCGCCACCTCGCCGAGGACCACCATCGCCGGCGTGCCGTAGAGCCACCCCAGCCAGGGGCGGTTCCACAGGGCCACCAGTCCCAAGCCGACCACCGCGCCGGGCAAGACGAAGAGCAAGATCTGACCCTGTACCCACCACGCCCCACCGCGCACATAGCCGCGCTGGCAGGGCCAGGCCACCAGCAGGCCCAACAGGGCCAGCAGGCTCGCGCTGAGGGCCGACAATCCCAGGCTCCACAGCATGGGTACTAGCGCCCCTGGCCAGGCGCGGGAACCTCCCGCCTTTAGCACCAGGGTGCCCAGGGGCACGCCCAGGGCGAGGGCGAACAGGGTGAAGGTTATCAGGGTCACCGCCAGGCGCCCGCGGCCCAGACCGACCTGGCGGGGCTCCCAGCGTCCTGCCAGGGAAGCAAAGTCCACCCGGTGCGCCAAGCGGTGGAGGATGAAAGCCACACCCGCTGTCACCCCCACCAGGGGCAGGCACAGGGCTGCTGCCTGGGCAAAGTCATAGGAGGCGCTGAAGGCGGCATAGATGGCCACCGGATAGACCTCCACCTGCATGAGCGCGGGCACCCCGAACTCCGCGAGGGCCAGGAGAAACACCACCACCAATCCCGTCGTCAGGAGGGGACGGGCCAGGGGCAAGGTCGCGTGCCAGAAGACCTGACCCTCACTGCCGCACAGACGCGCCTCCTCCTCCAGGGTCGGATCGACCTGCGCAAATCCCACGGCCGCCAGCAGGGCCACCAGGGGGAAGAGCGCCAGGACCAGGACCAGCACCGCGCCTCCCATGCCGCTCAGGCCGTGTGCCCGCAGGCCGGCCTGCCAGGCTGTGGCCCATAGAAAGGGCGGCAAGCACAGTGGCACCGCGCACAGCCCCAGCAGCACACGCCGGCAGGCCACGTCCGTGCGCGCCAGCAAAAATCCCAGGGGTATGCCCAGCAGTGCGCTCCCCAATGCCGTCAGGGTAGCAAGGACCAAGCTGTTGAGCAACAAGCCCGTCCGCAGCCGGCCCAGCTCGGCCCAGGCCTCCGGTGTCAGCCCCCCGCGCAGCGCCACCAGGAAAAAGGCAGCGATGGGGGCGAGGACCAACAGGGTGTAGACCACGAGGAC
>JACPJE010000260.1 GCA_016187725.1 Candidatus Latescibacterota bacterium
CTTATCCACCTTCTCCTTGACCGCTTCCTTGTCGGTGGTGAACTCATAGAAGTTGTTGTACGAGGCCGCCACCTTTTCGTCGCTGAGGGCCCGGTCCAGGGTGTAGGCCGGGTTGCGTTTGGCCGGGTAGAGCGCGCCCTCCTCAGCGCCCAGCAGCGAGGGGCCGGCCACCAGCCCCAGGCCGGCCGCTCCCAACTGCTTGAAGAACCGGCGGCGGTTGAGGTACACCTCTTCGGGGGTGGCCAGGTGTTGGGGGATCTCCCAGGCTCGGGGGATGCGGATGAGTGGCATAGACGGTCCTTTGAGGAGGGTTTCAACAGGTGACAAGTATTAGACGCTGCTCAGGGCCGTTGGGATCCACGCGGGCGGGCGCAGCCTAGAACCGCGGACTCTCCTCGGGCTGGCTCCTTTTAGCTTAGCCCCCCCCTTTCGCCGGGATCACCTTCCCAAAGAGCGTGCAACTCCGGACCCCATTCAACGCCACCTTCGCCTTGACTGCCGCTGCCGCCGCCAGCGCGGGAATCCCGCCATAGGCGATCCCCGCGGCCAGGAAATCCTGCGCCAGCACCGCCACCTCGGTGACCCCGAGGACGACCGGCTCACCGAGGGCGGGCTCTCCGGCGGCAGCAGCATTCGCCGCTTCGAGGTGGGCCGCACTCGTGATCGCTCCCGTCTCCAGACCGGTGTCCCCACCAGATGCGACCCGCACCTGGCCCAGCATCTGCCGGAGCACCACCTCGAAGTGCCGATCGTCTACCAGCACCCCCTGCCTGCGGTAGATCTCCGCCATCTCGCGCAGCAGGTATTCTGCCGCGGTGGGTACGCCTTCCCGGCGCAGCAGCTCATCGAGCGCAGCGCGCTCTTCGGACTCCTCCTGCCCCGGACATCTCCCCGCTTCAAAAAGTTCGTCGAGCCGCGGCAGCCCCCCCACGATCGTCCCCAGCTCCCCTCCCAGACGCGCGGGCGTCCCAAACGAAAAAGTGCGCATGGTGAGCTGAGTCATTGGCTCCCCTATGGATTGCGCGGCGATGATCCCCACCGCCAGACCCGGCACGGCCATCTGCCACCGGCTCAGATCCGCGCCGTAGCACTTGCCGCAGATTCCCCCCTCGGTCTTGCAGGTGAGCGGCGAGCGTACCGCGACGGCCTCCAGGCCGCTCGCCGCAATCGCCGCCGTCGCCTTCCCGCTGATCAGTGCTCCCCGCCTCACAAGCGGCGCATCCGCGCCGGGAAGGGCCACATCTTCCAGCGCCGTCCGCCCCGCAAGGCGCTGCGCCAGCGGCACTAGCTCCCCCTGCCGGCTGCGCATCCCCCGTTTGACGACCCCTTCCCCGGTGCCGCAGTCCTCCTCCAGGACCAGGAGGTCCTGAACCGCGTTGGCGATTCGCTTGAACAGGAATCCAGCCTTGGCCGTCCGCAGCGAGGTATCGCTCAACCCCTTGCGCGCCCCATAGGTCGATGCCAGGTACTCCAGCTGACTGTGCCCGCGGATGAAGCTCGTCGTGCAGGGGGCCGCGATGATCCTCCGGTCCGGCGTGGCGAGCAGTCCGCGCATGGCCACCAGCTGCTTGACCTGGTCCCGATTCGAGCGCGCCCCTGAGACGCGCATCAGATGGACCGGGTTCAAACCATCCCGATCCGCTGCCAGCTCCGCGAGCGCCTCTTCAGCCAGCTCACCGGTGAACCGCAGCCAGTGCTCCACCAGCGCGGTGGCCGATTCGCCGCCGCGGGCCTCGAGTTCTTCGGCTTTCCGCCAGGCATCCGCGATGCGGCTTTCGCATTGCGAGTAGGGCGCGAGCACCTCCTTGCCGATCGACAGCCCGGACAGCGTGGCGAGGCGAAAGCCGGAGCGCATGAGGGCGTCGCCCAGACGTGCGGCCACCTCCGGCCCCAGCTCGTGCCAGCAGCGCAGCATGAACCCGGACAGCGCCTTCTGGTCAACCGGCTCCTCGATCCACTCCCACTCCCCGGGCAGCATCTGGTTGAACAACGCCCTGCCGACTGTCGTGGGCCGCGCCGTCTTGCCCCGGCCCACCGCGATCGGGTCGTGCACCCGCACCTCGCCCTGTTCGAAGGCCGCAGCGACTGCTTCCAGCGCAGCGAATGTCCTTAGCGCACGGCCCCCGCCATGCTTCACCGTGGCGTAGTACCAGCCCAGGACCATGTCCTGCGTAGGGCCGTTCAGGTACCGCCAGGTCGCCAGTGCCATCTGGTTTGCCGATGGCCGCATGCAGCCTGCCTCTTCCTGAGCCTCGGGCGACAAGGGCAGGAACACCCCTAGCTCGTCTCCGTCGAAGTCTGCGTTGAAAGCCGGCAGCATCAGCGGATGCAGCCGCACCACCTCCTCGTCCGTGAGCACCGGCCGGAATGCCTGGATGCCCCAGCGGTGGAGCACTGGGGCCCGGTGCAGCAGAACCCATCTGGCCGCCACCGCGCGCTCCAGCGCCGCCACTGCGCGCGGGGCGCCGGCGCGCAGCAGTTGTTTGGCTTCCTCCGCCGAGGCAGCGTGCCCGGCGCGCAGCAGTTCGCCGACGACCAGCGGTTCGAAAAGCACCCTGGCCATGCTCCTGGGCAGGCCGCACTCATCGTACCGCAGGCCGCATCCCGGAGAGACGACCGACCTGCCGGAGTAGTCCACGGCCTTGCCTGACATGGCCGCCGCGAACCAGCCGCGTTTGCCGTACAGCAGCTGCGTCAGTCCCTGCTCTCCCATCAGTCGATCGACCGCTGTCTGCAGCGCTGCTGCCTTTTCGGCCGTCGCGCCGCTGCGCCTGACCGCGCTGTCCGCCGCGCGCAGCTCCAGGTAGAGCCGGTCGAGCCCACTCCCCCCGCGCAGGGACCTGGGCAGGACCGGCAGAGCCGCGATCTCGGGCAGTTCATGCGCTCTTTCCCCAACCAGGGTGCGCCAGGGATGCTTCACCGGCACCGCCAGTTCCACGTGCTTGAGGTCGAGCCCGTCCGCCGCTCCGAAGAACTCCTCAAAAGCGGCTGCTGCGCCCTCAGCCTCCAGCCGTCCCACCGACCAGCTGCGCACCTTCTCCGCGGAGGCGAATTCGAGCGCCGCAGTCGCCGCATCTTCGATCGACACCTCCCCGGCGAAGACCGGCATCTCCCTGCCATCCTCCCCAAAGATCTTCAGTTCGAGGCACAGACCCCGCAGCTGCGCCACCAGGCGCCGAACCGAGTGGGGCACTGTCGGCCGGGGCAGGGCTCCCCCGCGTAGCAGCGCCTCGCAAGTCCTGCGGCGGCTATCCACGTCGTCGGCTTTGAGCGTCAGCATCTCCTGCAGGATGTGCCCCGCCCCGTGCGCCTGCAGGGCCCACAGCTCCATGATACCCAGGCGCTGGCCCTCGCTGTTCCTCCGGCCGCCCACCGGTTGCCCGGTTCCCTCTGCGCCCGCCCCCGCACCGCGCGCCTGCCGCTTGTCATCGACCATGTGCGCCAGCTTCATCACGTACTGGTACCCGGCGGTGGACTCGCAGTCGAACAGGCGCCCGGTGCGGCCATCGCGCAGCCTGAGCATGCCACTCCTGGGCAGCCCGGCCTCCGCGAGCATCGCATCCACATCTGCCACCACAGCCCCGTTGAAACCTGGAGTGATCACCGCGCAGTTCAGCGCGTGCGCCGCCAGTCCCAGATGCGTCTCGAGCAGTTGCCCGAGATTCATGCGGCTGGGCACCCCGAGCGGATCGAGGATCAGATCCAGGATCCGGCCGTCCGGCAGGACCGGCATTTCGTCCTCTGCCACGATCCGCCCGACCGTTCCCTTGGCCCCATGCCGGTTGGCCAGCTTGTCCCCCACCTTCAGTCTGCGGCGCACGGCCACGGTGACATGCACCAGCTCACCGACCCCCTCGGCGAGCGGGTCTCCCTGGGACGCGGCGTACCGCTCCACCTTGACGACCGTGCCGCACTGCCCGGCCGGCAGGCGCAGCGAAAGGTCGTGCCATTCCCCCTCCTTCAGTGCCCCCTTGGCGATGAGCACCTCTCCCCCTTCGACCACAGCCCCTTCGCGCGCGACCCCTTCCGGTGTGAGCCTGGCTTTTTCAGCCTGCGCCAGATGGTCGCTCCTGAACTGCTCGACCTGGGTATCGGCATTGGCGATGGTCGCGGTGAACTGGCGGGCCTTGATCGAGGTGAACACCTCATCCCTGATGAGCCGCTCGCTGATTACCAGGGAATCCTCGAAGTTGTACCCCTCCCACGGCAGGTACCCGACCAGGAGGTTTCTGCCCAGGGCCAGGGCCCCGCCCTCGCTGGCAGGCCCTTCGGCGATGAGCTGACCTGCAATCACCAGGTCTCCGGTGCGCACCAGGGGCCGCTGGCGCCAGCGCGTTCCCCCAGACGAGCTGGAGAACCCCGCCACTGGGTAGCGCCGCTCCAGATCGTCCCCGTTCTGCCGGATGACGACTTCAGCCGCTGCCACCCTCACGACCACCCCATCGGCCGCTGCCCTGACGCACGCCCCGGCATCTCCGGCCACGCGCGTTTCCATCCCCGTGCGCACCAGGGGCGCTTCAGCGATCAACAGCGGTACCGCCTGTTTCTGCATGTTCGTCCCCATCAGGGCGCGGTTCGCGTCGTCGTGAGCGACAAAGGGAATCAGGCTGGCGGAGGCGCCCAGGAGTTGCCCGGGGTGTGCCGGAACGTACTGGGCGTCCCCGGCGTCGATCCTGACGATCTCGCCTTTCTCCCGGCCCAGGACCCTGCCGCCGTACCGCGCCGCGTACCCATCGCCGGCCCCCAGGTCGGCGATGCGCTTCTCGAACTCCGATTCCGGGGAGAGGTATTCGATTTCGTCTCCGTCCTGCCGGCGATAGGGAGTCAGCAACCGCCCCTCTCCATCGACCTGGGCCAGAATCGCCGCGCTCAGATTGATCCCGATCTTCTCCCCCTCTGGCGTCTCCAGGAGACACAAGCGGCCGAAGTGCGAGGGATGCACATCCCTGGCCTCGAACCCTGGAAGCCGGATCCCGCTCTGGACCACGGCGCGCACCTGCGACACCAGCGCCAGCGGATTGAGGTCTTCCACCTGCCGCACGCAACCCCCTCCGGTGAAAAACCGCCCTAGGGCCGCGGCGAATCCGGGCAGGGCCACCTCAGCGGCAGATGCGGCGCCCTTTGCCGCTTCCACGTCGGCCGCCAGGGGCCCGGCCAGGGCTGCCGCAAGCTGGTCACCCACCAGCCACAGGCGCCGGTTCGCCAGGTCGTTCGGTCCCTCCCCTTCAAGCGCCTGCAATTGTCCGACAACTGCCTTCTCCCTCCCCGCGATGACGAAGGTGCCGCGCTCGGTCACCAGCGGCAACCTGCCCGCGTCCACTTCCCGCACCTCGCCGCTGCCGGTGCTGCGGAGGCGAATCTCAAGTCGTCCGGCGTAGGTCCTGCCGAACCGCACGCAGTCCTGGGAGCAGGCATCGGCCTGGTCAATCGCGTACCCCTCGTATTCCAGTCTCTCGCCATGGGCCAGCTCGATGGGAAACGCTTCCCGAAGCAGCCTTTCAAGTCCCTGGAGTTTGCGTTCCGCAGTCCTGCACTCCCGTTGCGCGAAGGCCTCGAACGACCTTTTGGGCAGCCCGGTGAGATCGGGGATCGGGACCGCCGGAGGCGTCTTGCAGAATTCCCGCGTCCGGGGTTCCGGCCCCAGGACAGGCTCTACCGGCGCCGGCACCGGTCTGCAGGCCGCTTCGACCACCGCCCGACACAGGGTTGGGACCGGCTCGCGCACCCCTGCCTGCAGTTCAAGCGCGACGGCCGCCTGCGCCAGCGCTTCCTCCACCGGCACCGTGCCGTCCGTGGTTATCGCCAGTTCCAGAAAGACCCTGTCCCCCTTCTCACCGACCTGGATCGCCACCTGCCTGACAGGAGTGTAGTTCCGGTCGATCTCGATCCACCCTGGCCGCCGGTCTTGCCACTCCTGGACGCCTTCGTATCCCGTGCCGCTGGCGATCTCCACGCTCATCTCGAGCCGCCCGCCCTCCGCGACCGTGGCGATGAGCTGCGCCGGATCGGCCACCCTCACCCCGGGCTCGCGCGCCAGGTCTGCGGCCGTGACCGTCCGCGGACCACTGGCGCTGACCGCAACGCGCCACGTCCCGATCCTCTTCAGACCGACGCGCACCTTCTTCAGATTTTCGACGATCTGTATCACCTCCTCGACCACCCCGTCGAGCGCGGTGAATTCATGAGCTATCCCCTCGATGCGCACCGCGCTGACCGCAGCCCCCCTCACCTCCCGCATCAACGCCCGGCGCAGGCTGGCGCCGAACCCCTCGGCCGCGGTTCGCGACAGCGGCCCCAGGCGCAGCCTGCCCTGGGTTGCGGAGTTCTTTTCAAACAGCGGGGAAGAGTCGCGCATTTCTTTTATCCTCCTTTTGCCACCGGCAGTCTGGGTCGCAGCGACACGCGCGTCGCCCTTTTAGTTCGCCTTAGCAAACCAATAATTCTAATAATACGCTCTCGGGAACTCAATGACAAGGGTTTTCTTTAGCGAACCAATATGGGCTCGAACTTGGGGTGGGGGTGTTCGCACTGGGCGGGGTGCTGGCCCTGGGGATCGCCTGGCCGGTGGTGAGCTACCAGGCGTTGTTGGCGATCTTGCCCGAACCTCTCTGAATCATGCCTGGCGCCACGGTCTGGGTGCAGAAGAGGATGCCCTTCACATTCACCGCAAAGACCTCCTCTGCCCTCCCTTTGAAGTATCCGACAACAGCTCGTATCCCTCGGCCCGGGCCACGTAGGTGGCCGCGGTGATGTCCCCGGTCACGTTGAGGGTGGTGCGGCACATATCGAGGATGCGGTCCACCCCCAGCACGATGGCGATCAGCGAGGGCTCCACCCCGATGGTGGCCAGCACCACCACGATGAAGGGGATGGAACCCGAGGGCACCCCGGCGGTGCCGATGCCTCCTAAGATGGCCATGTACGCCACCATCACCTGCTGGGCCAGGGACAGGTGCACCCCGGCCAGTTGCGCCAGGAAGAGCACCGTC
>JACPJE010000261.1 GCA_016187725.1 Candidatus Latescibacterota bacterium
CCTGCTGGCTGACGACGAGGAGATCGTCCACCAGACCATCGCCGACTACCTGCGCGACGCCGGCTGCCAGGTCGATGGCGTGTGGGAGGGAGGCGCCGCGGTGCAGGCGCTGAAAGCAGCGGAATACGACCTGGCGCTGATCGACATGCGCATGCCGGAACTGGACGGGCTGGAAGTACTGGCCTGGTGCCAGGAGATGAAGCCCGAACTGTCGGTGGTGATCATCACCGGCCACGGGAATATGGAAGTGGCGGTGCAGGCCCTGCGCCTGGGGGCGGCCGATTTTCTGTGCAAGCCCATCCGCCTGCTAGAGCTGGACGGGGTTTTGGCGAAGGTAGCGCGCCTTCACCGGCTGCACCGCGACCACCGGCGCCTGCGCGGGGCGATCCGCAGCATGCAGGCCGCCGAACACCTGCGCGATCAACCCCTCTTTGTGGGTCAGAGCCGGGCCTTGCGGCAGGTGCAGGCCGACCTGGCCCAGGTGGCCCTCACCGACCTGACCGTGCTGATCCAGGGCGAGACCGGCACCGGCAAGGGGCTGGCGGCCAGGGCCATCCACGGCCAGAGCCCCCGCAGGACCGGGCCCTTTATCCCGGTCAACTGCGGGGCCATCCCCAAGGAACTGGTGGAGAGCGAACTCTTCGGCCACGAGCGGGGCGCCTTCACCGGGGCGGTGTCCCGCAAGCTGGGCAAGTTCGAGCTGGCCGAGGGCGGCACCCTCTTTCTGGACGAGATCGGCGATTTGCCCCTGGGCTCGCAGACCGCCCTGCTCCAGCTCCTCCAGGAGCAGACCTTCCAGCGGGTGGGCGGCAGGAAGGTGCTGCGCGGGGAGGCGCGGATCATCGCCGCCACCAACCGCGATCTGGAGGCAGCGGTAGAGCGAGGGGAGTTCCGCAAGGACCTGTTCTACCGGCTGAACGGCTTTGCGGTGGAGTTGCCCCCCCTGCGCCAGCGGCGGGAGGACATCCCGCTGCTGGTGGAATACTTTGCCGGGGAGTTTGCCCGGCATCTGGACCGGCCGACGCCGGCCCTCGACCCCGAGGTGGTGGAGTATCTGCAGGCCTATGATTGGCCGGGCAATGTGCGGGAGCTGGAGCATCTGGTACAGCGGGCAGTGCTCGTATGCAAGGAGGGGATCATCCGCCGGGAGGATCTGGCCGTGCCCCCCTCTCCATTTGGAGGAGAGGATGCCCCGGTGGATGGAACCCTGGAGGCCATGCTCCAGGGCGGAGATGGCAGCTCGGGCGGAGATCTGCTCGAAAGGGCGGAAGAGGTAGTGCTGCGCCTGGCTCTCACCAGGACCCAGGGCAACAAGAGCCAGGCCGCTGCCCTGCTCCGCACCGACCGCAAGAAGGTGGAGCGCCGGGCCAGGAAGTACCGGATCGGGGAGTAGGGCCGGCGCCCCCAGCTTTTCCTCTGACCCAGCGGTCAGATCCGTCCAGTCCCTCTGGTCAGATTAGTCCATCCCCCCTGCTCCTTTTCTCTCCATAACATGCCTTCTCTCGCCCTGAGTCTTCTTTAAATCTCTGTTTCACAAAAACCTAGAATCCTCTGCCTCCCTCTCTCATCCGGGTGGCACGCCCTTTGCGAAGCTCCCGGAGTAGCAGAGGTATCCTGCAACCACACCATAAAAGAAAGAGGGAGAGCGTGTATGAAAAGTATGCACTGGATCGCGGCGAGTCTGGGGGTGGTGCTGCTGGCCGGCTGTGGAGAAGGGCCATCAGGGCCGGATGAGGGGGGAGGAGGCCCCGGGGCCATCACCACCTTTGCCGGCACCGGGATGGCGGGCTTTGGCGGGGATGGCGGGCCGGCGAAAGAGGCGGCCTTCTACGGTCCGCGGGATGTGTGCATCAATCCGACGAGCGGGGAGGTCTACATCGCCGACTGGAACAACCACCGCATCCGCAAGAGTGCCCCGGACGGCAGCCAGATCACCACGGTGATCGGCACCGAACTGCTGGGAGACGAACCTCTCTCAGCGGCAGAGGGCATGGTCCCCGGCACTGAGGCCAATCTCAACCACCCCACGGACATCACCATGGCCCCTGACGGAAGGTTGGTCCTCTCGGCCTGGCACAACTGGAAGATCAAGTACATGGACTCCGGGGGGATGGTGGGGGTGCTGGCCGGCACCTCGCAGGGCTACTCGGGGGACGGCGGGGTGGCGGCGGCGGCGCAGTTCAACCTGCCCAGCAGTGTGGTCTACGATGGGGAGGGAAACCTCTACATCTCGGACCAGGCCAACCAGCGCATCCGCAAGGTCGATGCCAGCGGGATCGTCTCGACCTTTGCGGGGACCGGCGTGGCCGGCTTTGGCGGGGATGGGGGGCCGGCCACGGCGGCGCAGTTCAATCTGCCCAAAGGCTCCAATGCCGAGCCGGCCGGCAAGCTGGCTATTGAGCGGCATCTGAATCAGCTCTACATCGCCGATACCATGAACCACCGGGTGCGGGTCATCGACCTGAACACCGGGATTATCACCACTATCGCCGGCAACGGAAACCCCGGCTACCGTGGGGATAGCGGGCCGGCCACCCAGGCATCGCTGAGCTTCCCCACGGACGTGGCCATAGGGCCTGACCACACCCTCTACATCGCCGATGCTGAGAACCACGCCATCCGCCAGGTGGACGGCCTGGGCATCATCTCGACCGTGGCGGGCAATGGAGTGAAGGGATATGCCGGGGACGGCGGGCCAGCTACCCAGGCCCAGTTGAATACCCCCACGGGCATCTTCATCGACGAAATCCTGAACGACAACCTGCTCTACATCGCCGATACCCGCAACCACCGGATACGGCGGGTGGAATTGCCCTAGGGAACGGGCCCGATGAGAAGCGCGATGTTGGCTGCACTCCTGGCGGTGGCCTGCGGCGCGGATAAGGTCTCAAAAGGGGCAGAGGTGCTGGTCTGCGGCCCCTCCTCGGCCCTGGCCAAGGGAAAGGCCACGGTGAGTTTTCGACGAGATGTCTTGCCCTTTTTCAGCCGGTATGGATGCAGCTCCATAGACTGCCACGGAGGGCCTTTCCCGCAGTCCAGCTACGACCTCACCGGCTATGCCACCTTGTTCGGCCCAGGAGCCCAGGCAGCCCGGCTAAAGACCTGCAATGTGATTCCGGGGAACGCCCAGGAGAGCTACCTCATCGAGAAACTCGAAGGGCGAATGGCAAGGGGGGACCGCATGCCCCTCGGCATGGAACCTATGGCGGCGCAGGAGTTGCAACTCCTGCGCACCTGGATCGACGAGGGAGCGCGAGACAATTGAGGCGGAAATGAAAACAGGAAGGAGGTGATCCCCGATTGCACCATACAAAACGCCGCTGGCCCCACCCGTGGCAGGAGTCGAAGCCAGCGGCCTCACCGGCGAGGTGAAAAGGCCAGCAGCCCCTTCACACGCCTTTACCATAAAGATAGGAGAAATGCGCCGTGAAATCCAGATTTCTCACCCTCTTCGTCATTGGCACAGCCCTGATTGCCTTTGGTTGCAGCCAGGAGGAAGCCGTGGTCTCTCCAGAGCCAGCCCAGGATGAGGCCGAATCGGCTGCCAAGCTGGTCATCACCAAGGCCAGGGCCGGCGGCCAGTGGAACAGCACGCGTCCGGTCCAGGTTTTTCCCACCATCGATGCAGCCACGCCAGCGGCGGGTTCGGCCAGAGTCATCAGGACCCCCCGGGGAATGACGGCAACCCTCCGCAGCTCAGGACTGTCCGCCGGCACCGCGGTGTCGCTGTGGTGGGTGGTCTTCAACAACCCGAAAAAGTGCGCCACCACTCCCTGCACCGCGGCGGATCTGAAAAACCCGGAGGTCATGCCCGATATGCTGGGCAACCCTGGCCAGGTCATCGGCCAGGATGGCAACGCCAACCTCACTGGGCAGATCTCGATAGGTAACACGGACCATTCCTACATCAACCAGAACTTTGGCATGACGCCCGTCGGTCTGATGAACCCG
>JACPJE010000056.1 GCA_016187725.1 Candidatus Latescibacterota bacterium
ATCCTGAAGCAGGCGGCCCAGTTGGGAGAACAAAGGGAGATCTCCTGGCCTCCTGGGTAGCCGTGACTGCTAGCGCGGGAACAAGGGAAGGGTAAAGACCTATGTCTGCGACCAATGCTCCTGCGGGAATCGTCGGGATGGTGCTCCTGGTCTTGATCGGTTCGGCGCTGAGGGCCCAGGCCCACAACGGCGCCGTGGCCATCGCCGTGCCGGTGGAGGGGATCAAGGTGGATGGGAAACTATCCGACTGGCCGGCGGGGATGCAGCGGTACCCGATTGCGCTGCCGGAGTATGGTGACAAACCGAACGGCCCGGATGATTTCCAGGGGGGGTTCCGCATCGGCTACAACACCCAGGAGAATGCCCTGTATGTGGCGGTGGAGGTGCAGGACGAGTCCATGGTGATCGATACGACCGCAGGAGCAGATTGGGATACGCAAGATGGTTGTGAGGTGTTTGTGGACGCGGCCCACACTGCGAGGGACTCTCTTGCTGCGCAGTGTGTGATGGAGGGGAATCAGCTTCAAGTATATGGCCTAGGAGCAAAACTAGAGAACGAGAAGTTACAGGATATCAAGATAGGGATGAGACGGGAAGCGGATATTCGCCGCTATGAATGGCGGATTGACATAGGACGGGTTGGCCGGGGTGCGTTGAAACTGGATCCAGGGGTGGTCATAGGCGTGGATGTCGTGGTGCGCGACAAGGACAGGGATGGCTCGTTCTCCTGGATGGCCTGGGGGCGAGGAACGGGAAAGATCCACGCTACCGAGAGAATTGGGGACCTAGTATTGGTGGACGCCAAGGAGGCAGTGGGAAAGGTCCAGGGGAAGGTGAAGTGGGAGGACAAGGCCGAGGGGTTGGCCTATGGGAAGGTGCGCATTCAATCCCTGACTGCCGCTGATTACTGGGTGCAGGTGGGAACCGATTCGCAGGGAGGGTATACCGCTGAGGTGCCCGTCGGCAAGTACCGGGTAGAGGCTGGGTACCGGCGCCAGAGGACCGCGGGTGTGGAGGTGGAGGTGAAGGCTAGAGAGACCGCGGCGGTAGCGGAGGTACCCTTTGCGAGGCCGCCGCTGGGATTGACCGTGCCGGCAGGCTCGGGTACTAGGGTTGCCTGCCCGCCCCCGCGGGTCAGCCCCGCAGGCCCGGGATTCCGCCGCCAGGCCTTCCGCACCTACACCCCGGTCGACGGCCTGCCGGGCACCTTCGTTCTGTCGCTCTACCAGGATCGTGCAGGAGGCCTCTGGATCGGCACCCAAGGAGGGGGTGTGACCCGGTTCGACGGGGCGACCTTCGCCACCCTGACGCAGGAGCACGGACTGCCGGGGAGTTACGTGCGGGCCATTGCCCAGGATCATCAGGACGCCCTGTGGTTCTCGACGTGGCGACCAGGGATGCCAGGGACGGATGGGCTCTGCCGATTCGACGGCACCAGCATTACGCGATTCGACACGACCGACGGACTCCCCACCACCGCTGTCTACGGTATGGACGTCGATTCCACCGGTGCGATCTGGCTGGCGACCCCGCAGGGTGCAGTCCGGTACGATGGGCGTTCGTTCACTATCTTCACTCGCGAGGACGGTCTCGCGACTGACGGGTTGCTCTCGGTGCTGGTGGACAGCCGGGGGAGGGTCTGGCTGGGTACCGATTCGGGGTCCGTCAGCCGTTTCGATGCTCAGGGGTTCACCTCGTACGGCCCCTCCGATGGGCTGAGCTCGGGTCCGATCTTCCGGATCCGGGAGGATCGGGAGGGCATTATATGGTTCCTCGACCAGTGGGTCGGCGCAACCTGTTACGACGGCAAGCGCTTCATCGCCTATGGGCGGACGCAGGGACTGCCGGAACCAATCGATATGGCTCAGGCCGCGGACGGCCGAATCTGGTTCACCACCAACGGCAATAACGTATACCGCATGGAGGGCACCAGCTTCATCCGGGTCGGAGCCGACGCCGGACTGCCCCACGCGTATGCCAATGCGGTCCTTGCAGGTCGGGGTGGCACCCTGTGGTTCGGCACCGCAGCCGGCCTGAGCCGGTACCTTGGCGATCAGCTCCAAGTGTTCACGGCTGCGGACTTCGCTGGTACCCGCGAGGTGTATGGGATGGCCGAGGACCGCGCCCACCACCTGTGGCTGGCCACCGACCTGGGCCTGACGCGATTCGACGGCAACACCTTCGCCACCTTCACTCCGGCGAGGTGGCGAAGCACTTCCCATTTCGGGACCACCCCGTGTCCGGTCCTGGTCTCCCGGGAAGGGTCCATCTGGATGGGTACAAGTTTCGGGTTGTTCCAGTTTGATGGCCGAGACTTCACGACCTATACCACCGCCAACGGGCTGGCGGGCAACTATGTTACTGCGATCGCCCAGGACGCAGATGGCGCCCTCTGGGTGGCGAGTTGGGACCAGGGGTTGGCCCGCCAGCGCGGAGCCCGGTTCGAGGTGGTCAACACACGGTTGCCCGTGCCGCCCCGGCACGTCAGGACCCTCTTGCCTGACCGGGCGGGGGGTATGTGGATCGGCTCATTCCGGGAAACTCCGGGGCTGTATCACTACGACGGCACGCAGTACGTCAGCCACACATCCTCGCTGCCCTGGGCGCCCCAGGTGACCGCGATCACGGCGGATACGACGGGTGCGCTGTGGATCGGGACCTGGGATTCTGGGGTGGGCAGGTACGATGGCCACGAGTTCACCGACCGCGGGGTGCAGGGTGGCGTCATCAGCAACTGGGTAAGTTCTCTGCTGGTAGACCAACAGGGGCACTGGTGGGCCGGCACCTTCGGCGGCGGGGTGAATATCTCCGACGGTACGGTATTCCAGAGCCTCACAATCCGGGACGGCCTGCCGGACGACAACGTCCAATCCCTGTTCCAGGACCACAGCGGCGCGATCTGGATCGCCACGGAAGGGGGCCTGTGCCGGTACCAGCCGCCGCGCCGCGCGCCGGAGGTGATGGTCACGGACGTGATCACCGATCGGCCTCTTGGTCCGGTGGCCGAGGTCACCCTGCCTTCGTCACAGGATTACCTGAGGGTGAATTACCGAGTAAAGGGCCTCAAGGCGGTTCCCGGCACGACCGTTTACCTCTGCCGTCTGGCAGGACGGGACACGGAATGGCGCTCCACACGCGAAGAACTGGCGGAATACCGGGATCTGCCGGTGGGTAAGTACCAGTTCCAGGTGCGGGCCGTGGACCAGGACCTGAACTACTCCGAGACCTGCACCCTCGGGATCGAGGTTGCCTTCCCGTACGCAGAAGTCGGGCGCTGGGCGGGTACCGCCTCGGCCTGCCTGGTCGCCGCCGCGGCCCTGGTCTACGGCAGCCGGCGCCGCCGTGAGCAGCGCCGGGCCGAGCAAGCCCTGATGCGGGAGATGGCCGAAGAACTCCAGACTGCCCATGAGATGCAGATGGCCCTGATGCCCAAGGCGCCCCCGCGGATCGCCGGTTTCGAGATTACCGGCCGCTGTCTGCCCGCCAACCACGTCGGCGGGGATCTCTTCCAATACTTCCATCAGCACGACAGACTATCCATCTCCCTGGCCGACGTCACCGGCCACGCGATGGAGGCGGCCATCCCGGTGGTGATGTTCAGCGGGGTGCTCAAGACGGAAATGAAATATGGTCCCGCGGTGGAGAGGCTGTTTGCCAGTCTGAACCAGACGCTGTGCGAGTCCCTGGAAGCCCGCACCTTTGTCTGCTTCGCTCTGGGAGAACTGGCACTTTCCAGCCGCGTCCTGCGACTGTCCAACAGTGGGTGCCCTTACCCCTACCACTTCCGGGCGGCCACTGGTGAGGTCGCCGAGCTACAGGTGGATGCTTACCCTTTGGGCATACGCCCGGATACCACCTACAAAGCAATAGAGGTCCAGCTTGAGCCAGGAGACCGGGTGGTGTTCTGCTCCGACGGCATCATCGAGGCCGCGAATGGGGCAGGGGAGATGTTCGGGTTCGAGCGCACCGCAGAGGCGATCCGCAAGGGGTGTGCGGAGGATCTCTCAGCAGAGACGTTGCTGGAGCGGATCATGGGAGAAGTGAAGAGGTTCCGGGGGGAGATGCCTCAGGGGGATGACCAGACCGTGGACGGAGCGCCGATTCCCATGCCCAAGTCCAGGAAGAAAACCACCACCGGAGATCTTGCCCGCGGCGGCGACGTTCCGCGCACCTTCAAGACGACGACCCCGGCTTTCAACCACAAGCGCATGAAGTCGATGATTCCCATGCGCGACGGGGTCAAACTGTTCACCATCATCGCGATTCCCAGCGGCGCGACCGGGCCCATGCCCATGGTGCTGACGCGCACGCCTTACAGCGCTGCCCGACGCGCATCGCGCACCGACAGCCCTGACATCGCTGTGGCCCTGCCCGTCGTCGATGAAGACCTAGTGCGCAACGGCTACATTCGTGTCTACCAGGACGTGCGTGGCCGCTATCGCTCCCAGGGCAAGTACATCATGACCATGCCGACGCGCGGACCCTACAATAGTGGCCAGGTCGACCAGGTCACGGATGCCTGGGACACCATCGACTGGCTCGTGAAGAACGTGCCCGGCAACAGCGGCCGCGTCGGGATCACCGGCGTGTCCTACGACGGCCTGCTCACCCTGATGGCGCTCCTCGAGCCGCACCCGGCCCTCAAAGCCGCCGTCCCCGTCAATGCTATGGTCGACTCCTGGGTCGGCGACGACTTCTACCATCACGGGGCCTTCCGAACAGTCATGCTCGAGTACGTCTATCGGCAGACGGCCAGCAAGGATGCCAGTCACGGCATACCCTGGGGCTACCATGACTTCTACTCGGCCGTCCTCGAAGCTGGCTCCATCGGCGAGCTAGGCCGCCGCTACGGCGCCGACCGCCTGCCCGCCTGGAACCGCCTTCTCGACCACCCCGTGTACGACGAATACTGGCAGGACCAGGCCGTCGACCAGTTGCTGGCCAACGCCCCTCGCAAGGTCCCCGTCCTCACCGTGCACAGCCTCTTCGACCAGGAGGACATCTACGGCCCTCTGGCCAGCCACGCCGTACTCGCCGCCCGAGACCGCAAGGCCCGTAAAACCCACCTCGCCATCGGCCCCTGGTGTCACGGCCAGATGACGGGAGACGGCTCAGCGCTCGGCAGCCTCAAGTGGGGCGCCGACACTTCCTTGCAGTTCCGTGTGGAGATGCTGAAGCCGTTCTGGGACCACCATCTCAAGGGCGTCAAACCGGCCGAACCTCTGCCGCCCGTCCTCGCCTTCGAGACCGGCCGCAACCGGTGGTGTCGCTTCGCCGCCTGGCCGCCGAAGGAGGAGATGGAGCCAGCCCGGCTCTATCTGCATCCCGGTGGCGGGTTGTCTTTCGATCCCCCTACCAGCGCCGATGAGCCCTTCACCGAGTTTGTCTCCGACCCGGCCAAGCCCGTGCCCTACCGCGTGCGCCCCGTTCGGCCCTCTTTCGCTGGGGGCGACTCCACCTGGCAGCGCTGGTTGGTCGACGACCAGCGACCCTTCGCCGACCGGCCCGATGTGCTCACGTTCATCAGCGAACCGCTGTCGGCACCCGTCACCGTCCGTGGCGAGGTCGCCGCCACCCTCTTCGCCTCGACCACGGGCACCGACGGCGACTGGGTCGTCAAGCTCATCGACCTTTACCCGAACGAAGTTCCCGCCCAGCCCGAACTCGGGGGCTACCAGCTGATGATCTCCGGTGACATCCTGCGCGGGCGCTACCGCGAGAGCTTCGAAGCGGCCCGGCCCATCCCGCCCGGCGAAGTGCTGCCCTACCGCGTGTCCATGCCACACGTAAACCACACCTTCCTGCCAGGCCATCGCTTCCTGGTGCAGATCCAGAGTTCGTGGTTTCCTGTCTACGACCGCAACCCGCAGACCTTCGTGGACAACATCGCCTGGGCCGCGCCCAACGACTTCCAAAAGGCGACGCAACGGATTCACCATGCCGAGGGCGCTGCTAGCTTCGTGGAGCTATCCGTATCGATGTTGAGGTGAACCGAGGAATATCCCTATGCTAGCCGAAGCCTATCCGCTTGAAAACCTCCGTCAGTCGCTCCTCTCCAGGCAGCGCTGGCACCCCTATCCAACCGCCGGCGAACGAGAGGCCTGGGAGGCCCTGCCGGTGCCCCTGCGCCAGGCCCATATCCTCCGGGGAGAGGTGGCCCAGGGCCGGCCCTGGCGCCCCTTTGCCTATCCGATCCGATGGAGGAAAACCCGATGTATCTCCCGATGCAGATCCCGAAACTGAGCGCAGACCTGGTGCAGCGCTTGTATCCGCTCTGCCAGCGGTTGGAGATCCCGATGGCGGTTTTTGTGAACGAGGCAGTAGCGCAAGCGGTGGCGAGGGCAGAGGAGGGGTTGGAGAGGGGAGGGGAGGACCCGAGGCTGGAGGGGGAGCTGGCGAAGGCTGAGGCTGAGCTGGTGCCAGCCTTGGCGGCTGGGTGAAGGAGCAGGGGGCCGGTCGGCCCGGCAAGGCGGGAAGGTCGCGGTTCAGCGCGTGATGCACCGGATGAATTTCAGTATCTTCCCGCAGGAAAAGGTAGATCAGACAGAGATGGACGCACTCCTCCTGACCGGCCTGCCCCTCTGCAAACTGGTCCTTCACCTCTTGCTCAGCTCTTCCACCTCTCCCAGGTCGTGAGTCGTCAATAGCACGGTGGTCCGGTGCAGACGGTTTATCTCCAGGATGAAATTCCGGATTGACTGTTTGACCTCGATATCCATGCCGATGGTCGGTTCGTCCAGAAAGAGAATGGCCGGCGAGTGGATCATGGCCGCTGCCAGTTCCCCGCGCATCCGCTGCCCCAAAGACAACTGCCGCACCGGGAGGTCCATCAGTCCTTCCAGGTCCAGCACCGCGGACAAGCGCTTCATATTCTCCTCAAAAGCACTCTGCTCGATCTGGTAGATACGCCGGAATAGTTCAAAGGACTCCCACAGACGCAGATCCCAGTACAACTGCGTCCGCTGCCCAAAGACCACGCCGATATGCTGTACGACTGCTCTGCGGCTTTTTTGCGGTGAGATCCCGCCTATGGTGATTTCCCCAGCCGTAGGGTGCAAAATACCCGACAACATCTTGATCGTCGTGCTCTTGCCAGCGCCGTTCGGGCCAATAAACCCGACGATCTCGCCCTCCTCTATGGCAAAGCTGATATCATCGACCGCATGGACTTCGTGCCGCTCCGGCTGGAACAGCGCGCACAGTGCCCCCTTGAGCCCTTTCCGCTTTTTACTCACGCGGTAGGTCTTGTGGACCTTGTGTACCTCCCGATGTAGA
>JACPJE010000057.1 GCA_016187725.1 Candidatus Latescibacterota bacterium
CCCGGGATGGCGCAGGTTCCAGCGCTCGGCCTCCATGCCTTCCTGGTGCAGCTGGCGGAAGCTGGTGACGCTCCACACTTCAGTCCCCACCCCGAAACGCTCTTCCAATAGTTGCCTGGCCTCCAGGGCCTGGTTGAGGATGCTGCCGCTGGAGAAGAGGTAGGCTCGGGCGGCGGTCTCCAGCGAAGCCTCGTGCAGGCGGTACAGGCCGCGCAGGATGCCCTCCTCGGCTTTCTCGGGCATGGCGGGCATGGGGTAGACCTCGTTCTGCACGGTCAGGTAGTAGATCAGGTCCTCGTCCCCTGCGGTCAGCCGCTGCAGGCCGGCGCGCAGGATCACCGCCAGTTCGTAGCCGAAGGCCGGGTCGTAGGCCACCACGTGCGGATGGGCGTAGGCCAGGAGGTGGCTGTGGCCATCCTGGTGCTGCAGGCCCTCGCCGTTGAGGGTGGTGCGCCCGGCCGTGGCGCCGATCAGAAAGCCGCGGGTGCGGTGATCGCCGGCCGCCCAGATCAGGTCGCCCACCCGCTGGAAGCCAAACATGGAGTAGAAGACGAAGAAGGGCAGGGTCTGCACCCCGTAAGTGGAGGCGGCGGTGCCGGCGGCGATGAAGGAGGAGAGGGCCCCGGCTTCGGTGATGCCCTCCTCGATGAGCTGGCCGTCGCGCGCCTCGCGGTAGTAGGTGAGGCTCTCGCTGTCCACCGGCTCGTAGAGCTGGCCGATGTGGGAGTAGATCCCGTACTGGCGGAAGAGGGCCTCCATGCCGAAGGTGCGCGCCTCGTCTGGCACGATGGGGACGATGAGCCGTCCCAGGCGTTCGTCGCGCAGGAGCTTGGCCAGGATGCGCACGAAGACCATGGTGGTGGAGACCTCGCGGCTCTGCTGCAGGAACTCGTCGAAGAGGCCCTCGCGCGGTGCAGGGGCCTTGGCCCGGGGGGGCGTGCGCCGTGGCACAAAGCCGCCCAGGGCCTGGCGGCGTTCCAGCAGGTAGCCGATCTCCGGGCTGTCCTCGGGGGGCCGGTAGAAGGAGAGGGCCTCCACCTCGGCGTCGGAGAGGGGGATGCCGAAGCGGGTGCGGATCTGGCGCAGGACCTGGGTGTCGAGCTTCTTGAGCTGGTGGGTGGTCATCCGCCCCTCGCCCACCTCGCCCATGCCGTAGCCCTTGATGGTCTTGGCCAGCACCACCGAGGGGGCGCCGCGGTACTGGGTGGCCGCCTGGAACGCGGCGTAGACCTTGTCGGGGTCGTGGCCGCCGCGGCGGATGGTGCGGATGTGCTCGTCGGTGAGCTGCTGCGACAGGGCCATGAGCCGCGGGTCCACCCCGAAGAAATGTTGGCGCTGATAAAGGCCGTCCGAGACGCTGTAGTTCTGGTACTGGCCGTCCACCAGCTCGCCCATGCGCTTGGCCAGCAGACCCTGGGCGTCCTGGGCCAGCAGCGGGTCCCAGTCGCTGCCCCAGATCACCTTGATCACGTTCCAGCCGGCGCCCCGGAACACCGTCTCCAACTCCTGGATGATCTTGCCGTTGCCGCGCACCGGCCCGTCGAGGCGCTGCAGGTTGCAGTTGATGACAAAGAGCAGGTTGTCCAGCTTTTCGCGCGCCGCCAGGGAGATGGCGCCCAGGGACTCGGGCTCGTCGGTTTCGCCGTCGCCGATGAAGGCCCAGACCTTGGCGTCGGAGGGGGGTTTGAGGCCGCGGTCCTCCAGGTAGCGGTTGAAGCGGGCCTGGTAGATGGCCATGATCGCGCTCAGGCCCATGGAGGCGGAGGGGAACTGCCAGAACTCGGGCATCAGCCGGGGATGCGGGTAGGAGGACAACCCGCCCTGGGGGCGCAGTTCGCGGCGGAAGTTGTCCAGCTGCGCCTCGCTGAGCCGGCCCTCCAGAAAGGCGCGGGCGTAGATCCCCGGCGAGGTGTGGGCCTGGAAGAAGACCTGGTCGCCCTCGAAGTCGCCGTCCCGGCCGCGCAGAAAATGGTTGAAGGCCACCTCGTACAGGGTGGCGGCCGAGGCGTAGGTGGCGATGTGGCCGCCCATGGTGTGGTCCTGCTGGTTGGCCCGCACCACCATGATCATGGCGTTCCAGCGGATCATGTTGCGGAGGCGCCGCTCCAGGTCGTGGCTGCCGGGGTACGGGGGCTGGCGCTCGGGGGGGATGGTGTTGACATAGGGGGTGTTGAGGGCAAAGGGGATGCTCACCCCCAGGCGGCGGGCGTGATCTTGTAAACGCGAGAGCAGCAGGCAGACCCGCTCGGGGCCGCCGTTCTCGAAGACGTAGTCGAGGGAGTCGAGCCACTCCTGGATTTCGAGGTCGTCGAGGTCGTCAGTGGTGTCGGGTGCGTCATTCATACGAAGGAGACGCTGAAGAGGTCGGCGCAGCGCAGTTGGAAATGCAGGGCCACGGGTTGGTCTTCGGCAAGCCCCAGGTCGGGCTGGCCTTTCCAGGTGACCAGTTGGTCGGGACGGTCGCCCCATAGGGGGTCGCAGTCCTCGACGCTGCGGCCCTCCACTCCCTCGACGCCGACGCGGACCAGGCCGGCGGTGGGGGTGCGGAAGTTGAGGCGCACCTGGCGGCCGGCCGGCGCGACCGGCGCGGTCCAGAATTCCCCCTCCTGGTCGGCCTTGAGGGCGCAGAGCCGATCCTCGGGCCACCACGCATAACCCTGGTTCCAGGCGTCCCACACCGCGGGCCAGCGGGGGTA
>JACPJE010000280.1 GCA_016187725.1 Candidatus Latescibacterota bacterium
AGGTTCCAAACCACATCGCCCCATCCCTAGTCTGGAAAACAGAATACACAAAGTTATCCACCAGGCCATCCTGGGTAGTGAAGCGCTGCCAGCTCTGCCCGTCATACCGGCTCACCCCAACTTGTGTTCCAAACCACATCGTCCCATCAGAAGACTGGAAAACAGAAAGCACTGTATACCAAGCCAGGCCATCCTGGGTGGTGTAGGTCTGCCAGTTCCCCCCATCATACCGGCTCACCCCACTACCTGTTCCAAACCACATCGCCCCATCAGAAGACTGGAAAACAGAAAGCACGTTATTACTAGCCAAGCCCTCGAGGATGGTGTAGGTCTTCCACTGCTGGGCCTCTATCCCTTCGGGCGATGAAACACCCGAGAGCAAGAAGCCTAGAAGAATCCACCACCCCTTTTTCCCTGAGAAGAACCTACAGATCATCATAGAGGCCCCACTTGTGGGTGGTAGTAGTCCTCGTCGCCGGGTTGCCAGATCCGCGAGGAGATACTGTCGCCCAGGGTGATGGCGGTGGCCTTCTCCGGCACATCGTTGGGTTCCAGTTCATCGGGTTCGAGGGAGTCCGGGACTGCCTGGACCAGCTTGAAGCGCGGGGTTGGGGAGAAAGGGGCAGGGGTTTCTCTCCAGGGGTGCGGGGAGAAGCGCAGGGAGTCGCTGGCCCACCGCTCTATCCTGAGCCGCGCCAGGAAGGAGTCGGGCCGCGCCCGCTCCAGCAGCCGCTCCAGGCTTTGCGCCTGCCTGGCCGGCCTTGGCAGGGTTGGCTCCACCGCTCCTGCCACAAGGGGCAGTCCTGCCAGGGCGAAGAGAGCGAGGCAGAGGGAAAGAGGACTCCGGTTCATGGCGTCCCTCTACTGGCGGAGAGCCTGGAGAGGAAGAAACCCGGTGGCACCGGAAAAGGGCGACAATCGGGATATAGATACGAAGAGGGCAGAGGGAATACAAGGGGAAATTTCACCGCGCTGCCGAAGCGCTTGATAGGCCGGGTGGTTTGCGGTACTATTACCCCACCACGTGTACCCCTGCTGCCTGAGTGCGGATGGCAATGGAGCGTGTCGGGATCGGGAAATCGACCTCATCACCTGCGCAACGCACCACGAACTATGACTCCTCAGCGCCTCAAAGACCTGATCGCCTCCGGCGAGAGCCTGGACCTTGAGTTCAAGGGCGAAGGCAAGGCTCCCCTTGCTGACCGGGAACTGGTGGAGGCGGTGGTCTGTCTGGCCAACCGTCCCGGCGACGGCCCAGGGTGGGTGCTGGTGGGCGTGGAGGACGACGGCGCAGTGACCGGCGCCCGGTCTCGCCACGCTGGAAGCGGCATTGACCCGCACCGGGTCCAGGCCCTGATCGCCAACCGCACGCGGCCCTCGCTGACCTGCCGGGTCGAGGGAGTCCAGGTGGAGGAGAAGACGGTGCTGATCGTCGAGGTCCCGGCCTCCCGGACGCCAGTGGGCACGGCGGAGGGCCTGTACCTGCGGCGGGCGATGGGCGGGCGGGGGAAGCCGGAGTGCCTGCCCTTCCACTTCCACGAGATGCAGTCCCATCAGGCCGGCCGGGGGATGCTGGACTACTCCACCCTCGCCCTGCCCGATGCCCGGTGGGAGGACCTCGATCCCCTGGAATTTGAGCGATACCGGCGGAGTATCCGGGAGAGTCGGGGACAGGGGGATGCTGCCCTGCTCGACCTCCCGGACGCGGAGCTGGCCAAGGCCCTGGGCGCGGTCGAGGCCAATCACGGGGTCAGGGCGATCCGGGTGCTGGGGCTCCTGCTTTTTGGCAGGGAGGAGGCGCTCCGCCGCCTGATCGGGACCCACGAGGTGGCCTTCCAGGTCCTCTCAGGGACGCAGGTGGAGCTGAACGACTTCTTCCGCTGGCCCCTGATGCGGGTGATGGACGAACTGCTCTCCCGGTTCCGGGCGCGCAACCGCGAGGAGGAGGTCGTGGCAGGCATGGTGCGCGTCGGGGTGCCGGACTACCCGGAGCGGGCCTTCCGGGAGGGGGTGGCCAATGCCCTCATCCACCGCGACTACACGCGGCTGGGGGCCGTGCACGTGCAGTGGCACGCGGACCGGATCGAGGTCTCCAGTCCAGGCGGTTTCCCGGAGGGCGTGCGGCTGGACAACCTCCTGGTGACCTCTCCTCGTCCGCGCAATCCGCTGCTGGCGGATGCCTTCAAGCGGGCAGGGGTCGTCGAGCGCACGGCCCGGGGGATCGATACCATTTTCTATGAGCAGTTGCGGAATGGCCGGCCCGCGCCTTCCTATGAGCAGAGCAGGGAGACGGATGTGGTCCTGGTCCTGCCTGGCGGCAGGGCAGACCTGGGGTTTGTCCGCCTGGTCGCCGAGGAGGACCGGGCTGGGCGGACATTGGGGCTGGATGAGCTGCTGCTCCTCAGCGTCCTCTGGCAGGGGCCTCAGGTGGCGCCGATGGAAGGTGCACGATTGATCCAGAAACCGGAGACCGAGGCCCGCGCAGTGCTGCGCCGGCTGGTGGGGGCCGGGCTGGTGGAGACCCGCGGTGGGCGCAGGGAAGAGAGGTACCGCCTATCCGGGACGGTTTCTCGACGCCTGAGAGGGGAGGTCGCCTACGGGCAGGAACAGGGGATCGAACTGCTTCAGCAGGAGCAGGTGGTTCGGGAGTTTATACAGACTCACGGGAAGATCACCCGCGCGCAGGTCGCCGTGCTCTGCCAGCTCACTTCCTCGCAGGCGCGGCATTTTCTGTCTCGCCTGGTGGAGAAGGGAGTTCTGGTGCGGCAGGGTATACGGCGGGGGACGTTTTATGTCCTTGCATCCAAAACCATGGACATGTCCAAAACCAATTTGGACATGTCCAAAAAACCAGAATGAACCGACTCCGCTTCGGACAGACCGACCTCTGGGTTTCGCCCCTGTGCCAGGGCACGGCCTTCCGCACCCTGCCCCGGGCCGACGGCCCGGAGGCGCGCCGGGTGCTGGCCCACGCCCTGGACATCGGGGTCAATTTCTTCGACTCCTCCAACGCCTACGGTTGGGGCGGGGCCGAGGAGGTGCTGGGCAGGGCCCTGGCCGGCCGGCGCGACCAGGCGGTGATCTGCACCAAGGTGGCTGCCTTCGGTCCTCCCAAAGACGGAGAAGGCAAGGGAGCGCCGATGCCCTTCACCCGGGCCAATCTCTTCGCCCAGGCAGAGGCCAGCCTGAAAAGACTGAATACAGATTATATCGACCTGTACCTGCTCCACCAGCCGGACAACACCACACCGGCGGCGGAGATCGCCCAATCCATGGCCGAGCTGGTGCACAGCGGCAAGGTGCGCTACTGGGGGGTGTCGAACCACTCAGCCGCCCAGTTGCGCGAGTACCTCGAACTGAACAGCCCCGTACCTCCCGCCGGCATCGAGGAATACTACAACGTCGCCGGGGAACACCTCGAGGGCGGTTCCCGGGTGGCGCGGCTGGAAGCAGAAGTCTTCCCCCTGCTGCGCCAGTCAGGGCTGGGGCTGCTGGCCTTCAGCCCCCTGGACACCGGCTTCCTCGATCCCGGGCGCACCATCACCACCGGCAGCCCGCTGGCAGGGCTGGCCGCCACCCTGGACCAGGTGGCCGCGGATCTGGGCCTCACCCGCACCCAGGTGTGCATCGCCTGGGTCCGCTCCCGCCCCGAGGTCAGTTGTGTCCTGGCCGGCGCCGAAAGCCCGGAGCAGGTACAAGAAAACTGGCAGGGCACCCAACAGCCCCTGCCCTCCGAGGCCCTCTCTGCCATTGAAGAGGCGCGGCAGATTTACCGCCAGCAGCAGGCGGCGGAGAGATGACCCCGCAGGGCTTTCCCTGGGGAGAGGCTGGGAGGGGAAGACCGCGTGGTGGGGTGGCCGGGTAGCGGAGCCAGAGCGAGCGAGGCGCAACGCCCCAACGTATGGGGCGTTGCGGGGGATGGGCGGTAGGGCAGCCGAGCGAAGCGAGCGAGGGAGAAGGGCGCGCCTTGGGAAAGCCCGGAGTGGGTCGCTCCCCGACGCCCCCAGGTACATTTACCATCTACTGAAAGGAACCTTTCGTGCGACCAGCCATTCCTCTCAACACCCCCACCCCCCCACCGGCCTGGGCCCTGCTCGAACGGGAACTCCTCCGCTACCAAGCCCAGGCCTGCCGCACCTTCTTCAGCCGGTACTTCGACGAACGTGGGTACCTCAAATGCGTGGTGCGCTGGGGCGGCAACGACGGCCCGGACGACGCCATCGAGAATCTGACCGACTGGCCCACCCTGCATTTCCTGGGCGGCCCCGACTTTCTCCTCGACCTGTACAAGCTGGGCTGGGAGGGCCACCTGCGGCAATATACCGAAGCCAAAACCACCGAAGTCCCCTTTGCCCGCGACGGCATGTACTACAAGGAATTCCCGGTGATGTTCGACTGGGTCCACAACGGCGAGGGCCTGGCCGTCTTCAACCTGCAGGGCCTCTCCGATCCAGATGATCCCGAGTTCCAGCGCCGCACCCGGCGCTATGCGGGGTTCTACCTGAACGAGGACCCCCAGGCCCCCAACTACGACCCGCAGCACCGCCTCATCCGCAGTATGTTCAACGGCAGCCGCGGGCCCCTCTTGCGCAAGGCCACGGCCCTGGACTGGGCCGGCGATCCCATCGAGGTGGAGGGGCGCTTTGCGGCGCGGCACGGCGAGCGCACCTACCAGGAGATGCTGGCCCACTTCAAGGACTACAACGACATCGTCGGCGACCACCCCCAGAACTTGGTGGCCACCGGCCTGGGTTTCAACGCCTTTGCCCTGACCGGAGAGCAGAAATACCGCGACTGGGTCCTGGAGTACGCGGATGCCTGGCGGGAGCGCACCTTGGCCAACAACAACATCATCCCCACCAATATCGGCCTGGACGGCACCCCCGGCGGGGAGTGCGGCGGCCGCTGGTACGGGGGCTGCTATGGCTGGTCCTTCACCGTGGAGGTGCCGCAGACCGGGGAAATGGCCAACCGCAACACCCACTACCTGGGCCTGGCCGGCTTTGCCAATGCCCTGCTGCTCACCGGCGACCAGCGCTACGCCGAGGTGTGGCGGCAACTGATCGACACCATCAACGCCGCCCAGAAGGTGGTCGATGGCCAGGTGATGTACCCCCGCATGTACGGCGACCAGGGCTGGTACGCTTACACCCCGCAACCGTACAGCCACGGCGCCCTGGACGTGTACTACTGGTCCATGGACCGCGCTGACCTGCGCCGCCTGGCCGGCAATCCCTGGATCGACTTCCTGGAGGGCAGGAACCCTGGGTACCCGGTGCAGGCCCTGCAACAGGACTTCGAGCGGGTCCGCCAGCGCATGGACCAGGTGCATAAGGACACCACCACCCCGGACACCCGCCTCTCCGACGACCCCCTGCCCTACAACCCGGCTTTGACCGGCTCGCTGGTGCAGCTGATGCTGGGCGGCCTGCCCACCCGCTTCGCTCAGCCGGTCCACTGCCGGCTGCGCTACTTCGACCCGGCACGGCAACGGGCCGGCCTCCCCGAGGACGTGGCTGCCCTGGTCGAGGAGTTGGGACCAGATCACACCGTGGTATCCCTGGTCAATCTCAACCCCGTCGAGGCGCGGACCGTGGTCGTCCAGGGGGGAGCCTATGCCGAGCACCAGTTCCTCGATGCCCAGTGCGAGGGCCGGGACTTTACCCTGGACGCGGACTCTGCTACCTTCATGCTCTCCCCTGGGGCGGGCAGTCGCATCAAACTGCGGATGCGGCGCTACGCCAATGCGCCGACCTTCGCCTTCCCCTGGGACCGGACCGCTTAGGAGGATGCCGATGATTCGTGTGCCCATCCTGATCGGGGAACACTGGCTGCACCCCGAGGTCGAGCAGACCGGGCCCGTGCACAACCCCGCCACCGCTGAGGTGATCGGCCGCGCGCCCCTGTGCGGGGCGGCCGAAGTGGATCAAGCAGTAGCCGAAGCCCAGCGGGCCTTTGCCTCCTGGGGAAGCACTCCTCCGCCCAAAAGAGCGCGGGTGCTCTTCCGCTACCGCGAACTGCTGGAGGCCCATTTCGAGGAGATCAGCCGGCTCATCGCCACCGAGAACGGCAAGACCCTGGATGAGGCCCGGGGCGACCTGCGGCGCGGGGTGGAGGTGGTGGAGTTCGCCTGCGGCATCGCCCACCTGGCCAAGGGAGAGCACCTGTCGCGCCTGGCCGAGGAGGTGGACGGGATGACCATGCGCGAGCCCCTGGGGGTCTGCGCCGGCATCACCCCTTTCAACTTCCCGGCCATGGTGCCCATGTGGATGTACCCGCTATCCATTGCCTGCGGCAATACCTTTGTGCTCAAGCCCAGCGAAAAGGTGCCGCTGACCGCCAACCGCCTGGCCGAACTCTTCCTCGAAGCCGGCCTACCTCCAGGGGTGCTCAATGTGGTGCATGGGAGCCGCGAGGTGGTCGATGCCCTCTGCACCCACCCAGGCGTGCGGGCCATCAGCTTTGTGGGCTCCTCGCCAGTGGCCCGCCACGTGTACACCACCGCCTGCCAGCAGGGCAAACGGGTGCAATCGGCCGGGGGGGCCAAGAACGTGCTGGTGGTGCTGCCAGATGCCGACCCCGAGCCCACCATCCGCGCAGTGATGGGCTCGGCCTTTGGCTGCGCTGGCCAGCGCTGCATGGCCGGCTCCCTGCTGATGGGGGTGGGCAAGGCCGCTGATCCCCTGCGCGAGCAAATGCTGGCGGCCATGGATAAGCTGCAACTGGGCGACCCGCTGGCTGACCCGCGCACGGGCATGGGCCCGGTGATCGACGGGCGGGCCCGGGACCGGCTCTTCGGGGCCATTGCCGAGGCACCTGGAGAAGGGCTCGAAGTGGCCCGCGACGGCAGACAGGGTATCCCCGAGAAAGGTTTCTTCGTGGGGCCCACTCTGCTGGACCGGACGGAAGCACAGCACCGCGTCTTCAAAGAAGAACTCTTCGGCCCGGTGCTGGCCCTGCTGCGGCCCGCTTCGCTGGAGGAGGCCATCACCAGCTTCAACCAGCTTCCCTACGGCAACGCGGCCACCCTCTTCACCGAGAGCGGGACCGCGGCCAGGCACTTCGCCCTGCAGATCAAATGCGGCATGGTGGGCATCAACCTGGGGGTGCCGGCGCCCATGGCCCTCTTCGCCTTTTCGGGGTGGGACCAGTCCTTCTATGGGGACCTGCACGTGCAGGGCACGGAGGGGGTGATGTTCTACACCAGGCAGAAGACCGTGCTCTCGCGCTGGGCCGGCGGTTTCCGGCACTTTTTCTGAGAGCCCCCCAATGATCCGGACCGCCGACCAGCTCCACACCTTCACCGCGCAGCTCCTGCAGGCCGCCGGGGCGGACCAGCGCAATGCCCAGCGGGTGGCCCAAGCCCTGGTGGGGGCCAATCTGTGCGGGGTGGACACCCACGGGGTGTGGCACCTGCCCGGGTACGTGCAGGCCATCCGCGCCGGCGAACTCCTGCCCACTGCCTGGCCCACGATCCTCGAAGAGGGGCCCGCCTATGCCCGGGTGGCCGGGGGCTGGACCTTTGGCCACGTGGGCGCTGAGGTGGCCATGGAACTGGCCCTGGACAAGGCCGCCACCAGCGGTATCGCCCTGGTGAGCCTGGTGCAGGCCCACCATATCGGCCGGCTGGGAGAGTACGTGGAGCTGGCCGCCAGCCGCAACATGGTGGGCCTGGTCTGGGCCGGCGGCTTTGCCGAGGAGCAGCCTGTGGCCATGCCCTACGGCGGGCGCCGGCCGGTGCTGCACACCAACCCCCTAGCCATGGGCTTTCCCGCCGGCGCCGAAACACCAATGGTGCTCGACTTCGCCACCACCGCCCTCTCCGGGGTCAAGGTGGTCGAGGCCCGCAGCCAGGGCAAGCAGCTGCCCCCCGGCTGCATCGCCGACCGGGAGGGGAAACCCACCACCGATCCAGAGGAGTTCTTCAAGGGGGGCGGGCACCTTCCCTTCGGCGGCCACAAGGGCTACGGCCTGATGCTGGCCGCCGAACTCTTGGGCCGGGTCTTCACCGGGTCCGACACCTTTGCCGAGCGCCCGCACGGCGGGCCCATCTTCGGGCACACCGGCACCGCGATGATCGCCTTCCGCGCTGACCTCTTCCAGCCTCTGACTGAATACGCCAGTCGCACCGACGAATTGGAACAGCGGGTGCGGGCCGTGCCCCCGGCCCTGGGTTTTGCCGAGGTGCTGGTCCCCGGCGACCTGGAGGCCAGGACCCGGGAAGTGCGGCAGCGGGAGGGCATTCCCATCCCAGATGATCTGTGGGGCCGCTTGAGCGAGTTGGCCTCTTCGCTGGGGGTGGAGGTCGGGTGAAGAAGGGAACCACCGTACGGCACAGACCCATGAGGCAGGAGATCAGGTAGTCTTCTGCTCGGAAGTAAGCCCAGACGGATTATTTCGCCAGGCGCGCCAACGCTTCGGTACTGGGGTATCTGCCCAGTTCGCGGAGTGCCTGGCGCTCTATGAGCCGGTCAGGGTGGTTGATGCCCAGGAGGCGCACCGTGACCTCGCCGATGTCTGAGCGCGGAGCGAGCCGCACCCCATCGAGGGAAAAGTGGGCTGTCCACAGGTCTGTGCGCGGGTTGAAAAATCGACTGAAGGCGCCGGTCAGCACCACTCGCGATCCGATATCGCTGCCTTTGGCGCGGTTGCAAAAGACACAGGCATAGGCGAGGTTGTCTGCCTCGGTCTGACCGCCGTGCTTGGTGCTGATAATGTGATCCACCTCGCAGCCGAAGAAGGTATCTTCTTCATGGATCAGGCAGTACTCGCACAGGTAGTTTGCCCGCGTCGCCACCAGCTGGCGCAGGGCAGGACTGACATAGCTACTCATGCGCCAGATGCGCCCGGGCGCGCGCCTTGGCCAGTCGCATCAGATGCTCTAACTGGAGATAGTGGTTCAGTTCAGCGGTTTCATCGGGGGACAGGCTGCTGGCTTTCTCGCGCTGGATCAGCTCTGCCACCCTCGCCTTGGCCTCCTCCGAAGGGTGAAAAGCTACTACCCCGTCCGGACTCGTGCCAGCGGCGATGAAGTCGATGATCTCTTCGTAAGCGCGTGTCGTAGTCATCGAATGCTTTTCGCCTCCACCTGTGGAGTCAGCTTGAAGGTTTCTGCGCTGGCCGTGAACTGCTTCATATCCGCTGCTGCCGCGCAAGTTCGGCTGGTATCAAGATAACCGTCCTCTTTGAGCGAAACAAGGCACCCAGGAGACAAGATACCCAGGTGCCTGGTTGTGTGCCAAGAGGGTCTTGCGCTTGGTGCAGGGCCGGCGCGTGTCTATCTTGGGCTTGGAAGAACTCTCCAGGAGAAGATGGTGGTGGCCGCCGGCACCACTGAGGCTATTCCAGGCGGTGCATCAAGACCATGGAAACTCCAGTATCCAGGAGCACCTTGACACTCACCCTGGCCATGGTCTGGTGAAACTCGATGTACGCGTCATCATCGACAGGTAAGGGCGCATAAATGTACACGGTCTCTTCATTCCCTGGGCCGGCAGTGGCCTCAGCCCCGATCTCCGGGTAGCGGTGGGTCATTTCTTCTATAAAGCGGATGGCTGCCAGGCGTTCGGGATGGGAGAGCGCATAAAAATATGGGCCGTAACTGCGATCCACTGTTTCTGAGGACATAACTATAGTCTCCTTTGTTCTTGCAGGATGGTTTTGACCTGTTCGCCGAACTGTCTGGCCATTCCGAGGCTCTGCCGAGCACTCTTATGGCTTGTCTGTGGGCTTTCGTAATCAGCCTGGTGCCGGCGCGACCGGAGATCCTCCAAGGTGTCCGCCAGGGAGAGCGAAAAGACCTTGCGCCGGTGGATCAGGCGGCGGGCAAATTCCGCGGCGATGTGGCCGTGGTTCCAGTACTCCCTTTGCCGTTGAAAGTCAGTGAGCGCCAGCAGCGCCGCGAGGGCAGCATGAAAAGCCGCAAAATAAGCCCTGCTCACACAGGGGTCGCAACCGCGGTGCTCAAAGTCTCGTTCGGCTGCTGCCAGGTTGGTCTCGGCTTTGGAGAGATAGTCGTGCCACATGGGAATATACAGGGTAAGGGAATCCAGACCAAGCTTCAGGACAGCTATGGCAAGTTGTGTGCCAGAGCGATGTACCCCTGAAAAAGCCGGCATCCAAGTCGCCGGCTGTATAGCGCGCTACACAGCAGTGTGGGGATCTTTGTCCACCCTTCTCACCGAGGAACCAGCTCATGGTATTGGGCGTGCGTGAAGACCATGCATTCCCAGGTTCTATGGCCATGTCGAGAACCTCTCTGTACGTACTCTGCCTCTGCTCGATTGCCGCCCTATGGCCAACTCCCACCCACGCCCACAACGGCGCGTTTGCGATTGCCGTGCCCGTGGCGGGGATCACCATCGACGGGGACTTCTCCGATTGGCCGGCAGGGATGACCCGGTACCCGATTGCGCTGTTGGAGGACGGGGTAAGTCCGAGGGATAAGCAGGACTTTCAGGGTTCCTTCCGCATCGGCTACAATGCGCCGGAGAACGCCCTGTACCTGGCAATGGAGATGCAGGACGAGTCCGCGGTGATCGACACGCTCAACCCCGCGAGCTGGAATACCCAGGACGGGTGCGAGGTGTATGTGGATGCCAGGCATGAGCGAGAAAAAGAAATACCTGTGGGCCAGTATAATGTGAGGGGAGACACTCCTGGCATATACGGATCAGAGGTGAAGCTGGCCGATTTCAAGGTGGCCGTGCATCGGGATCCCTCTGTCCAGCGCTGCGAATGGCGGATCGACATTCACCAGAAAACCAAGGGAGAAGTTCAACTGCGGCCAGGGATGAGCCTGGGGCTTGATCTTGCCCTCTGCGATCGGGATGCGGATGGGACCTTCTCGTGGGTGCTCTGGGGTCCGTTGGGGAGCAAATTCAAATCTTCCCAGTTGGGGGATGTATTGCTGGTAGGCGAGGAGACAGAGAAAGGGACGATGAAGGTAGCGGTGCGCTGGGAGGGAACCGGAGCGGCGGCAGGCTATGTGAAGGTGCAGATTCAGCCCCTGGGACAGGCAGCGGAGCAATGGCAAGCCAGGACCGACCGCAAAGGTCTCTGTATGATGGAACTGCCCGCCGGGGCCTACGAGCTTGCTGTCGGTCGAGGGAGCGAAGCAGCGGAAAAGACGCGGGTGGAGGTGAAGGGGGGGACTAAGACCGAGGTGCCGTTGGTGATGAGTGCGCCGGCAGGGTTGAGGGTGCCGGCAGGCAAGGGAAAGGTAGTGAAGGCGGGCAGTGGAACCCAGCAGGGCGCCTGGCAGACCATAGGGGCAGCGGACGGTCTTTTAGCTAGCATCTTTCCTCGTAGCGGTACGATGCTGCAGGACCAGAAAGGGAATTTGTGGTTCGGGACCGCTGAGAAGGGAGTCTGTCGGTATGACGGGGTGCAGTTCGTCTACTTCACCAAAGAGGATGGGCTGGCCGATGATCAGGTGATCGCCCTTGGCGAGGACCGAGAAGGGCGTCTGTGGTTTGGTACCCCGCAGGGGGTGAGCCGGTTTGATGGCCAAACCTTTGCCACCTTCACCACCGCGGATGGCCTGGCTGGTAGTTACGTGGCCACCATTGCGGCAGATCGGGAAGGCAATTTGTGGTTCGGGACCAATGCCGGGGCCAGTCGGTATGACGGCAGGCAATTCACCACCTTCACCACCGCGGAGGGTCTGGCTGGTAGTTACGTGAACGCCATGGCGGCAGACCGGGAAGGCCACATGTGGTTCGGGGTAGGTGGCGGGGTGAACCGTTACGACGGGAAGGTATGGACCACCTTCACTAGCGCCGAGGGTCTGGCTGGGAATGACGTACGGGCCATCGCGCAGGACCAACAGGAGCGTATATGGTTCGCGACATATGGTGGCGGCGTGAGCCGATACGACGGGCAGAAATGGACCACCTTCACCACCACCGAGGGTCTAGGGCACAACAATGCAGTATCGATGGCAGTGGATGGGGAAGGGAACCTGTGGGTCGGCACCTGGGGTGGGGGGGTAAGCCGATATGACGGGAAGGCATGGACCACCTTTACGGCCGCAGATGGCCTGGCGAGTGACCAGATCATCTCGGCGCTGACAGACCGGGAAGGAGACCTGTGGTTTGCGGCGTACGGCGGTGGAGTGAGCCGGTACCGTGCGCAGCATCTTACCACCTTTACGACCAGAGAAGGGTTGGTGCATAATCTGGTGATGGTCTGTTTGGAGGACCTCCAGGGGAACCTGTGGTTTGGATCCGTCATCGCTGGATGCAGTAGGTATGACGGGAAGACCTGGACCACCTTCACCACCAGGGAGGGCCTGGGAAGCGATCAGATATGGTCTGGCCTGGTGGATCGCCACGGCAGTGTGTGGTTCGGGACAACCGGCGGGGTGAGTCGATATGACGGGAAGGCGTGGACTAGCTTCACCACCAAAGAGGGTCTGGCAAACAATTTCGTACCGTCGATGGCAGAGGATCGCCACGGCAATGTGTGGTTCGGAACAGCCGACGGGGTGAGCCGATATGATGGGAAGCGCTTTACCACCTTCACCACCAAAGATGGTCTGGCGGAAAATGACGTACGGGCCATCGTAGAGGATCGCGAGGGGACTCTGTGGTTCGGGACAAGGAACGGGGCGAGTCGATATGACGGGAAGACCTGGACAACCTTCCCCATTCCCGATGGCCAGTCGGACAGTTGGGTATGGTCGATTTTGCAGGACCGGGAGAGTAATTTGTGGTTTGGTACCTACGGAGGGAGCGTTTGGCGGTACGACGGGGAGAAGCTGGCCAATTTCTCCACCCACGTAGGTCTGGCAGATAATGTCAATTTGGTGAGATCCATCATGGAAGACCGGCGAGGAAACCTGTGGTTTGGCACCTGGGGTGGGGGGATACGCCGGTACGACGGAACCGTGTTCCAACGCCTGCAAAGACCCGATGGCCTGCCCAGCGAACTCGTGCAGCGCATCATCCAAACCCGCAACGGGGATATCTGGATCGCCACCGAAAGCGGGGCTACCCGGTACCGGCCCGGGAAGTTTCCCCCGGCGGTGCGCTTGGTCGAGGTGCTTGCCGACCGCAGCTACGGCCCGGCTACCGAGATCGACCTGCCCTCCACCCAGGATTATCTCTCCTTTGCTTTTGAAGGAGCGAGTCTGCGGACCCGGCCAGAGCGGATGGTGTATGTGTATCGCCTGCTGGGTCACGACGACCAGTGGCGCCAGGTGAATGAGGGCAGGATGGAGTACCCCGATCTTCCGGTCGGGGACTATGTCTTTGAGGTGAAGGCCGTAGATCCGGATCTGAATTATTCAGAGCCGGCCACGGTGAAGGTGAAGGTCCATCTCCCCTACACCCAGCTAGCCCTCGGCGGCGGATTGGCCCTGGCCCTGGTGGGGATGGCCACTGCTTCGGGCTATGCGCTCAGGAAAAGGCGCGCCCAGCGCCGGGCCGAGCGGGCCTTCCTGCGCGAACAAGATGCCCGCTTCCAGGCCCAGGAAGCCCTCAACCAGGAACTCGAAAAAGAACTCCAGACCGCCCACGAGTTGCAGATGGGTCTCATGCCCAAAGAACCTCCGCAGCTTCCTGGCCTCGACCTGGCCGGCCGCTGCATCCCCGCCAACCACGTGGGCGGCGACTTCTACCAGTACTTCCACCAGGAGGGCCAACTCACCGTCGCCTTGGCGGACGTGACCGGCCACGCCATGGAAGCGGCCATCCCCATGGTGATGTTCAGTGGCATGCTCGAAAATCAGATGGAGTTGGGGGGAACCCCCCAAGACCTCTTCGCCCGCCTCAACCGCTCCCTGCACCGTACTCTAAAAAATCGCAGCCTGGTGTGCTGTGCCCTGGCCGAACTCGACCTCTCTACCCGCGCGTTGCGCCTGGCTAGCGCCGCCTTCCCTTACCCCTACCACTTCCGCGCGGCCACCGGTGAGGTGGCGGAGTTGCAGGTAGACGCCTATCCGTTGGGGGTGCGGCCGGACACAACCTACCGGATGATTGTGGCCCAGTTGGCACCAGGAGACTACCTGGTCTTCTGCTCGGACGGGATCATCGAGGCGACGGATGGGGCAGAAGCACAATTTGGCTATGAGCGCACCGCAGAGGCTATTGGTCGGGGGTGTGCAGAAGGGCTGTCAGCTGCCGCCTTGCTGGAGCGGACCGTGGCGACGGTGAAGGAGTTCACCGGAACCGCACCCCAGGGGGACGACCGGACCATCGTGGTGCTGAGGGTCCTCAATGCCTCGCCGCCGGCCGCGTAGCAGTGGAGTCGACCTGATATATATTTCTATGAGGACAGCGGCAAAATGCTTTCAAAGAAGGTATCCCATGAAGTCATTAGTTCGAGAAATACCGCTCTCTATCAAAAAATTGGCAGACGAGATCAAAGAAGCTGTTGGCAGAACCACGCCAGGAGCACATGTAATACTCTACGGCAGCCGGGCCCGAGACGAGGCTAGAACAGACTCTGATTTCGACCTGCTGATCCTTCTTCCTGAGTCGGTGGCGCCAGGTATCGAGGAAGCACTCGACCAGGCGCTCTACGATCTGGAATTGAAATGGGGGGTCGTCCTATCTACGATGATTTACGCCCAAAAGGTATGGGACTACCCCCTCTATCGGGCTATGCCACTGCATCAGGCTGTAGACCGCGAAGGAATTCTGTTGTGACTCCAGAGCAAACCACCCTGATCCGCTATCGCATGGACCGCGCCCGCGAGTCTCTGGAAGAGGCCCGCTTGTTGCTGGATGCTGGGCGCCTCAATGGCAGCGTCAACCGGCTCTACTACGCCTGCTTTTACGCCGTTTCTGCCCTGCTGCTCACGCAAGGGCAATCTTCCTCCAAGCACAGCGGGGTCCGCGCCCTGTTCGACAGGGAATGGATCAATACTGACAAGGTTCCTCGCGAGGTCGGTCGCCTCTACCGCAAGCTCTTCAACAGCCGGCAGCAAGGCGACTACAGCGATCTGGTCCAGTTCCAGGAAACAGAGGTCCGTGCCTGGCTTGCACAGGCGACCCAGCTGGTGGAACTGCTGGCGCGACAAGTGGAAGATGTTTTGAGTGCCAGGGGGCACAGTGATGATGTAATAACAGACCCGTGATTGTGATTGCTGACTTTCACGACCCCCGCTCAGAGCGGAGAGTCAGACCCCGTTGGGTGGAAGTAATGACTCAGCACAACATCGACCTTTGGAGAGGTTGGACATGAAGCCAGACGAGAAGGTTATCGATACCCTGATCCAATGCATCGTCGAGGCCGTTCACCCCCTGAGGATTATCCTTTTTGGCTCTGCTGCCCGAGGCCAGATCGGACCGGACAGCGACATTGACGTCCTGGTAGTGATGCCCCAGGGGGTCCATCGCCGGCGCACCGCACAACTTCTCTACCGACAGATCAGCGGGCTGGGGGTTCCTTTCGATATCTTGGTGGCGACACCTGATGACCTGGAAAAGCACAAGGACAATATCGGTTTGATCTACCGCGCGGTATTGCAGGAAGGTAAGGAAATCTATGCCTCCTGAAGACATTATGCCGGGAAGTCCCTCGGATTGTTTGCGCCATGCCTACAGTGACTTGGAGCTTGCACGTGTGGTGCGAACCCCAATGATCTTGCTTGAAGGACTCTGCTTTCACGCGCAACAGGCGGCTGAAAAGGCACTCAAGGCGGTACTGATTGCCAATGGCATCCCTTTCGAAAGGATTCACAATCTCAAGACCTTGCTCGACCTTCTGCCCCAGGGCACCCTCCTTCCGCCGAAGGTGCAAGACGCTGCAAGTCTTACTGATTACGCTGTTTCAAGACGCTATCCGGGAGATTTTGAGCCGATCACCGAAGAAGAACACCTGGAGGCTGTTCAACTGGCGGAGGCCGTTGTCCACTGGGCTGAGAGGATTATCTCCAAAGACCGTGAAACCGGGGCACCGTGAAACCGCGCAAACCCACCAAGGCCGAATTCCTGGCCGCCATCGCCAAACTCTTCCGCGCCCTGCGCCTGCAGGTCGAAAAAGGAGACAGGAATGATCGTCACCCATAGCCGCTATGTCATCCGTTCGCAGAATGCCAACCAGATCTACTGGGAGCAGGGCGTGTACCCGGCGTGGACCCGGCTCAGCGCCTTCCGCAGCATCCCCAGCCAGAAGCAGGGAGCGGGGGTGGAGCCCCACTATCACGACAACGACGAGCTCTGGCTCTTCCTCAGCGGGCACGGTGAGGTCTGGCTCGACGGGCAGTCGATGCCCATCACCCCTGGCACTGCGATCTACACCCCGATGGGGGCGGTGCATCGCTTCCAGATGTTCACTGAATTCGACAACGCCGCCATCGTCACCCCGCTGGAGCGGCAGCAGCGGG
>JACPJE010000058.1 GCA_016187725.1 Candidatus Latescibacterota bacterium
CCCCTCACCCATACTTGAGAATTGCAGATGCGCTGCACAGCAAGCGGCGGGGCGCAACGTCCCAACGTATGGGACGTTGCGGGGGCTGGGCGCTGGGGCAGCCGAGCGAAGCGAGCGAGGCGCAACGCCCCAACGTATGGGGCGTTGCGGGGGAATGGTCTCGGGGGAGGGCAGCGCTTTTTGCGCCGCACCCCATACGTTGGGGTGCGGCGGGACGCGCCTGGGGAAAGGCCGGAGTGGGTCGCTCCCCGACGCGGCAGAACCCCTGTGGTCATCCACTATCTTTTGCTGCCAAAGGGGTAGCTTGACTGAAAGCAACTGCGCACTCAGGGCCGACGTGCCCCCCTGCCAGAGCAGGAGCAGAGCCAGAAAGATCCTACTTGCCAAAGACATAGAGCGTCCCTTCCTCGGTGGCCACCACCACCAGCCCCTCGCCCAGGGCCACGGGCTGCAGCGCCGGCCCGTCCAGCTGGTATTTCCACGCCAGCCGGCCCGAATCGCGCTCCACCGCGTACAGATACCCCTCGCTGCTGCCTGCATAGATGGTGCCCTTGCCGGCCGCCGGCGCCCCGCACACCACCCCCCGGGTCTCGAACTGCCAGCGCACCTGGCCGGTCTGCGCGTCCAACCCGTAGATAAGGTGGTCCGCAGCTCCCAGCGCCAGCACCCCTCCGGCCAGGGCCATGCCGGCCGCCGGGAGCACCTTCAATTCGACCCGCCAGCGCACCTGACCGGAATCAGCGCTGCAGGCCAGGACGGTTCCGGTGGCGGTGACCGCATAGACCAGCCCTCCGCCGGTGGCCACCGACCGCAGTCCAGCTCCCAGATCCCGCTGCCAGCGCTGCCGCCCCCCTGCCAGTTCCAGGGCCACCAGCCCCTTGCCGCCATCGCCGACAAAGACCGCGTCGGTGCCCAGGGCCGGGGCCGCCCACAGCGGACCTCCCAGCTGGACCCGCCACAAGCGCTGTCCCGCAGCGCTGCCCAGGGCCAGCACTTCCCCCGAATTGAGCGCGGCCACCAGGGTGTCCCCCCGCCCCGCCAGGGGGGCGCAGGCCAGTCCTTTGTACGTCCAGGCCACCTGGTTCCCCTGCCGCTCATAACTGCGCAATGCCGGCTTGGGCCCTGCCTCTCCCACCACCAGCCGGGTGCCCAGCAGCACCCCCGCCGCGCTGACCGGGGCATTCAGGCCGCGGCGGCCCAGGCGCTGGCCGCTGTACCGGTCGAAGGCCAGCAGCGAGGGCCCAGCGCTCAACTGCAGCACCAACTGCCCCTCCACCAGCGGGCTGCCCACCGGTGCGGCGCCCAGGGACTGCTGCCACTGCAGGCGCAGCGGCGCCTCTGGAGCGCCGGGCGCAAAGGCGCACCCCTCTGGGCTGCCCCCGAACTGGGACCACCCCCCTTCCTGCTTTCCAGGGGCTGGCAGATAGAAGAGCTTGCCCGCGCAACCTGCCACCAGCAGCAGGGCCAGCACTGCGGCGAAGGGTCTCATCAGAAATCCCAGCCGAAGAAGAAGTCCCAGTCGGTGTTGTTGTCTACCGACTTGAAGTCCGTGCGCCGCGCCCCGTCCAGGCGGAAGACAAAGACCCCGCCCAGTCCCAGCCGCACCCCGCCGCCCAGGCTGCCCTTCCAGGCGCCGAAATCCTCGTTCCAGGCATTGCCCGCATCGGCGAAGAAGGCGCCGCGGAAAGCGCTCAGATCGATGTCGCCGAAGGGCAGGCTGACCACCAGGCGGTCCACCAGGGGAAAGCGCAGCTCGCCGTTGCCCAGGACCAGGTTGCGCCCCCACAGGGAGCGCCAGGGATAGCCGCGCAGGGTCCAGCTCCCGCCCATGGAGACATATTCGGGCACCTCCCCCCGGCTGTGCCGCCCCATCAGGCGCAGGGCCAGGCAGTTGCGCTGACCCAGCCGCAGGTACTGGCGGTAGTCTCCCGAAAAGGTCAGGTTGAAGCGCCGCGAACTCTTGAAATCCACGGTCTGCCCCACCCCAAAACTGTAGCGGTTGCCCTCGAGGGGCCCGGTGAGGATCCACAGGCTGCTGTCGTGGGTGAAGCTGAGGGAGTTGCTCACCAGCCAACCCGTGAGTTCCTGGCCCTCGAACTGGCGGGCGATGTCGGCGTGGCGCAGGGACAACGCCACGTCCATCCTCTTGAAGCGCGAGAAGGGATAGCTCAACTCGGCGTACCCGCCGGTGCGCTTCTCGCGCACAAAACGGCCGTACAGGCTGGTGAAACGGTCGTTGAGGTGAAATCCTCCCCACGCGAAGTTGACCCTGCGGCCCAGGTGCAGCCGGCTGAAGGCCAGGTTCAGGCCGTCGAAGAAGCCGGTCTGACTGCCGGAGATATGGGAGAGCACAAAATAGTACTGGTCATTGCCCAGCACGTCGCTCACCCCCACCTGGATGCCCCCCGAGGTCCCGAAGAGGGGATCCTGGGAGATCTGGCTCTGGGCCACGTCCAGGGACATCTTCCGGTGGTAATCCATGCGCGCAAAAGGCGCGGCCCCGCCCTTCAGTTCCCAGCCGGCGGCGCTTTCCGCCTGTTTCCAGGCCACACTGTCCGCCTCAGGCAGGGCGAGCCGGTAGATCTGGAAGGCGCCTTTCTCGAAACCCGTGTAGAGCAGGCCCTGCCCCTCGGGCAACCAGGCCGGGTCAAAGGCCCCGCCCAGCAACCGGGTGAGCTGGCGGGGGGCGACCCGCACGCCGCTCTCCCCCACCTCCACCTGCGCCACATAGAGGTTGTAGATCCCCCCGCGGTCAGCGCAATAGGCCAGGCTCTTCCCGGCCGGGTCCCAGGCGGGTTGCACCTCGCTGTCCTCGCCCTGGGTCAGGGTCAGGAGCCGGCCATCGGCCAGGTGCCAGAGGAAGAGGTGGTACGTACCCTGCCTGCCCCCCTCCCCCCGATCCGAGCTGAAGGCGATCCACTCCCCGTCGGGGGACCAGGCCGGGTCGCGGTCGTGGTACAGATCGCCGGTGAGCCGCTTCAACCTGCCGCTCTCCACCTCCACGATGTAGAGATCGGCAAAACCGCCCCTGCCAGTCCCCGAGAAGACCAGTTGCCCGCCCTCGGGAGCAAAGGAAGGGGAGGCAAGGGCGACCAGCTCGGCGAACTCGAAGCGGCGCGCCTCGCGGCCCAGGCGCAGGTCCCAGACATAGAGATTGTCCTGCCCCTGCCGCTTGGCGACAAAGGCCAGCCAGCGGCCGTCCGCCGACACTGCCGGCCGGGTGGAAAGGGGGTGGAAGGATTCAAAATCCGCGGTCCGTTCCCCTTCGACCACTACCTCCGGCTGCCCCCCTTCCACGTAGGCCCGGGCGATACTAGTATAGCCCTGGTGGTTCCTGAAAAAGACGTACTGGACACTGTCGGCGCGCACCACCGCCGGCTTGAGATTGAAACCCGTGGTCGTCAGGGCCTTGATCTGTTTGCCCGGCGGATCGCTCTTCTCCACGTCCCCCAGGTACCGCAGGCGCAGCTCGCGTTGCCAGGCCTCGTCCAGCTCTTCCAGGGTCTGGCCGGTGCTCAGCTTGTAGACCTGGTCGAAATCCTCGTCCAGCCACCAGTTCTCCAGCAGCCGGCCGAGGATCTCCTCTTGTACATCTGGTAGGTGCCCAGGATCTGGTACATCTGGGCGATGGATGCCAACTGGCCGGAAAAGAGGGCGTCGCGCAGGATCATGTCGCCAAAGGGGTCCATCTCCCCGGACCAGTACTCGGCCAGCCCTTCGGAAAACCACAGGGGCGCGGCGCGGTGCTCGGCGATGCCCTGGCGGTGCAGCACCTGGCTGATGCGGTCGAACATGAAGACGTGGACCAGTTCGTGGTGGAGCACCCGCTCGAATTCGGGCAGGGAATTGCTCAAGGGCAGGGCCACCCTGCCCTTGAGGAACTCGGTGAAGCCGGCCACCCCCTCGGGCAGCAGGCTGGGGATGATGTTGGTCTGCTCGAAATAGATGTGGGAGGAATAGAGGATCAGGGGCACCCGGCGCTGGACCCTATGGCCGAATTTCCCTTCCAGGTCAGTGAACTTCTCCTCGGCCATGGCCGCCGCGTACCCGGCCAGCTCCTCCTCCTCGGGGTAGAAGTACAGGTCGAAGTGGGGGGTGGCCATCTTCTGCCAGGTGAAGGGGAAGTACTGGACCTTGTTCTTGCCGAAATCCGCGAACTGCCCCTGGCAGGGCAGCGCCCCCAGCAGCAGGGCGGCGAGGAATAGGGCCCGGGAGGCGCGCATGGATTCAAGGAGCGGGGAGGAACCCGCCCACCCCGTCCCGGCGCTCGTGCAGGGGCCGGTGGATGCGCACCCGCCGGCCCTCCTCCATCCCGTCCTGGTAAGCGGGGGTGGCCGCCACCCCGCCGCCCCGGCGCACGCGCACTCTCGGATTCAGGTAGCGGTAGTACTCCTGAAGACGGGGGTCTCCCTTCCACACCAGGGCCTGGCCGGCGTGGAGTTGCTCCTCCTGCTCGCGGAGCGCCCCACACACCCCCTGCAGCACGCCCACGTAATAGGGCTGCCGCTGGCGCTCGCCCCGCAGTTCCTGGCGCTCCTTGTACCCGGTCCACAACTGCTCCAGCAGACCGCTGAGAAAACCGTACACGTATTCGGCCATGTCCAGATTGGCCGGGGTGCCGTAGATCTGCAGCACCGTGCCCTCGCGGTCGAGCAAAGGCTCGTAGGTGGGCGACCAGAGCACCTCCACGAAGAAGAACTCGTGGAGGATCATCGGCAGCCACATCTCGTGGGAGGCGTGCCGGGCCCTGACCGGTCCCAGGCTGCGGCAGGCAAAGCCCCGCTCCCGGTCCAGTTCGACGATATCTAAGTTGTACTCCAGCAGCAGCCGACGGGCCTTGTTGACCGCGGCCTGGGCTTCGTGCTCGTTGGGGCTGGAAGCCAGGGAGAGCACCTTCTTGAGCACCCGCAGCACCCGCTCGTCCTCGGCGCGCTCATCCCCTTCCTGGTACCTGGCCCTGGGGCTGCAGCGCAGCCGCTGGCAGGCCTGCTTGAAGGCCGGCCCGTGGGGGACCTCCGCTTTGGCCCCCAGCACCTCCTGGGCGTACTGGTGGGCCATCTCGTGGCGCAAGGTCTCCATCACCTCCAGCCAGGGGTGTTCCTGCAGGTGCTTGACCGAGATGGTCAGCCGGCGGCGGCGGCCCTCCCACAACCCCAGCTGTTCCATCCCTTCGCCCAGCCGGATCAGCGGCGGCTTGAGCGCTCCGTCCAGGTACTCGCGGTTGTAGCGCTCCCACCACTGCCGCAGCTTGCGCATCCAGGCCCTCTGCAGGCCGGCTTTCAGCTCCTGTTCCTCTTTCATCCGCGCAGGATTCGTATGAAGGGCGCGCTGAAGGTGCCGCGCGCCACCTCGGCCACCGGCCCCTTCATGGTCAGCTCGAACTGCCTGTCCACGGCGATGTGCAGGCTGCCCCCCGGAGCCTTGACGGTGACCGGGCTCCTGACCAGGCCCAGGCGCACCGCGGCGCTGGCAGCGGCGCAAGCCGAAGACCCGGAGGCCTGGGTCTCACCCGCCCCCCGCTCCCAGATCAGGATATAGATGGCCCTGGGGCCCACCGGCACGGCCAACTGCACATTGGTGCGCCGGGGAAAGAGGGGGTGGTTCTCCAGATGCGGGCCCAGCGCCAGCAACTCCTCGCGGCTCCAGCGCTGCCCTTTTTCCTTCCACACCACACAGTGGGGATTGCCCACGCTCACCCCGGTGAAGAACAACTTTTTACCCGCCGCCTCAATGGGCTGCTGGATCAACTCCTCCACCCCCAGGGTGCAGGGCAGGGCCTGGGGCCTAAAAGTGGCCTGTCCCATCTCCACGGTGGCCGCCTCGGGATCGCCGTGGCGGCTCAGGTGCAGTTCCATCTGCACGATCCCGCCCTTGGTCTCCACACTGAACTGTTTTTTGCGGGTGCGCCGGGTGGCGTACAGATAGCGACCGAAGATGCGCAGCCCATTGCCGGACTTTTCGGCCTCGCTGCCGTCGGGGTTGTAGATGCGCAAACCGAAATCCGCCTTTTTGGAAGGAGCCAGGGCCAGGATGCCGTCGCTCCCCACCCCCCAGTTGCGGTCGCAGACAGCCCGGATGATGCGCGGGGTGAGCTTGAAATCCAGAGTTTCGGGGTCCACGGCGATATAGTCATTGCCCAGACCGTGGCCCTTGAAGAACTCGTTTTTCATCCTCTGCTCTCCGCTTTTTGCCGGTCTGCCATGAAGGTAGAGACTCGCCCCGGAGTGGTCAACCGGCCTTACTTCCCTATATTGGCCCAGGAACCCTTTCACCCGAGGAGCGAGAACCCATGAAGATCACCGCGATCCACACCCTGCGCGCCGACCGTTTTGTCTATGTGAAGGTAGAGATCGACGAAGGACTCACCGGCGTGGGCGAGTTACACCCGGCCAGCGGCACCGGCGGCACGCCCCTGGTGCCCATCGCCGCGGTGGAGTACTGCGCCGAATATCTGCTGGGCAAGGACCCCACCCCCATCGAGAGCCACTGGCAGCACCTGTTCCGGCGCTGCCTCTTCCGGGGCGGGGCCGACACCATGGCCGCCATCGGGGCCCTGGATCAGGCCCTGTGGGACCTCAAGGGCAAGGCCCTGGGCAAGCCGGTGTACGAGTTGATGGGCGGCCCCACTCGCGACAAGGTCCGGCTCTACACCCACCTGAGCGGCGACACCCCCCGGGCCCTGGCCGAGGAAGCAGTGGCCTTTGCCGAGCGGGGCTTCACCGCCCTGCGCCTGTACCCTTTCGGCACCTTCGGCGAGGCCGACTTCGAGGAGGGGTTGGGCCTGGAACGCATGACTTACGCCTCCATGCTGCGCAATGCCGAGGAGCGGGTGCGGGCCGTGCGCCAGGCCGTGGGCCCAGAGGTGGATTTGATGATCGACGTGGTCAACCGCCTCAGCCCGGCCGAGGCCATCGCCCTGGGCCGGGTCCTCGAACCCTACGACCTCTACTTCTTCGAGGACCCCATCGAACCGGAGAACATGGACGCCTGGCAACACGTGGCCGACCAGATCCCCATCCCCCTGGCCATGGGCGAGCGCCTCTACACCATCCACCAGTTCCGCGACCTGCTCAACCGCCAGGGCGCCGCGTACCTGCGCCCTGACCTCTCCCTGGCCGGAGGGATCACCAATATCAAAAAGATCGCCGCCCTGGCCGAGGCCAGTTACGTGGGCGTGGTACCGCACAACCCGCTCAGCTGCGTGCTGACCGCCGCCTGCGTCCAGCTGGACGCGGCCGTGCACAACATCGCCATGCAGGAGTACCCCAGGGATGAATTCCAGAACCCCAAGCGCGACCTGGTGAAGGAACCCCTGCGCTGCGAAAACCCTCACCGCCCCGGATGGCAGTCTGCGGGACTATTGAACCCGGTTCCGCGTGGGCCTATATTCTCTCTAGAACTCCAAAAACCCGAAAGGAGATCCTCGTGAAAGCTGGAGAAGTCCGCCTCTGGAAGATGACCCGCCGGCAGGTGCGCGAAGGCATGGCCGCCGGCCAGATCAAGGCCGCCATCCTCCCCACCGGCAGCACCGAGCAACACAACGAACAC
>JACPJE010000268.1 GCA_016187725.1 Candidatus Latescibacterota bacterium
CCGCCTCCTCCAGGTTCAGGATGATGTTGCCCTGGTCCAGGGCCCCGGCCCGCACCAGGGTGGTGGGGGCGATGCCGGGCAGGGGCCGGGAGAGGATCTCCTCGGAGGCGGTCCATTCCTGGCCGTAGGGCCGCAGGAAGGGGGTGCCCGGCCGCACGGGCGCGGTCTGGCGGAAGTCGATGCCGTCGAGGCGGGCCAAGAGGTCGATGACCTCGCGCCAGATGGCCCGGGTCTTCACGCCGATGCCGGCGTTGTGGCCGTAGATCAGGGGCAGATGGTCGCGGAAGGCGTCGCGCACCAGGCGCACGGTCCCGCCGGCAAAACTCTCGCTGAACATCACCCCATCGGCCCCGGCCTCCAGGGCCGCCTCCACGGTGGCGAGGATCTCGCCGGGGGCCCCGCTGACGTGCGGGAGAAAGACCAGGCCCCGGCCGCCGCGCTTTTCGGCCACCCGGGCGATGGCCTCTTTGGCCAGGCGGGTGCGCTCCCCCATGGGGGCGTATGAGAGATTGGGATAGAGGTCTTCGTCCTCCTTGATGAAGGACAAAAGCGAACAGGCGGCTGCCTCGCCGGTCAGTTGGCCCACCTCCTGGGCAGTGAGGCCGGCGGTGGGTTTGAGGATGGTGCCGAAGGCCGGCTCACCGGGGGGCAGGCCGCAGAGCCGGCGGAAGCCCTTGGGGCCGTGGGCCGGGCCGGGGAAGGTGCGCAGCACTGCCTCGGGTATTTGCAGGGCCACCAAGCGCGAATCCTGATTTTCGTACACGTCGAAGAGGATGGCCGCCGCGGCAGTGTGCAAGAGGTCGCAGGAAGTCAGGTGCCCGTCGGGCTGGAGCATCATCTCAAGCGGGAAGGCCACGTGCAGGAGGCCCAGCCGGCCGGTGTTGTCGAAGAGGTCCACCCCGGCTGGTTGCGCTGTACACTGGGCCAGCAGCGAGCCGGGCGGGGGGTTCTTGATGCCGGAGGTGGCGTGGTATGCGATCTCGGCCACGGCCTTTTCCAGCTTCAGGCTGCGCAGGGCCATGAAGTAGGTGGCCACCACCGCATCCTCGCGCATTGGGGGCGGCTGCAGGGCCAGGCGTTCGGCGATCACCTCGCGTAGGCGCATTTCGCGCGCATCGGCGTCGTGCCAGAAGAGATCGAGGGTGGAAGCATCGAGGGTCTTCATGCGTTCAGCATTGGCGAGGGGGTGAAGCCCAGCAACGCCTGCGGGGTCTCGAAGAGGATGGCCTGGGCCACCTCCAGGGCGCCCTGGCGCGTGTACCAGCCCTGGCGGAGCTGCTCGGCCAGCACCTGGGCCAGGCAGCGGCGCACTATCATCGTCTTCCCGTACACCCACTCCACGCAGTAGGCGTCGGAGAAGAACCCGACCTGTTTGTTGAGGGGCAGCATCTCCAGCCGCTCGGCCATGGTCTTGCGGATGATGGAGGGAAAGAAGTTGTGCCACCAGTACCCGGCCAGGGAGAAGTTGGGCAGCTCACGGCCCAGGGTACACAGGGACTGGTGGGCGTGCTGGCTGGAGAGCAGGCACTGGAAGCGCAGGCCGGGGTGTCGGCTAATCAACTCGCCCAGCTGGCGGATGCTGCGCTGGTCCAGGCGGCTGCCGGTCTCGTGGGGCAGGGGCTCGGCGCCAAAGCTGAACTGAAAGACCACCTCGGGGCGAGATTTTTCGAGGGCGCGCAGGTACTGCTCGTTGATGTAGGAGGCGTAGATATCGCGCTCCCGGAGGCCGGCCTGGGCCCGCTGCCCGAGGGCGGCCTCCATCTGGTCCTCGTCCACCGGCTCCAGGTCGAGGTCGGTGGACAGGTGGGTGGCGGTGGCCAGCACCTGGGGAGGAAACTGGGAGACGTAGTGGTCGAGGGCGGCCTGCACGTCGGCCAGGCTCTTGATCTGGCGCTCAGGGGCCGGTCTTTTGCCCACGCCGATGGGCGAGGGGCTGCCCGGCTGTTTGCCCCAGCACTTCTCCAGTTCGTAGAGGGCGGTGTCGTACTCCCCCCACTGGCAGCGGGTAAAGAAGCCCCATTCCAGGGCGTACTGCAGCACTGCGTCGCCCTCGCCCTGCTCACGGCGCGCCCACTCGGTGCCCACCCGCCGGATGTTGAGGCGCCGGAGGAGCTGGTGGTGCCAGGCCTGGTCATCGGCTCGTTCGCGGATCAGGTCGTCGAGTTTTTCCCAGTTGTGTTCATCTATGGGATCGCGCCAGTCGTACAGGTCGGCCAGGATGGTGCGGATGCCCCAGGAGGTGCTGGTATTCTGCACGTGTCTGAGATAGGGGAGGGCTTCGCGTATACGCTGGTGGGCCTCCTCGCGCGAGGGCCAGCCGGGGTACTCGGTCAGGCGTTTGCCGGTGGGGCAGCCGGCGGCGTACAGGTCGCTGATTGCCATGTGGTAGAGCAGGATATCGTGCAGGCCGCGGGCACCGAGTCGCGAGCCGACTAGGTGGGTGTGTACATCGATGATGGGGATGGTCTCCAACTCGGCGACCAGGTCCTGGACGAGTGGATCAGTACTCATGTATGCCTCATTATCAGTTTATACCTCGATAACCACCTTGCCGAAGTGGCTGCCGCTGGCCAGATGGGCGTAGGCTTCGGCGGCCTGGGCGAAGGGGAAGGTACGATCGATCACCGGGCGCAACTGCCGCTCGGTCAGAAAGCGGTTCATCACCTCGAAGTCGGAGCGGGAG
>JACPJE010000269.1 GCA_016187725.1 Candidatus Latescibacterota bacterium
CGGTGGTCCGCTACCACCATGGCCGGCTCTACGTCATCAATCGTTTGGGTCAGGACAATGTCCTGGTGCTCGATCCGGACAATCTGCGCACCCCGTTGCTGCAGTTCTCAACCGGCAATGGCACCAATCCGCAAGACATCGAAATCGTCGCCCTGAATAAGGCGTACATATCGCGCTATGACAGCGCCGAGTTGCTCGTCGTCGACCCCCAGACCGGCACCGAACGGGGCACCGTGGACCTGAGCGCCTTTGCCGATGCCGATGGTCTGCCGGAGATGTCCGCGATGGCACAAGTTGGCACGCGCGTCTACGTGGCCTGCCAGCGGCTGGACCGCAATGGCGGCTTCGCACCGGTCGGCGACAGCTACCTGGCTGTGATCGACTCAGGGACTGATGCCCTAGTCGACATGGACCGGGGCGCTGATGGCGTGCAGGGCATCCGGCTTGCCGCTGCCAATCCCTACAGCGTAGTTGCCGTTGGGCGCCGAATCATCGTCAGCGAGCTAGCGGGCTTCGGTGACCTGGAGGGCGGCATCGAGGTGATTGACGAGGAAACTGGGATCAGCCGCGGCCTAGTAATCACCGAAGCCCAGTTGGGTGGAGATGTGACCACGCTGGACATGGTCGACCAGGAGAAAGGCTATGCCATTGTCTCCGATGCGAACTTCGCCAATTTCGTCAAACCTGTGGACCTGAAACTCTTTATCGTCGGTGCTGCCCTGGAGGGCCATTCGCACGGCTTCACGCCTGATCTGGCCATCGACGGCAATCGCCTGATTGTGGCTGACCGCGGGGCTTTCGACAACCCCGGCGCCGCCGGCCTGTTGATCTACGATGCCGCCACCGGGGTCTTGTCAGCCGGCCCTATTTCCACTGGTCTGCCGCCATCCAGTATCGCCGTATTAGCCGCAGTCGAGACCTCGACTGCCGTGCAGGAAGAAGCGGGGACCCTACCGCATCAGACCAGCCTGGGGAACGCCTACCCAAACCCGTTCAATGGGGGCACGCAGATACCGTTCGTAGTGGCGAGTTCTGAGGTCCGGGTGACACTGGTTCTTTACGATGCGCTAGGAAGGAAGATCCGGACCCTGGTGAACGGATTCCTGCCGTTGGGGACCCATGCGGTCACCTGGGATGGCCTTGACGAGGCGGGGGCCGTGGTGGGCAATGGATTCTACCTGGTTGAATTGCGTGCTGGAACTGCGCGCACGACCGGCAAACTCATGCTGCTGAAGTGAGTAAAGGTGGGGCCGGTCCCAGGGCGCCAAGTCCACGGGACCGGCCCCGCCGGACCGAGAAGAGATGAGGTGGGAAGTATGGCACGCGCGCTGATGTTCCTGGGTACTCACTCAAGCGCTGGCAAGAGTCTGCTCACTACGGCTTTCTGCCGCTTGCTGGCCCGCCGCGGTGTGCGCGTGGCTCCGTTCAAGGCCCAGAACATGAGCAACAATGCGGGGGTGACGCCCGAGGGGGGAGAGATGGGACGGGCACAGATCGTCCAGGCTGAGGCCGCCGGCATCGTCCCGCACACGGACATGAATCCGGTCCTGCTCAAACCTGAGGGGGATCGCCGCAGCCAGATCGTGCTCAACGGCCAGGTCCATGGGCATATCGATGCCCGCAACTGGCAGGACCTCAAGGGGATGCTATGGCAGGAGGTGCAGGCAGCCTACGATCGGCTGGCCAGCCGTTACGAGGTCGTGCTACTGGAAGGGGCAGGCAGTCCAGCCGAGATCAATCTGAAGGGCAGCGACATCGTCAATCTGCGTATGGCCCGCTACGCCAAGGCGCCTTGCCTGCTCATCGGGGATATCGTTCGGGGGGGAGTATTCGCCGCGCTGGCAGGGACCATGTTATTGCTGGAGCCGGAGGAACGGCGGCAGGTTCGCGGATTCCTGATCAACAAGTTTCGCGGGGACCCCATCCTGCTGGGTGATGGGCTGCAGGTACTTCAGGAGAAGGCTTACGGCGTGCCCACCCTGGGGGTGATCCCCTTCTTGCCCAACCTCCGAATCGCCGCCGAGGATGCCGTAGCGCTCGATCGATCCGCAGAGAGAGACGAGGCAGAGCCGAGGGTTTCAGGTGCAACCATCGCTGCTCTGTCCCTGATCGACATTGCCGTGGTCCATCTTCCCCACATCTCCAACTTCGACGACTTCGATCCCCTGGCCGCGGAGCCGGGTGTGCGCGTGCGGTATGTGGAGCGGGCCGAAGAGCTGGGCCAGCCCCGGGCGGTAATCCTGCCTGGCACCAAGGTGACGATGGCCGATTTGGCCTGGTTGCGCGACCGGGGGCTGGACCGGGCCATCGCGGACGCCTGCACCGCAGGCGCGGTGGTGGTGGGCATCTGCGGCGGCTACCAGATGCTGGGGCAGACCCTGGCCGATCCGCTGGGGGTGGAGGGGGCGCCGGGCAGTAACACCCCCGGGCTGGGCCTGCTGCCGGTAGTGACGCGACTTGGCGCCAACAAGCAGACCCATCAGGCCCGGTTGCGGCTGCCCAATGGCCAGGTGCTCACCGGATATGAAATCCATGTCGGCGAGACTACGCTGCTGTCCGGCGCTGTCCGCCTGGGCGACCTGATCGAACGCAGCGGCCAACCGGCGCACGAACCCGATGGGGCCACCAGCATCGACGGCCGAATCTGGGGAACCTATCTGCACGGAATCTTCGCCAACGACGCCTACCGCCGACACTGGTTGGGCAGCCTGGGTTGGCAGGGCGGCGCGGCTTCTGCTGCAAACCTGAGAGAGGCCGAGTACGACCGGCTGGCCGATGCCGTGGAGGCAGCGGTGGATTGGCCCAGGATCGCGCAGATCGCCGGCTTGGAAGCATATCGCTGATTGAGGAGAGGCGCATGGCTCGGACAGTGCTGGTGACCGGGGGAAGTCGGAGCGGCAAGAGCAGTTACGCGCAGCGCCTGGCCGAAGGGCTTCCCGGCCAGCGGGCGTTTGTGGCGACCTGTCCGCCTATCGACGAAGAGCTGCGGGTGCGCATTCAGCGGCACCAGGAAGCACGGCGAGGTGCGGATTGGCAGACGATCGAGGAGCCGGTGGACCTGCTTGGGGCGGTGACCAGGGGGTGGGGGTACGAGGTGCTCTTGATCGACTGTCTTACGCTCTGGATCAATAATCTGATGTACGAGGCCGGGCAGCAGGAGAGGCAGATCGAGGAGGCGGAGATCGAAAAGTGCTGTGCGGACCTCCTGGCGGCCTGCCGCGAGCATCCAGGCACCATCATCTTCGTGACCAACGAAGTGGGCATGGGGATCGTCCCGGATAATCCGCTCGCTAGACGTTACCGCGACCTAGTCGGCAGGTGCAACCAGGCGGTGGGCGCTGCCGCTGACACGGTGGTCTTACTGGTCAGCGGGATTCCCCTAACCCTCAAATGAAAGGCAGGAACACGGTGGGTTTGCTCGAAACGACGACGGCACAGATTGTCCCCCAAGACGCGTCCTGGCGCACCACCGCGAGGGGACGGCTCGAACAGCTTACCATGCCCTACTGGGCGTTGGGACGGCTGATGGACCTGGCGGAGGATTTGGCGGGGATCACGCGCTCGATGCAACCGCCGGTGACGCGGCGGGTCATCGTGACGATGGCCAGCGACCACGGCGTGGCGGCCGAGGGGGTGAGTCAATACCCCCAGGAGGTGACGGCACAAATGGTGCATAACTTCGCTCAGGGAGGCGCAGGTATCAACGCCCTTGCCCAGGTCGGCAGGGCGCGCCTGGTGGTGGTGGACATGGGGGTTTTGGGGGACCTGAGCCCGCTGGTCCGAGCAGGGAAGATCCTCTCCAGGCGCATGGGCCCGGGCACTCGGAACATCGCCCATGGGCCGGCCATGGAGCGGGAGGAAGCGGTCCGCTGCCTGGAGGCGGGGATCATGATCGCCCAGGAACTCGGGCCCTCCGTCGATCTCTTCGGCACCGGGGACATGGGAATCGGCAATACCACCCCCAGTTCGGCGATCGCGGCGGTCTTCTCCGGTCGTCCGGCCATCGAGGTGACTGGGCGGGGCACTGGCATCGACGAAGCCCGCTTGGGGTGGAAAAGCAGTATCGTCCAGCAGGCCCTCGACCTCAACCGCCCGGACCCAGCAGATGGGTTGGACGTGCTGGCCAAGGTCGGGGGGTTCGAGATCGGGGGCATTGCCGGCCTGATTCTGGGGGCGGCAGCCCAGCGCAAACCAGTGATAGTAGATGGGTTCATCTCCACGGCGGGAGCCCTCATTGCCCACGCGCTGGCCCCCGGCGCGGCCGACTACATGATCGCTGCCCACCGCAGCGCGGAGCGCGGGCACCGGCTGATGCTCGACTACCTCGGCAAGCACCCCCTGCTCGACCTGGACCTCAGGTTGGGTGAGGGGACCGGGGCGGCGCTGGCAATGCCCCTGATCGAGGCGGCAGCGCGCCTGCTCAGCGAGGTCAGCACCTTTGCCGAGGCTGCGGTTTCAGAGGCGGCCCCGTGAAGCGCTTTTTTGCGGCGCTGCAATTCCTGACGGTGGCGCCGCTCCCCACAGCCTGCGCCTGGGGAGAAGAAGAGCTGAGCCGGTGTATGGTGTTTTTCCCGCTGGTCGGCCTTTTGATCGGCCTACTCACAGCAGCCTTGACCTGGGGCCTAGGGTTGATCCTGCCTGTCTGGCCGGCAAGTGTGCTGACGGTTATTGCTCTGATCGGCATCTCCAGGGGGCTGCACCTGGATGGGCTCTCCGACACGGCGGACGGGTTCTTCAGTTCGCGGCCCCGGGAGCGCATCCTGGAGATCATGCGCGACAGCCACATCGGGGCCATGGGTGCGGCAGCGATCGCCTGCGTGCTCCTCCTCAAGGTCGCCGCCCTGGCCTCGCTCGCTCAGGAAGGCCGGTGGCAAGCAGCCCTTCTGATGCCCGTGGCAGGTCGTTGTGCGCTGGTGGTCACGGTGGCTGTCTTGCCATACGCACGACCAGGAGGTGGACTCGGCACCCTATTTTACCGGGCGCGTCCCAGGGCTGGTGCCGTCTGGGCGGTTCTCTTTTTGGCGCTGGTCGGGTGGGCTATCGCCAAGGAGGCGGGACTGGCTGCGGTGGCGGGGTCTGTTGCCTTCACACTGCTGTTCGCGGTGTACAGCTACCGCAAGATCGGCGGCGCCACCGGGGACACCTTGGGTGCAGCCTGCGAGATCGCAGAAATCGTTTCCGCCCTGACCATGACCATGCGGCCCTTGGGAGGCTGACTCCCACCGTGGCCTGGTGCGACAACTTGGGGAGTGCCCTATGCTCAAATATCCTTTCAGACTCGGCACGACTTCCTACATCATTCCCGCGGACATTCTGCCCAATGTGCGGTTCCTCGCCGGTCAGGTACAGGATGTCGAACTCATCCTGTTCGAGGTGGATGATGGCCCGAACAATCTACCCCCCCCCGACGTTGTTGCCACCCTCGCCGCTCTGGCAGATACGCACGACCTGACCTTCACCGTGCATCTGCCGCTCGACCTGAGATTGGGCACCGCGGGAGAGGCCGAAGTCTCGCTGGTCAAAGCGCGCAAGGTGATCGACTGCACGCTGCCCCTCGAGCCGTGGGCCTATGTCCTGCACCTCGACGGCAGGGAACTCCGATCTCCTCAAGGCGGAGATTTCCCGTCGGCGGATCGGCCTGAGGTGAGGGCCTGGCAAGAGCGCTCGGCGCGGGCGCTCGAATTGGTAGGAGGGTGGGTCAGAGGCCCCGAACGGTTGGCGGTGGAGAACCTCGAAAACTACCCACCTGACTTCGTGGTCCCCGTGCTCGACCGCGTGCCCGTGAGCCGCTGCGTGGATGTGGGCCACCTGTGGTTGGACGGTCACGACCCTCTCCCACATCTCCGCCTGGCCCTGCCGCGCACCCGCGTGATCCACCTTCACGGGGTTGCCGAACGGGACCACAAATCTCTCATGCACATGCCGCCAGAGAAACTCGGGGCGGTGGTCCAGCTGTTGTTCCAGGAAAACTACGCCGGGGTGTTGACCCTGGAGGTCTTCAACGAAGAGGACTTCCACTCCTCCAAGGTGGCATTTGAGCAAGCGGCCACGGCCCTGGCAAAGGACGGCGGCCGCTAATGCCCGGCAAGTACCCCAAGCGCCACCAGGCCCGCAAGATCACCCTGGGCGCTGACCGTTACCTGCGCTGTGAGCGTGGCCGGTGGAAGCTCTACAAGCACGTGCAGGTTGCCAATAGCCCCAGCGGGGAACGCGCCTGGTACCCGCAGCCAATCAGCCCGCAGCTGGCGCGGACGCTGATGGACCAAGCCGGCATTGAGGGAGGTGAGGAGTGAGCCTGAAAACTCGATCCCAGGATTCGTGCCTGCGCTCGCCGCCGCACCGTCAACTTGCTGCCGCGAGTACTCGAATGCCGGGAGGTGCTCGTTCCGGCCCCCTCCTACATCGACTATGCGCGTGTTAGTACTCTGGCAGGCTTGGAGGTGGAGCACCTGCCGCTGCGGCCAGAGGAAGAGTTCCGGTTGGACCTGGAGAGGTTGGAGAGACGCCTGCACGGCGGGGAGTTGGTCTTCCTGGGCCAGCCCAACAATCCTACGGGCCAGCTCTGCAACCGGGAGGCGCTGTGCCGGCTGGCGATGGCACGACCCGACGTTTCCTTCGTGGTGGACGAGGCCTTTGCCGATTTCGTCGATGGCTATTGTTCGCTGGCCGGAGAGACCCTAGCCAATCTGGTCGTACTGCCGGTGATGGTGAAACCCCGGGCATGAAAGCCACCGATGGGGCCGCGGTGCAGCAGGAATAGGGGTATTAACCACATCGGCCCGAAAACCTCCGTTAAGGAGGGGTCCTCTTTCCCTCCGCCGGCAAAAGCCCTAAACTGGAAGTGCGCAGAATGTGGTTACAGCGCACAAAGCTAGCCCAGCGGAGGCCTCTATGGCGGAGCGGAAGCGGTCAATAGGCAGTAAACCGCGTGGCCAAAAAGCGATCACGCAATTGCTGACGGAAGTCATTCAGGAAACCGTACAGCTCTGGCGCAACCTTGATGCGGAAGCACATCAACCCCTTTGGCAAATACCACTTTGACCTTGATCGTATTCGCCAGACGGCGGACCCGCCGCCGAATAAAAAGCCTTACCGGAGGTTTTCGGGCCTATGTGGATAGTACTCGTCGTACCCTATATCTCTTGATCCAAAAAAGGCAAACCTGCCGAAAGGTAGGGACGTAAAGGTGCGGGTCCTCATCTGACCGACTTGGGAGGGGGAGCAGGGACGGGGCAAGCCGGCCACCTAAAGACAGCCGCACGTCCGGAACTGAAAGGCAGTGCGGTTTTTGTTTTTCCTCGCCCGGAGGGTTCTATGAAACGGTTACGGAAAGTCCTGGGATGTTCTTTCCTCCTGATGCTTTGGGGTCACCGGTTGGCTCAGGGGATCATCACGACCATTGCGGGGACCGGAGTAGCGGGTTATTCGGGAGACGGCGGGCCGGCGCGCGCAGGGGAGCCGATGGCGCAGTGAACTGTAGGAGTATCGGGCTGCTGCTCACCGTTTCAGTCGTGGGGGTGAGCGCCTGCCGTGGAGGCGAGGACGTGGTTGCCGTCGGAGACGCGGACCGCGGGCGGCTGCACCCGGCGTACCACGTGTCCCCGACCGGCAGCGACTCGGCAGACGGGTCTGCCGCCCATCCCTGGGCCACGCCAAAGCGCGCCGCCCAGGCAGCGCAGGCCGGCGACACGGTGCACGTAGCGCCGGGCACCTACCTCTCCGGCGAGATCGTCTTGCGCACGAGCGGCACGGCGGACGCCCGCATCCACTTCGTCTCCGATACCCGATGGGGTGCGCGGATCGTGCACAGCAGCCGCTCGCATGCCTGCCTCTCGATCCTGGCGGACTACGTCGACATCGTCGGCTTCGACCTGTCGTCGGAGCTGGCCTTCCGCGGCATCTGGAACGTCGGCAACCACAACGCCATCCTCGACAACCACATCCACGACATGCCCAACCCCGATACCGAGCGCACGGGCGCGGGCATCGTCGATGACGCGGGTGAGGCGGGATACGCCCTGCACGACGCCCTCATCTCCGGCAACGTGGTCCACGACATCGGCGCCTTCGGCGTCTCCCGCCAGAGCGGCCGGGTGCACGGCATCTACCTGTCCTTCCCCAGCGGCGAGGTATGCACCAACAACATCGTGTACCACAACGTCGGCTGGGGTATCCATGGGTACCACGCGTTCTCCGGCGCCACGGTGGCCAGCAACCTGGTGTTCAACAACGGACGGGCCGGCATCCTCATCGCCGCGGCCAGCCCGTCGGACGGCAACCCGAACGGGGTGATCGCCAATGACTGCCTCGTGGCCAACAACATCTGCGTGCACAACAGCGGCAGCGGCATCGAGGAAGGCGGCAACGGGTACGTGGGCAATCGGAACAGGTATCTCAACAACTGCGTCTTCGGCAATGCCCGCGGCGGCATACTGACCGCGGGCGGCGCTCGCAGCCAGGACACGGTGAGCGCAAACCCACAACTCGTCGACTACCAGGCTGACGGCACCGGGGACTACCACCTGGCTTCCGGCAGCCCCTGCATCGACGCGGGCACCGACCTCGGCGCGCCGGCCACGGATCTGGACGGCAACCCCAGGCCGCAGGGAGCCGGGTACGACATCGGTCCCTATGAGTTCGGCGCGGGCACCAGCAAGGCGCTGCCGTCCCGCCGCTCGCCCTGAGGGGCCCCAGCACATGCCGAGGTAGCTCGCCCCGATCACCTCGCCGCTCCGTGTCCTCGACAGCAATTCACGCTACTTCAGCGACGGCTCGGGCCGCGCCATCTACCTCACCGGCGCGCACACCTGGGGTATGATCGGAATACGTGTAAAAAGTTATCACTTCAGTTCGGCATGGTGGTGAGGGGAACAGGTTGGGCCTGTCAGGGGTAAAACCCAAACAAAGGTTGAGTCTAACCCCTCGTCCCACAATCTAACCTTCTCCTCTTTTCTTCCAAAAGCTAACATTCAAACAAAGGGTAACTACTCAGCCCGGTCTGGCTGACCATGGCGAATGATGGGGGTTGACGGGCGAGGTCAGTTGGCATAAGCTGA
>JACPJE010000270.1 GCA_016187725.1 Candidatus Latescibacterota bacterium
CCGCCAGTTGAGCGCCTACCTGCGCCAGCGCCTCGACTCGCTGCCCCACCTGCGCTGCCTCACCCCCACCCAGCCTGATCTCTCTTCGGCGGGCATCGTCACCTATGCCCTGGACCAGGGCAGGAACGGCGACCTCGCCGCCCAGCTCCACGACGAGCACAATATCTGGGTCAAATCCGCGGCCGGCACCTACACCATCGAGGGCGGGCTGCCTCACGAGGATTACAACGCCCTGCGCTTCTCCACCCACGTCTACAACGACGAAGCCCAAATCGACCGGCTGGCGGATATCCTGGGAGAGATGCTGAAATCCTGAAGGGCGGCTTCCCCCTCTCCTTCAGGAGAGGGGACCAAGGGGTGAGCTTTTGACAGAATCCCTTCTGTTGCTTTATTAGGGGACATGACACCGATCAAGCGCAATCCCACCCGCCCGGTGCAGATCGGCCGGCTCACCATCGGCGAGGGTAAGCCCATCGCCGTGCAGAGCATGGCCGCCACCCGCACCCAGGATATCCCCGCCACCCGGCGGCAGCTGGAGCTGCTCCAGGAGGCCGGCGCTGACCTGGTGCGCATCGCCGTGGACAGCCGGCAGGACGTGGAGGCCCTGGCCCGCCTCAGCGCGCAATCCCAGGTGCCCCTCAGCGTGGACCTCCAGGAGAACTACCGCCTGGCCGCCCAGGTGGCCCCCCACGTCCAGAAGATCCGCTACAATCCCGGCCACCTCCACCACCATGAGAAAGACCGCCCAGTGCGCGACAAGGTGGCCTTCATCGCCGAGCAGGCCGTCGACAACGACTGCGCCCTGCGGGTAGGGGTCAACTGCGGCTCCGTGGACCCCAAGCTGGCCGAGCGCTTTCCTGCTGAGGATTCGATCGCGCCCATGGTCGAGTCGGCCCTGGAACACTGCGCCATCCTCGACGAACTGGGCTTCAACCGCTACTGCGTCTCGCTCAAGGATTCTGATCCCACCAAGGTGATCGAGGCCAATACCCGCTTCGCCGCCCAGCGGCCCGAGGTGCCCATCCACCTGGGAGTCACCGAGGCCGGTATGCCCCCCGAAGGCATCATCAAGACCCGCATCGCCTTTGAGCAGCTCATCACCCAGGGCATCGGCGACACCCTGCGGGTCTCGCTCACCGTGCCCTTCGACGACAAGGGCGAGGAGATCCGCGTGGGCCGGCAGATCCTCGACGACATCTACACCGGCCGCTTCCGTTCGGTGCCCAAGGTCCTGGGCGGCGGGCTCAACATCATCTCCTGCCCCTCCTGCTCCAGGGTGGAGAACGAGGCCTTCGTGGACCTGGCTCTCAAGGTGCGCCAGGTCACCCAGTACGCCAAAGCACACCACATCACCATCGCGGTGATGGGCTGCCGGGTCAACGGTCCCGGCGAGACGGACGACGCGGATCTGGGCCTGTGGTGCGCGCCCAACTTCGTCAATCTCAAACGCGGCACCCAACACCTGGGCCACTTCACCTACGGCGAGGTGCTAGACCGCCTGCGCGAAGAAGTAGATAGGCTCATCTCCAGCCACTGAGTCTAGTAGCCCGCTACAAGGATTTTGCCGGTCACAGCAAGCGGCGGGGAGATGACCCCGCAGGACTTTCCCGGGGAGTGGTCGGGTAGGGAAGTCCGCGTGGTCGGGGGCCGGGTAGCGGAGCCAGAGCGAGCGAGGCGCAACGCCCCAACGTATGGGGCGTTGCGGGGGTAGGGCCTTGGGGGAGAGCAGCGCTTTTTGCGCCGCACCCCATACGTTGGGGTGCGGCGGGACGCGCCTTGGGAAAGGCCGGAGTGGGTCGCTCCCCGACGCGGCGACTTCCCTGTGGTGAGCCACTAGTTGCTCAGCTGCTCGTAAGCCTGGCGAAGCATGCGCTCGGTGGTCTCCCAGCTCACGCAGGCGTCGATGATCGAGACCCCGTAGCGCAATTCTTTTAAATCCTCAGGGATCTTCTGATTCCCCTCCTCCAGGTTGCTCTCCACCATCATCCCGATCAATTCCCGGTTCCCCTCCACCCGCTGTTGCACCAGATCCTGCCAGATCTCTTCCTGGCGCTCGTGTTTCTTGCTGGAATTGGCGTGGCTGCAGTCCACCAGCAGCACCGGATCGAGGCCGGCTTGGCGCAACTGGCCAGCGGCCTCGGCCAGGCTCTGGGCGTCGTAGTTGGGTCCGGCATTGCCTCCCCGCAGCACCACGTGGCCCCAGGGATTGCCCTTGGTGCGCACCAGGCAGGTCCGTCCTTCCTGGTCGATGCCCAGGAAACTGTGGGGGTGGCGCGCCGACTCCATGGCATTGATGGCCACCTGCAGATTCCCCTCGGTGCTGTTTTTGAAGCCCATCGGCATGGACAGGCCGCTGGCCATCTCGCGGTGGGTCTGGCTCTCGGTGGTGCGCGCCCCGATCGCGGCCCAGGAAATCAGTTCGGCGTTGTACTGCGGGGCGATGGGGTCCAGCATCTCGGTCCCAGCAGGCAGGCCCAGCTGGTTGATATCGAGCAGGAGCCGGCGGGCCAGCCGCAACCCCTCCCCCATGTCATCCGAACCGTCCAGGTGGGGGTCGTAGATCAGCCCCTTCCAGCCGACCGTAGTGCGCGGCTTCTCGAAGTAGACCCGCATCACCACGCAGATCCTATCCTGTAATTCCTGGCGCAGGGCGTTCAGCCGGCCAGCGTACTCGCGGGCCCCCTCGGGATCGTGGATGGAGCAGGGTCCCACAATAGCCAGCAGCCGCTGGTCCTCCTTGCGCAGAATGCGCTTGACCGCTTCCCGCCCCTCGACCACGGTGCGGTTGGCCGCCTCGGTCATGGGCAGCTGTGCCTTGAGGGCGCGCGGGGAGATCAGCGAGATCATCTCGCTGATGTTCAGGTCCTGGGTCTGTTGCATGGGCCCCTCCTAAAAAAAGAAAAGGCCCCTGATTTTCATCAGGGGCCAGAAGTGTGTAGTTGCAGGCGTGCCGCTACTTCTTGCCCCCGGGTTTAAAGGCATAAAAATAAAAGAAGTAGAAGTAGCGGTCCGCTGCCGTGAGCTTCATCGTCTGCTGTCCCTTCAGGGCATGATGAATTTCAATATAATTCTCCGCGCTCCATCCGTCAACTCGCCTGCACCCAGCCCATTTTCCCTTCACCCTCCAGTACCTTAAACTTGTGGGACTGGCAGCTGCTTCCCCCTCTCCCCGCCCATCACCACGCAAGGAGGTGCCGCATGTTCTACTTCATCAGTCTCATGCTGGCAATCGTGGTCTTCTTCCTGCTCCGCGCCCTGGGCAACTCTCTGCGCCAGGAGGGTGCTACCCTGCAGGATGCTGCCTGGGGTGACCGGCTCAGGAACCTGGCCCCACTCGTCCTGGCGCTGTGGGTCGGCCTGCATACCCTCGCCGGCTCCGTGCACCAGATCCCCGCCGGGAACACCGGCGTGGTCTACGAATTCGGCGCCATCAGCGGCCAGGTGGGCGAAGGCCTGCAGTTCGTGGCCCCCTGGCGCTCGGTGGTGCTGGCCAACATCCAGGTCCAGGGCCACAAGTTCCACCGGGGCAACAACAATATGCTCACCGCCTTCAGCGAGGAGACCCAGGAGGTATTCGTCGAGGTGACCCTCAATATCCGGGTCTCCCCCCAGGCCATCCAGGATCTCTACCGCCGGGTGGGACCGAATTATTTCGAGGTGGTGGTCGCCCCGCGCGTGGCTCAGAACTTCAAGGACGAGACCGTCAAGTACAAGAGCGTGGACATCGCCCCCAACCGGGAACGCATCCGCCAGACCGTGCGCAACCAACTGGAGAGCGAACTCTCCTCGTATTCCATCGAGGTGGTGGATCTGCTGCTGGACAATATCGACTTCCAACCCGGCTTCAAAGAGGCCATCGAGGCCAAGCAGATCGCCACCCAGCAGGCCCTGGAAGAAGAGCAGAAGGTGGCGGTGGAACGGCACCGGGCTGAGCAGGCCGTGGAAAAGGCCAAGGGCGAGGGCAATGCGATCCTGGCGGTGGCCGAGAAGCAGGCCGAGGCCAACCTCCAGCTATCCCAATCCCTGACCCCGGCCCTGATCCAGTATTCCCTGATCCAAAGGCTGAGCGACAAGATCCAGGTGATGATCCTGCCGCCGGGCCAGAACTTCATCCTGGGCACGGATCTGCTCAAAGGGGC
>JACPJE010000271.1 GCA_016187725.1 Candidatus Latescibacterota bacterium
CCCTTCCCCCGCAACGCCCCATACGTTGGGGCGTTGCGCCCATCGCTCGCTTCGCTCCGCTACCCGGCCACGCCACCACGCGGTCTTCCCTACCCGACCACCCCCCGAGAGAGGCCTACGGGGTCATCTCCCCTCCGCCTGTCATACTCGGCAAAATCCCTATCCCTAGTGGAAGACCACCAGCTTCAGCTCGGTCATCTCCTCCACTGCGTACTTGGGGCCCTCCTTGCCCATGCCGCTGTCCTTGAGCCCGCCGTAGGGCATCATGTCGGCCCGCCACATGGTGCCCCAGTTGACGTGCAGGTTGCCCGACTGCACCTGGCGGGCGAACTTGAGGGCCCAGTCGATGTTCTGGGTGAAGATGGAGGCGCTCAGGCCGTAGTTGCTGTCGTTGGCCAGGGCGATGGCCTCGTCGATGTCGTCAAAGCGAGTCAGGGCCACCGCCGGCCCGAAGAGTTCGTCGCAGGAGACGCGCATCTTGGGGTCCACGTCGGCCAGCACCGTGGGGGCGTGCATGGTGCCCTGGCGCGTGCCGCCGGTGACCAGGCGGGCGCCCTTGGCCACGGCCTCATGCACCCATTCGTTGACCCGCACGGCGTCTTGCTCGCGGATCATCGGCCCCATCTTGACCCCGTCGGCGATGGGGTTGCCGGTCTTGAGCGCATCGACCTTGGGCTTGAGAGCGTCGATGAAGTCGCCGTACACCTTCTGATTGACCAAGATCCGCTGGGTCGAGATGCACACCTGGCCGGCGTTGGCAAAGCCGGTGGCGGCGGTGGCGCTGGCCACCTTTTCCAGATCCGCGTCGGACATGACGATGACCGGGGCGTTGGAGCCCAGCTCCATGGTCACCTTCTTGAGGCCGGCCACCTTGCAGATGTGTTCGCCCACGTCCTTGCTGCCGGTGAAGGTGATCTTGCGCACCCGGGGATCGCCGCAGAGCTGGTCGCCGATGACCCCGCCCGAGCCGGTGATGCACTGGATGCCCTCGGGGGGCAGGCCGGCGTCGAGCAGGACCTGGGTCAGCTTGAGGGCCGAGAGGGGGGTGTCAGTGGCCGGCTTGACGACCACCGAATTGCCGGCGGCCAGGGCCGGACCCACCTTGTGGCAGACCAGGTTGAGCGGGAAGTTGAAGGGGGTGACGGCCGCCACCACGCCGCAGGGCACCCGCAGGGTGAACCCGAACTTGCCGGCCCCGTTGGAAGCCCCGTCCAGGGGCAGGGTCTCGCCGCTGAGGCGCTTGGCCTCCTCGGCCGAGAGGGTGATGGTCTCCTGGGCGCGGGCGGCCTCGCCGCGGCCCTCGGCGATGACCTTGCCCTCCTCCAGGGTGATGGTGCGGCCCAGGTCTTCCAGCCTTTCGGCCATCAGCTCGGAGGCCTTGTGGAGGATCTGGTAGCGCTGGTAGGCGGTGAGTTTGGCCATGGCCTGGGCCCCGCGCGCCGCCGAGGCCAGCGCGGTTTCCACGTCCTGGGGAGTGGCCTTGGGCACGGTGTCGAGCACCGAGCCGTCGAAGGGGTTGAGCACCTCGATCTTCTCCTTGCCCTCGACCCAGGCGCCGCCGATGTACATCTTCATAGATAGTCCTCTGAACTTGAATGGGGGTTGGTATTTGGACGTATAGGATAGCAAACCGCGGAGCGCTTGGCAACTCCCAGAATGGCAGTTCTTTGATCAGCGGCGCTCAGGAGTCCTTGGCGCAGCGGCATCCCTGCATTTCCGACTTGACCTCTGGAGCCCCGTAAAGCTTGGTGGCGATGCGGATGTGGATGGGGTCGGTGCCGAAGGAGCCGCCCTTGATGACCTTGTTGTGCCCATCCGCGGGTCCCTGGGGATCCTGGGCCCCCTGGCTGTTGCGGTAGTAGCTGGCATCCAGCCAGTCGTAGACCCACTCCTCGGCATTGCCGGCCATGTCCATGATCCCGAAGGGACTGACCCCGTCGGGGAAGGAACCCACCGGCGCGGTGTAGCGGAAGCCGTCGGCGCCCCAGCCCTGCTCGGGGCGGATGTTGGCCCGCCAGATCCCATCTTCATTGACCGCCTCGTTGCCCCAGGGGTATCTGCGGTACGCCTCGGTGGGGCCGCGGGCCGCGTATTCCCATTCGGCTTCGGTGGGCAGGCGTTTGCCCACCCACTTGCAATAGGCGTACGCGTCGAACCAGTTGAGCCCGGTGGCCGGCTGGTTGTCGGCCGTCATCTGCTCGTTGATATAATGCTGCAGGTGGTCCTGGTCTGCCGGCTGGCCGGGGTGGTTCATGGAGGTGTCCTGGTGCTGCTCCAGATAGGCGAGGAACTCCTGGTACTGGGCGTTGGTGACTTCGTACTTGTCCAGGTAATAGGCGCTGAGTTTGACCTGGTGGCGGGGGTATTCGGCTTCGTAGTTGAGGTAGTTGCTCTTGGCAAAACCCTCCAGATCCGCCTTCTCGCCGCCCATGAGGAACTCCCCGGCGGGGATGAGCACCATCTCAGGGGTGGTTTTTGCTTTGGTCTGGGGTTCCCGACTGCAGTGTACCAGGCAGAGGCCCACCAGGAAAAGGGCACTGGGCAATCCGAGGCGATACATGCTTGAGGCACCCTCCTTTCACGAGATTGGATTCGAATATAAATTAACCGCAGTAACCGAGAAAAGTTCCGCAAAGGCGGGGTTTTTGTCAAAGCGCATCACTTCGTAGATTTAAAACTGGCAGCACGGGCCACCCAAATTGGCGCCGGCGGCCACCCGCACCTGGAGTTGAGATGTAAATGAAAGATGATAAATTATTGGGATACAAAATCTTATTTGTGGATTTCACAAAGGGGAAATTCCTGGCACACCTCTTGCACCACCCATCCGCGGGAAGGCCATTCTAGACCCATCAAGGAGCGTGGAGCAATGGCAAAGGGCATTTTTTCGCGGATGGCAGACATCCTCAAGGCCAATATCAACGAATTGCTGGACCGGGCCGAAGAACCAGACAAGATGATCCGGCAGATGGTGCGGGAGATGGAGGAGGCGGTGAACAAGGCCACTGCTTCGGTGGGCACTGCCCTAGCCAATCAGAAGCGCCTGGAACGCCAGCACACCGAAAAGGTGGGGCAGGTGGAGGAATGGCAGCGCCGGGCCGAAAGGGCGGTGGAAGGGGGGGACGACGAACTGGCCCGCCGGGCCCTGGAGCGCAAGGCGGTCTTTCAGAACATGAGGGACGAACTGGGGGCCGCCCTGGAGGAGAGCAAGCAGACCGTGACCCAGCTCAAGACCCAGCTGGGCGAACTCAAGGTCAAGTTGGAAGAGGCCCGTGCCCGCGAAGGGGCGCTGGTGGCCAGGCATCGGGCGGCCCAGGCGCGCAAGCAGATGGCCCAGAGCATGTCGGGGCTGGGGTCTGGCGCCTTCTCCAGCTTCGAGCGCTTCGAGCAGAAGATCGAGAGTTCCGAGGCCGAGGCCGAGGCCTACGAAGAGATGGCCAGCGACAAGGACGACATCGAGAAGCAGATCCGGGCACTCGACACCGGCAAGCAGGTGGAGAGCGAACTGGCCCAGCTCAAAGCCAGGGTGAGCAAGAAGCAGGGGTGAAGCCATGGGCGAACTGCAAAGGGCCATCGAGGATGCCAAGCTGAAGGCGAGGTTTTCAATGGAAGGCGGACTGAAAAGACTGGGAGCCCTCTTTCTCAAGATTTGCGCCGTGCCCCTGATCCCCATCGGGCTGGGGATGGTACTCTACGGGCTCTTCACCCGCTTTGAACCCCTGTCCATCGGGGTGGCCCTGGTGCTGCTGGGTGGCCTGCTCTGGCTGCTGGCCCGCAAGCTGGACGCCGCCGCCCTGCTGGTGCGCCACCGCAAGGAGCAGAACCGCATCGTGCGGCTGGCCCGCCAGAAAGGCGGGCGCCTGATGGTGGCCGAAGCCGCCGCTGACACTGGTTTGATGGTCCAGGAGGCCGAGGAGATCCTCAGGGAACTGGCCGACGGGGGGTACGCCGAGGTGGAGGTCACCGATTCTGGAATGATGGTGTACCGCTTCCCCGAATTTCTCTTTGCCCACGAAAAGCACTGGTCGCGCAGCGTGGAGAGCGCCTGAGTCAAGGGAGGGAAGCGATGGTCGAGCCCTGGATGGCCCCCTTTGTGGGCACCGCCCTGATCCTGTGCGCCGTGGCCCTGCTCAAGTTTGTCAAGGCCCGCGCCGAACAGGGAGGACAGGTGGCCGAACAGTCCCGGTTGCTGGAACAGCGGCTGGCGGAGGTGGAGCGCCGGCTGACCGACATCCAGGAAGTGGTGCTGGCCATCGACGAAAAGCTGGAACACCTGGAAATGAAGCAGGCGAAGGAATAGGAGGGGTTGAGATGCTGGCAAAGATACTGGGCGCTTTTCTGCTGGTCATCGGCTTGGTCATCGGGGTGAAACTGCTCTTCAAAACCATCGGTTTGCTGTTCTCCCTGATCGCCCTGCTCGTCACCGCCGCGGTGGTGGTGTTCCTGGTCTACTACGGCTGGCGGCTGATCAACCGCTAGAACCCATGGCCGAGGAACCGGGCTTGCAGGCCGGGGAAGGAGACTTCCGCCAGGGGGTGGTCCTGCTGCAGGCCGGGCAGGTGAGTCAGGCCGCGCAGGTCTTCTCCCAGGCCGCCGAAGCGGGCCATCTGGAGGCGCGTTTCCAATTGGCCCTGCTCTGCGTGCGCCAGGGGCGCAGCCAGGGGGGGAGCACCAGGCAGGCCATCGCCCACCTCGAGGCCATCCTGCAGGCCTGTGAAGCCGGCCAGTCCTATGGGGGGGAGGACCGGGTCTGTTTCGCCCTGGGCAACCTCTACGCCGAAGAACTCCAGACCCGTCCCCAGGCCATCAGAATCTACCGCCGCGGCCTGGCCCTCAATCCCCTCTCGGCTCCCGGCCACGACAGCCTGGGGCTCCTGCTGCTGGAGAGCGGGCAGTTCCTGGGCGCCCTAGGGGAATTCAAGGTGGCCATCCAGCTGGACCCGGTCCTGGCCTCTCCCTATGTGCATCTGGCCAGGCTTTTCTTTTACCACGTCGAGGCGGAGGAATTGTCCCAGGAATACGGCCACATCGCCGAGGAGTTCGGACCGCGGGCGCCCCAGGTCCTGGCCCGCCTTTCCCTGGAGCTGATGGAATTGAGCCGGGAGCAGACCTACCAGGGGCTGTACTCGAAGGGGCACCAGCTCAAGAACCTCATGGGGCTGATGGGCAGCCGGATGCGCGGCCTGATGCGGCAGGCGCGGGGCAGCGCTGCCTGGGAAGGCGAATTGAGCGAGCTGGCCGCCGAACAGGAACGCCTGTACGGCGAGTGGGTGAAGTACCTGGGGGCCATGAAACCAGAACAGGTACGCCTGGCATTGCTGGACCCGACGCTGGTGGTGCGGCGGGTCTGCGAGGCGGTCAGGATCCAGGCCAGCCCGGTGCGCCTGCTGCTGCGCATCCAGGAGGAGGTGCCGCCGGTGGAGGCGGACGAGAGGCTGTTGCGCGAAGCCCTGCTCAACCTGTGCCTCAACGCCCTGGAGGCGCTGGGGGGCAGGAGCGGCAACCTCACCGTGGGTCTGGGCTGCGATCTGGACCAGGCCCTGGTCTTCATCGAGGTGGAGGACGACGGCCCTGGCATCCCGCCTGAGCACCTGGACCACATCTTCGATCCCGGATTCAGCACCAAGGAGCAGGGCAACGGGTACGGACTGAGCATCGCCCGGCGCATCGCCCACGCCCACCACGGCGAGTTGAGGGTGAAGAGCAGGATGGGGCACGGCACGGTGTTCCGCCTGGATCTGCCCATCAATTTCGAGGTGAGTGCCGCTCAGCTGCAGGCGCTCGGCTGAAAGCCCATGAAAGACCGCCAAAAAGGCAGGGTGCTCATCGCCGACGACCAACCGGAGGTGCGCGAATTGCTGGCCAGGAAGCTGCAGGAGCGCGGCAAACAGGTCCGTGCCTTTGCCAGCGGCTCGGCGCTGGTCGAGCACCTCGACCGGGAAAGGGAGGAGGTGGAGTTGGCCGTCCTGGACATGGATTTCGGGCAGGGGGAGCCGGATGGCATCGAGATCCTCAGACAGCTCAAAGAGCGCCGGCCCGAGCTGCCGGTGATCATCCTCACCGGCAAGGGCAGCGTCGAGGCCGCGGTGCAGGCCATCCAGGGAGGGGCCGCCGATTTCATCGAGAAGGATCTCTATGTAGAGGACAAGCTGGAACTAGGGATGGAGAAGGTGGAGCGCATGCTCCAGGTGCTGCGCGACAACGCCCGCCTGCGGGCCGAGAACGAGGCCCTGGGGCGGGAAAACGTCTTCTACCGCGGCGAACTGGGGCGGCGCTACCAGATCGTCAGCCGCAGTCCGGCCATCCAGGGCATTCTCGAACAAGTGGAGCGCATCGCCTCCATCCCGCGCCCGGTGCTCATCCAGGGCGAGCGGGGCACGGGCAAGGAACTGATCGCCGCTGCCCTGCACTACGGCAGCGACCGGCGCGAGCGGCCCTTTGTCAAGCTCAACTGTGCCGCCCTTTCCGCCCCCCTACTGGAATCCGAACTCTTCGGCCACGAGAAAGGGGCCTTCACCGGCGCCACCGAACTGCGCCGGGGCCGCTTCGAAAGCGCCGACGGGGGCACCCTCTTTCTCGACGAAGTGGGCAACACCTCCCTCGAGTTCCAGAAGAACGTGCTGCGGGTGATCGAGTACCAGGAATTCGAGCGCATCGGCAGTACCCGCACCCTCAAGGTCGACGTGCGGGTGGTGGCGGCCACCAACGCCGACCTACCCCAGGAGATCGGGGCCGGTCGTTTTCGCGCCGATCTCTACGACCGGCTGCGCTTCTCGGTGATCCTGCTGCCCTCCCTGCGCGAACGCCCCGAGGACATCCCTCCCCTGGTGGAGTTCTTCGCCGTCCAACTGTGCCGCGAGGTGCCCTCCATCGCCCTGCGGCCCTTCAGCCGGCCCGCCCTGGCCGCGCTGGAGGCGTACCCCTGGCCGGGCAATGTGCGCGAACTCAAATTCGCGGTGGAAAGGGCTCTGTGCGTGGCCAGGGGGCAGGAGGTGGGCGCCGAGGATCTGCCCCCCGAGGTGCATGGACAACTCCCGGCAGCGGCGGCACGGGGCAGCTTCGACGAGCAGCTGGGGTTGTTGGAAGCCGGCCTGCTGCGCCGGGCCCTGGAACAGGCCGGAGGCAGCCAGAAACAGGCGGCCCAAGCCCTGGGGTTGACCTACGACCGTTTCCGCCACCTGCTGCGCCGGCACGACCTGATCGGCAAGTAGCCTTATCTATCTTGACAGCCCCCCACCTCTCTCTATATTACCAGCCGCAGACAGCGCACCGGCCAGCACCAGAGCGGTGGTCAGCGGGAATCCGCGATGGAAAAAGCCTTCAAGATCGAAGTCACCTTGACCGGCGAGCTGGCAGATCTCTACCAGCAGCTCCTGGAGGAGTTCGCCGACAAGAGCCAGATCCCCCTGTCAGAGATGAACCGCACCTTGCTGCAGACCGGAGTGATTCACCATCTCACCATGCTGCAGGGGATGGGGCTGATAGCCAGGGAAGAGGGGGCCAGGCAGCAGGCCCTCATCGATGCCATGGCGCGGGATACCCTGATGTGGGATCTGGTCCAACTGGCCCGCAAGTACTGGAAGAACAAGGGCGGAGGCCTGGTCAATCTCAAGGTTTGAGCCCGCAGGGACAAGTGGGTTGACAAGCTCATAAGGGCCGTGTATATTGCGCGTGGCCCCTCAGTGAGGTTGTATTTGCAACTCCTTCGTCCCCAGTGAGTTAAAGGGAGGTTGGGCCTCTGTATAACGCCACTGTCCTGGAACATTATCAGCACCCGCGCAACGCGGGGATGTTGGAGGGGGCCAATGCAGTGGGCCGGGCCGAGAATACGGCTTGTGGAGACGAATTGCAGCTCTACCTGGAGATCCGGGGAGCACGGGTGCTGCGGGCCCGGTTCCGGACCTTCGGCTGCGCCGCTTCCATCGCCGCCGGCTCGATGTTGACCGAGTTGGTGGCGGGTGTCAGCCTGGATCAGGTCCGGCGCATCACCAGCGAGGAGGTGAACGCCGCCCTGGGGGGGCTTCCCCCGCTCAAGACCCACGCATCGGCGCTGGCCGCCGATGCCCTGAGCGCTGCCCTCGAAGACTATCACCGTCGCTCCGAAACAGCAAACCCAGACCCAATCACCCAACCTTCACCCTGAGAGGAAGCCCCATGGCCTACACCCTTCCCGCCCTGCCCTATGCCTTCGATGCGCTCGAACCGCACATCGATGCCCGCACCATGGAGATCCACCACGGCAAGCACCACAACGCTTATATCACCAACGTGAACAAGGCCCTCGAAGCGCATCCGGCGCTGGCGGCCAAAAGCGTTGAGGATCTGATCAAGGATCTCAACGCCGTGCCCGAGAACATCCGCACGGCCGTGCGCAACAACGGCGGCGGGCACGCCAACCACAGCCTCTTCTGGACGGTCATGGCCCCCAAGGCCGGCGGGGAGCCCGGCGGCGATCTGGGGGCGGCCATCACCCGCGACCTGGGCGGTTTTGCCGCCTTCAAGGAGAAGTTCGCCACCGCCGCCGCCACCCGTTTCGGCAGCGGCTGGGCCTGGCTGGTGGTCAAGGGGGGCAAGCTCGAGGTGCTCAGCACCCCCAACCAGGACAGCCCGCTCATGGACGGGGGCGGCACTCCCGTCCTGGGCCTGGATGTGTGGGAGCACGCTTACTACCTGAACTACCAGAACCGCCGCCCCGACTATATCGCCGCCTTCTGGAACGTGGTCAACTGGGCCGAGGTGGCCCGCCGTTTCCAGGCTGCCAAGTGAAAGGAAAACCCCGATGGCTATCAAAGTAGGAGACCAGGCCCCGGGTTTCACCCTGCCCAATACCAAGCGGGAGGCGGTGAGCCTGGAGTCCTTCAAGGGCAAGAGCAACGTGGTCCTGCTCTTCGTGCCCCTGGCTTTCACCGGTGTCTGCACCGCGGAGCTGTGCGAGGTCTCTGCCGGCCTCAACACCTACCAGGCGCTCAACGCCGAGGTGCTCGGCCTGAGCGTGGACAGTCCCTTTGCCCTGGGGGCCTGGGCCGAGAAGGAGAAGATCACCATCCCCCTGCTCAGCGACTTCAACAAGCAGGTCAGCGCCGCGTACGGGGCCCAGTACGAGGACCTCATCGGCCTGAAGGGGGTGGCCAAGCGCTCCGCCTTCGTGATCGACAAGCAGGGCATCATCCGTTTTGCCTCGGTGTCGGACGACGCCAAGGTGCTGCCGGATTTCGCGGCGATCAAGGCCTGTCTAGAGTCGCTGAGTTGAAGATCCGGCACGAGTCGTCGGCAGAGGGGCAGAGCGCAGGCTTTTGCCCCTTTGTCTTTGGCAGCCAGTTCTCCAGTCCATAGGACGGTGCATGGCACGCAGCAGACGCGAGCCGGATGACCCCGACGACCGGCAGCGCTCCCGGGGCCAGAAGGCCTACTGGGCCAAGGTCGATCAGATCGCCGGCTACTTCTCCCAGATCATGGACGTCCTCGGCCTGCCGCGCGAAGATCCCCACCTGAAGGACACCCCGGACCGGGTCGGGCGCATGTACCTGGAGATCTTCCGGGGCCTCGAGGAGGAGCGCGAACCGGTCTTCACCACCTTCCCCAATGCAGAGAAATACAGCAACATGGTGATCGTCAAGGACATCGAGTTCTACTCGGTCTGCGCCCATCACATGATTCCCTTCTTCGGCAGGGCCCACATCGCCTATATTCCAGATCAGCGGATCGTGGGGCTGAGCAAGATCCCCCGGGTAGTGGATTTCTACGCCCACCGGCCTCAACTGCAGGAGCGGCTCACCGAACAGATCATCGACCTGCTGGTGGAGAAACTGGAGCCCCAGGGCGCCATCGTGGTGATGGAGGCCAGGCATCTGTGCATGGAGATGCGCGGGGTGGAGAAGCCGGGGGCCTACACCACCACCTCGGCCATCCGCGGCTGCTTTGAAGACAAGGTGGTGCGCGAGGAGTTCCTGGATCTGCTGATCAAGGACAGCAAGGACCGCTAGGGAGGGGAGTGTCATGAGCCAAGTCCGCGAACCCGCTGCACCGTCGCCAGGTCTGCGGCCGCCGGCAGTCCCGGCGGCCCTCTCCCACAAGGACCTGCGCGGCGACGATTTCTGGCGCCAGCTACCCGCGTATCGGGGACTGAGCGCCCAGGAGTTCCACGACCACCGTTTCCAGAGCCGCAACTGCGTCACCAGCGTGGCCAAGCTCCAGGAGGTGCTGGGAGATCTGGTGCCCGCCTCCTTCTACCAGGACGTGGGCCAGGGGGTGCTGCGCTCGACCATGAGCCTGCGCATTTCCCCCTATATCCTGAGTCTGATCGACTGGAGCCATCCGGTCGAGGACCCGCTGCGCATCCAGTTTTTGCCCCTGGCCTCGCGCTGGGTGCCGGACCACCCCGAACTGGCGCTGGACTCGCTGCACGAACAGGAGCACTCGCCGGTGCCCGGGCTCACCCACCGCTACGCCGACCGCGCCCTCTTCCTGGCCCTGGACACCTGTCCAGTCTACTGCCGCTTCTGCACCCGTTCCTACGCCGTGGGCCTGGACACCCCCAAGGTGGAAAAGGTGCACTTCGGGGCCAGCACCGAGCGCTGGGACCAGGCTTTTGCCTACATCGCCTCGCGCCCCGAGTTGGAGGACATCGTGGTCAGCGGCGGGGATGTGTACAACCTCCGCCCAGAGCACCTGGAGCACATCGGCCGGACCCTGCTGGAGATGGACAACATCCGCCGCCTGCGCTTTGCCACCAAGGGGCCGGCGGTCATGCCCCAGAAGCTGGTGGGGGACGAGGCGTGGGTGGGGGCCCTGCTGCGGGTGGTCGAACGCAGCCGGCAGCTCCACAAGTCAGTGGCTCTCCACACCCATTTCAACCATCCCCGCGAGATTACCGCCATCACCCGCACCGGGCTGGACCGCCTGGCGGCACAGGGGATCGTGGTGCGCAACCAGTGCGTGCTGCAGCGCGGGGTGAATGACGAGCCGGCGACCATGCAGTTGCTGGTCAAACGGCTGGGCCATGTCAATGTGCAACCCTATTACGTCTTTGTCCACGACATGGTCAAGGGCGTCGAGGAACTGCGCACCACCCTGCAGCAGGCCATGGATCTCGAAAAGCAGGTGCGGGGCACCACCGCCGGCTTCAACGTCCCGGCCTTTGTGCTGGACACCATGGGCGGGGGGGGCAAGCGCGATGTACATTCTTATGAGCACTACGACCGCGAGCACGGCATCGCCGTCTTCACCAGCCCCACCGTGCGCCCTGGGGCCTATTTTTACTATTTCGATCCGGTGCACACCCTGGCCCCCCAGATCCAGGAGCGCTGGCAGGACGGGGCTGAGCGGGCGGCGATGATGCGCGCGGCACTCGACGAGGCGGTCAGCCGGCCTCGCCGTTAGACGACCATCCAGAGGGCGAGCGAGACGATAATCCATGAACGAATCCATCTCCATTCTCAATTATCTGGGCATGTTGGTCCTGGGTGGGGTCCTGGGGTACTTCCTGAGCCAGCAGATGAAGAAGAATACCCTGGTCCAGCTGGAGGAAGAGGCCGATCAGCGCGCCCAGCGGCGCCTGGCCGAGGAAGATCGGGCCCAGCGCCTCCAGCTGCTCGAAGAGAAGGACCAGTGGTACAAGCAGCGCACCGAACAGGAAAAGGCCCTGGAGGCCCAGGCCCAGGAAATGGCCCAGCGCGATAAGCAATTGGGATCCCGCAGCCGCGAGCTGAACAACCAGCGCGAGGAACTGCAGAAGGAGTGGGCCCGCCTGCGCACCCAGGAAAAGCGGCTGGCTCTCCAGGAGGGGATCAACAAGGAAACCGAGGCCGAGGTCCAGCGCGCCCTGGAGAGTTACCGCCAGAAACTGGAGATGACCGCCAATCTCACCGCCGAAGAGGCCAGGGAGCAGCTGCTGGAGCACCTGGCCGGCGAGGTGCGCGCCCGCTCGGCGGCGCTGATCCGGGCCGAGCAGGCGCGGGTGCGGGAAGAGTCCGAGCGCGAGGCCAAGAAGATCATCGCCCAGGCCATCCAGCGCTGCGCCGTGGACGAGGCGGTGCAGGTCTCCACCTCCACGGTGACCCTGCCCAGCGAGAGCATCAAGAGCCGCATCATCGGCAAGGAAGGGCGCAACGTGCGCACCTTTGAGACCGCCACCGGGGTCAAGGTGGTGGTGGACGACACCCCGGACACCGTGCTGCTCTCCTCCTTCGACCCGGCCAAGCGGGAGGTGGCGGCCCGGGCCATGGAGCGGCTGATCGCCGACGGCGGCTTCACGCCCAACCACATCGAGGAAGTGGTGGAGCAGTGCAAGCAGAACGTCGAGGAGGAGATGGAAAGGGCCGGCCGCAAGGCCCTCGCCGAGATCGGCGCCACCGACACCCATCCCGAACTGCCCCATTACGTGGGCATGCTCAAGTACCGGACCAGTTTTGGCCAAAATCTATTACAACACTGCCTGGAGGTGGCCCACCTCTCCGGGCTGATGGCCGCCGAGATCGGCCTGGACGTGCGCCTGGCGCGGCGGGCGGGCCTGCTGCACGACATCGGCAAGACCGTCAGCCGCGAGATGGAAGGCTCCCACATCGAACTGGGGGTCAACCTGGCCGACCGGTTCGACGAGCACCCGGTGGTCAAGGAGGTCATCGCCGAGCACCACGAGGACCACGAGCGGATCTCGCCCATCTGCTTCATCGTCAAGGCCGCGGACACCATCTCCTCCATCCGGCCGGGGGGCCGGCGCGAAGACCTCGAAGGCTACGCCCGCCGCATCATGCGCCTGGAGGAGATCGCCAATTCCTTCGAGGGGGTGAAGGACGTCTTCGCCATCAATGCCGGAAGGGAGATCCGCGTGATGGTGCGCGGCGACCGCATCAGCGACGACGACGCGGCCATCCTCTCCTTCGACATCGCCGAGCGGGTCAAGAACGAATTGACCTTTGCCGGCCAGGTCAAGGTGATGGTGGTGCGCGAGACCAGGGCGGTGCGCTACACCGGCCGGTTGCGCAACCGCCGCCGGGGCGGCCCCTCCCGCCAGCAGTCCCGTCCCAAGAGCAACCTCAACCCCAACTGAAGCTTGGCCGCCCCGGAACAGCTAAAACAGCTCTCGCCCACCGTCTGGGAACTCCCGGTCTCCTACAAGCAGGGGATGCGGGTGCCGGCCCGGATCTATGCCACCGAGAAGCTGGTCGAAGAGCTGGACCAGGGGGTCTACGACCAGGTCACCAACGTGGCCTGCCTGCCGGGGATCGCCGAGTACGCCCTGTGCATGCCAGACGGCCACTGGGGTTATGGCTTCCCCATCGGCGGGGTGGCGGCCACCGATCCGGCGCAGGGCGGGGTGATCTCCCCGGGCGGGATCGGCTTCGACGTCAACTGCGGCATGCGCCTGGTGCGCACTGACCTGAGGGCCGAGGAGGTCAAACCTCACCTGAAGCGGTTGGTGGACCGCCTCTTCGAGCGGGTGCCGGCCGGGGTGGGCAGCAGCGGCTTCTTGCAGCTCAACCCCAGGGAATTCTGCCAGGCCGTGGAGCAGGGGGCCGGCTGGTGCGTGGAGAAAGGCTACGGCTGGCCCGAAGACCTGCGCCGCACCGAGGAGCAAGGGTGCATGGCCGGGGCGGATGCGGCCAAGATCAGCCAGCGGGCCATCGAGCGAGGGCTCAGTCAGATCGGCACCCTGGGCTCGGGCAACCACTATCTGGAAATTCAGGTGGCCCACCCCCAGGACATCCTCGACCCTGGCGCGGCAGCCTCCTGCGGCATCGGCGGCGACCACCAGGTGGTGGTGATGTTCCACTGCGGCAGCCGCGGCTTCGGCCACCAGGTGGCCACCGATTACCTGCGGCTCTTCCTGGAGGTGATGAATCGCAAGTACGGGATCGAGGTGCGGGACCGGGAACTGGCCTGCGCCCCCTTCGACTCGCCCGAAGGGCAGGAGTACTTCGCGGCCATGAAGTGCGCCATCAACATGTCCTTCGCCAACCGCCAGGTCATCCTCCACCGCATCCGCGAGGTCTTTGCCGAGGTCCTGGGCCGTCCATCCGAGTCCATGGGCATGCAGCTGGTCTACGACGTGGCCCACAACACCGCCAAGCTGGAGGAGCACGAGGTGGGCGGACAGCGGCGCCGGCTGCTGGTGCACCGCAAGGGCGCCACCCGCGCCTTTGGCCCGGGCCATGCGGAGCTGCCCGCCGAGTTCAGGGAGCACGGCCAGCCGGTGATCATCGGCGGCAGCATGGAGACCGGCTCCTACCTGCTGTTGGGGGTGGCTTCCGGGGCCCAGACCTTCTTCACCACCGCCCACGGCAGCGGCCGCACCATGAGCCGGCAGCAGGCCCAGAAGCGCTGGGACGGCCGCAAGTTGCAGCGCGAAATGGAGGAGCGGGGCATCTACGTGCGCACCACCTCGTACCGGGGCCTGGCCGAGGAGGCCGGCGGGGCGTACAAGGACATCGACGAGGTGATCGAGGCCACCCGTCAAGCCGGGATCAGCCGCCCGGTGGCGCGCTTCAGGCCCATAGGGAATGTCAAGGGATGAGCGCCCGGACGCCCATGCAGGTGGTGGCCGGCTCTCTGGGCAGCGGCAAGACCACCCTGCTGCGCCACCTGCTGGCCCAGGACCTGGGCCGGGTGGCCCTGATCGTCAATGAATTCGGCGAACTGGGCATCGACGGGCAGATTCTCGAAGGGCAGCACCTGCGGCTGATCGAATTGCCCGGGGGATGCGTGTGCTGCTCGCTGGCCGGCGAATTCGCCCAGGCCGTGGAGGAATTGCTGGCCGGGGTGGGGCCCGAACTGATCCTGGTGGAGACCACCGGGGTGGCCGAGGCTGACGCCCTGGTGCTGGATATAGAGCAGAACCTGCCCCAGGTGCGCCTGGAGGCCGTGGTGGTGGTGGTGGACGCCGACGCCTGCTGCCGGTTCCCGCAGCTGGGGTACGCGGAGCGCAGCCAGATCGGGGTGGCTGACATCCTCCTGCTCAACAAGATCGACCTGGTGGCCCCAGAGCAGCTGGCCCAGGTGCGGGATCGCCTGCGCCAGGTCAATGGCCAGGCCGTGTTGGTGGAGACCAGCTTCGGGGTGCTGGACCCGCGCCTGCTGGGGGGGCCTCATCCGGCGCGTCCGAGCCTGGAAGCCGCCGGCCCAGGCCAGGCGCAGGAGCTGGAGTCCTTTTCCTGGGAGGCGGGACCCGAATTGAGCCGGGCCTGCTTTGAAGAGGTGGTGTCCTGCTGGCCCGAACAGGTGTACCGGGCCAAGGGCTTTGTGCGCTTGGACGGGGAATTGTGGTTATTTAATTACGTGGCTGGCCGCTGGCAGCTGGAGCCGGCTAGCCGGGGACGCCCCGGCCTGGTGTGCATAGGGCCGGGGATGGCAGCGCAGCGCCGGGGACTCATCGCCAGCCTCGAAGGATGCGCCCTTGCCCTTTGAATTCATCGAGGACATCGCCATCGCCGATGTGGCCTTCAGGGCCTGGGGCGCCAGCGCCGAGGAGGTATTCACCTCGGCGGCAGCGGCGACTCTGAGGGTGATGGTGCAGGATCTGGGCAGCATTGCCCGGCGCCAGGAGCGACCCCTGGAGTTGGTCAATTCATGCCTGGACCTGTTGCTCTTCGATTTTTTGCAGGAACTTATCTATTACAAGGACGCCGAAGGACTCTTGCTGCTGCCCGAAGAACTGAGGCTTCAGGAGGGGTACTGCCTGCGCGCCCATTTGTGGGGCGAACGGCTGGACCCCAGTCGCCACGAACTGCTGGTGGACGTCAAGGCCGTGACCCTGCACCTCTTCTCCCTGGTCGGCGACTCGGAGGGCTGGAAGGCCCAGGTAGTGCTGGATATATGAAGCAGGTCGTCGTGCTGGGTTGCACCGGCTCCATCGGCGACACCACCTTCAAGGTGCTGGCAGGGCTGGGCGGAGAGTACCAGGTGCTGGGCCTGAGCGGGGGCAGGCAGGTGGAAAAGCTGGTGGCCCGAGCTCGCGCCTGGAAGCCGACCTGGGTGTGCGTGGCTGATCCGCGCGACCAGGAGGTGGTAGGCGGGCAACTCCCCGGGGTCGAAGTGCTCTGCGGGGAAGAGGGGCTCTGCCAGTTGGCCTCTCTGCCCGAGGCCGACCTGGTCGTCAACGGCCTGGTGGGCGGGGTGGGTCTGCGGCCCACCCTGGCGGGGCTGGAAGCGGGCAAGACCGTGGGCATGGCCAACAAGGAGCCCATCGTCATGGCCGGCGGTCTGCTGCTGGCCGCCGCCCGGGCCAGCGGGGGACAGATCCTCCCCCTGGACAGCGAGCCCAATGCCCTGTGGCAGTGCCTCAAGGGGGAGGAGGAGGGCTCCCTGGCGCGGTTGATCCTGACCGCTTCGGGCGGACCCTTTCGCGGGCAGACCCGCGCCCAGCTGGCCGGGGTCACGCCCGAACAGGCCCTGCGTCACCCCACCTGGAAGATGGGGGCCAAGATCAGTGTGGACTCGGCCACCCTGATGAACAAAGGATTCGAGGTCATCGAGGCGAGCTGGCTCTTTGGGGTGGGGATAGGGCAGGTGGAGGTGGTGATCCACCCCGAGTCGGTGGTCCACTCCCTGGCCGAGTTCACCGACGGGGCCCTGCTGGCCCATCTGGGCAGGACCGACATGGTCCTGCCCATCCAGTACGCCCTCACCCATCCCCGCCGCCGGCCGGCTCCCCTGGAGCGGCTGGACCTGACCCGGGTGGGGCAGCTGCGTTTCACCGCCCCGGACCGGGAGAACTTCCCCTGCCTGGATCTGTGCTACCAGGCTGGCCGCCTGGGGGGTACGGCTCCGGCCCTGCTCAGCGGGGCCGACGAGGTGGCGGTGGCGGCCTTTCTGCGGGGGGAGATCGGTTTTCTGGACATCGCCGCGCTCAACCGGCAGGTGCTCGAAACCCCGGCCCCGGCCCCGGCCGATTCTCTGGAGGCGGTGCTGGAAGCAGATGGCCAGGGCCGCCGGCTGGCCGCTGAGTGGATAAAGAACAAACACCGATGAGGAGGCAGATGAGCACGGGAAATTTCGCTCTCGAAGCCCAGGAGCGCATCCAGAGCTGTCAGCGAGTCCTGCGCCTGATGACCGGGATCATCCTGGGGGCCTTTGCCCTCATCATCCTGATGACCACCCTTTCCACCGGGTCCTTCGTCCAGGCCAGCGGGCGCTTGCTGTACTATCTGATCGTCCTGGCGGCGCTCTGCTCCCTGGCCGACTGGATCTACAGGGACCGGCTGGAGAAGCAGGTGGCCAAAGCCTATATCGGTCCGGCGATGGACAAGGCCCACTACGGGCCCTTGCCCGAGGGCGGCCTTTACTTCGGGGAGATCCCCGACCTTCAGGACCAGGGGGTTCGGGTCGTCGCCGACACCAGGGAAGCGTGCCGCACCGAGCTGCGCAAAGTCCTGGAGAGGTGGCTCATCGAGAGTCTGCGCAAGGGCCATACGATCCCGCCCATAACCGCATCGGCCTCCAAGAAAAAGGATTGAGGCGGGCACTGCAGAAGCGAGGAGGGTTTATGGAAACACTGCGAGCACAGGGCAAGTTCCACGCCGCGCACCGCCAACTGGAGTACCAGGGCAAGTGCGCCTACGTGCACGGTCACACCTGGAGGGGGACCTTGGTGGTGCGGGCCGAGCGTTTTCCGCGCGACCCCAAGCTGGACATGTCCGTGGATTTCGGGGCGCTCAAGGATATCTTCAAGGGCCTCGACCACAAGATGCTGGTCTCCAAGAACGACGCCAGATTCCTCGACCCGGCCCTCTTCGAGCCGGAGGGGGTGGTGGTCATGCCCGGGGAGAATCCCAGCGTGGAGAACGTGGCCTTCTACTGCCTGAATGAAGCTATAAGTGTGCTGGCTGAGCTCTTCCCGGGCCAGCAGGTGGAGTACCATATCGAGGTGACCATCCAGGAGACGGACAACAACTTCTACACCCTCGACCGCACCCTGGTCATCTGAACGGGGTGCACAGGAGACTGCAGATGGTGAAGGAGCGGCTGATGACCATGCAGGAGGTGGCCGAATATCTGCAATGTTCGATGTCCACCATGCGCCGCTGGGTGGCCAGGGGCAAGGTGCCGCACTACCGGATGGGCAAGATGATCCGCTTCCGGCGCGCCGACCTGGACAGTTGGCTGGACGCCTACCGGGAGGGCGACTGGCCGCTGGTGGAGGCCAAAAGACTGGAACTCGAGTCGAACCAGCTCTCGCTCTTTCCCCTGGCGGCCAACTGAGAGCAGCTATATGCGCCTGCTGCGCGCCGTATATCTCCTGTGCTGGTTACCCTGCGGACTGCTCTCCTGCGGCAAGCCGGAGCGCGACAACCCCCTGGACCCCCGCTTCATCGGCCGGGAGGAGCCGGGTATCCAGTTGGTCGCCGTTTTTCCCGCCGGCCAGCTGCAGGGGGAACTCATGGCCCGCATCCGTTTCGAGGTCCGCGCCCCCGAACTGAGCGCCCCGGTCCAGGGGGATATGAACCTGGTGGGCGGTCAGGCGCGGGCCGAGGTGCGGGGGGTGCCGGCCGGGCCGGGCCGCATCTTCAGGGTAGAAGCCTTCGACGCCAACCTCATCCGCACCTTCGCGGCGACCGACACCCTGGCGGTGGAGGACCCGCCGCAGCAGGTCCTCCTTGAGATGGGCCGCCTGCGGGGCAGCCTGGAATTGAGCGCCCAGCTCCCTCCCGAAATTGTGGCGCTCGAGGTTCTCATCATCGCCGGCGGCGATACCCTGCGCCACACCTATGAGGTCGAGGGCCTGCGCGAGGAGCGCATCGAGGGCATTCCCACCGGCACCGGCATCCGCGTCGAGCTGACCGGACGGGACGCCCAGCAACAGGTGCTGCTGCAACGGGAGCTGGGGGCGGACGTGCGGGACGACCTGATCGCCCACCTGGCCGTGGGGGCTGAGGTGGGCGCCCTGCAGATCACCGCCCGCTTTCCCCCTTATGTGGCGCGGGTGGTGGTGGACCGTTTCAGCGACGCGGCCGGGTTGTTCTTCCGCCGCTCGGAAACCCCTGAGCTCCCCGGCCCCGATCAGCCCATCGATTTCGACGGCCCCCTCTTTCTGCAGCGGGGATTCGGCCCCAACGGCGAGACCCTCTGGTACTATAATTTCGACGCCCGGAGCACGGCGCCGGCGCCGGTCTACGTGCTGGTGGACCGCATCGGCCAGCCCATCTCCGGCCAACTGCCCATCTTCGACCTGCTGCCCGGCGATCCGGGATACAGCGACCTGTGGCAGATCCACAACGTGCGCATCCTCCAGCGCGATTACCTCCTCAATTCCCTCAGTTCGCTGCAGGCCCTCAGCGACGGGGGCTACGAGATCACGCCCACCGATCAGGTGATGCACTGCGTGCTGGCCCCCTCCGGCTCCAAGGCTGCCCTGCGCTTCGATGCGGCCACTCCCGCGGCGGCCCAGCAGGGCTGGTACCGGGACCTGGTCGTCGACTACCTGCTCTTTGAAAACCCCAACAGCATCGCCCAGGTGGATTTCGGCGCCGGCAAGGTGAATGCCCCGGAGATGTTCGCCTTCTTCGAGAACGACCTGGACCCCAGCGACGGCTTCGCCCTCGATCCGCTGGGGGCGGGCACCCACAACGTGGCCACCCGCCTGCCCGGCCAGGAGGGGTACGCCCCGCTGTGGGTGCTGACCGTCTTCAAGCTGGCGGTCTTCGACCGGGTGCAGAGCGTGGCCAGCGCCTTGGACCAGTCGCGCGACGAGGAAAGCCTGCTCAATCTCCCTGAGTTGCTCTACGTGGACGCCCCCATCGTGAAGGTGGAATGAGGTGAAGGTGCCGTTGCCGCGCATTGACCGGGTCGCCGTTCTGGGCGCCGGGGTGATGGGCGCCCAGCTCGCGGCGCTGGCGGCCAACGCCGGCCTGGAGGTGGAGCTGCTCGATGTCTCAGCCGAGGTCGCCGGTGCGGGTTTGGAGCGGGCCCTGAAGAGCCGTGCCTTCTTCCTTGCCGAGTTCGCCGGCCGGGTGCATCCAGGCAGCTTCGACCAGCTCCAATGCCTGGCAGGGGCGGACTGGGTGGTGGAGGCCGTCGTCGAAGACCTGGAGATCAAGCGTTCCCTGCTGGCCAGGGTGGAGGCCTGGGCCAGGCCCGGGTTGCCCATCAGCACCAATACCTCGGGGTTGGGTATCGCCAGGATGGCGGAGGGCCATTCCGCCCTCTTCGCGCGGCATTTTCTGGGCATCCATTTTTTCAACCCCCCCCGCCACATGAAGCTGGTGGAACTGATCCCCGGTTCCCAGACCGATCCCCAGGTGGCGGCGGGGATGCGGCGCTTTGTGGAGGAGGTGCTGGGCAAGGGGGTGGTGGAGTGCCTGGACACCCCCAACTTCATCGCCAACCGGCTGGGGATCTTCGCCCTGGTGGACATGCTGCAGCGGATGGAGGCCGGCTTCGGGGTTGCCGAGGTGGACGCGGTGAGCGGACCGCTGCTGGGCCGGCCGCGCAGCGCCACCCTGCGGCTGTGCGACCTGATCGGCCTGGACACCCTGGTCCACGTGGCGCGCACCGCCCGGGAAAACCTGCCTGAATCCTCCTGTTTTGCGCTGCCCCCCTTTGTGGAGGAGATGCTGCGGCGGGGACTGCTGGGCGAGAAGGCCCGCGCTGGCTTCTATCGCAGGGAAGGAGAGCGTCTGCAGGTGTTGAATGTGCAGACCTTTGCCTATGTGGACCTGGGCGAGGTGGACCTGGGCGCCCTGGGGCCGGCCCTGCGCCTTCCGGCCCTGGGTGCTCGTTTGCAGGCGGTGTGGCGGGCCACAGACCGGTTGGGCATTCTGGCCCGGGAGCACCTGCGGGCCGTGCTCCACTACGCCGCCGGGCACGCCGGCCAGATGGCCGGGGACCTGCAATCCATCGACCAGGCCATGCGCTGGGGTTTCAACTGGGAGGCCGGCCCCTTTGAGCTGTGGGATCTGGTGGGCCTGGAGGAAGAGCCGGCGCCTCCCTTGATCAGCCAGGTCCGGCCTAAAGGGAGGTTCTATCTGCCGGGGCAACTTTTTTCTTTGCGCGAAGGCCGGCATGTGGCGGGTGAAGGGGAGGGGGGACCCCTGGAAAAGGGCAGGACCTCGCTGCAGGCCGAAAGCGCCGCGCTGGTGGAGGTGGAAGAAGGCCTGGGGGTGCTGGTCCTGCAGGGCAAGATGAACGTCATCACCCCCCAGACCCTGGAACTGGTCCACCAGGTCCTGGCCCAGCCCCTGCGCGGGCTGGTGCTGTGGGGCAGCGGAGCGCTCTTCTCGGCCGGGGCAGACCTCAAGCACATCGCCGCCCTGTGCGCCCAGGGCGACTGGCAGGGGTTGGAAGGCTTTCTGCGCGCTTTTCAGCAGGCGATCATGGCCCTGCGTTTCGCCCCCTTTCCAGTGGTGGCTGCCCCCCACGGCCTGACCTTGGGTGGGGGCTGCGAGTTCTGCCTGTCGGCGGACGGGCGGGTGGTTGCCGCCGAATTGCGCATGGGCCTGGTGGAGGCCAGGGTAGGGCTGATCCCGGGGGCCGGGGGATGCAAGGAGATGGTCCGCCGGCTGGGGGCGCAGCCGGCGCCGATCTTCGGCACCCTGCTAGAGGGGCAGTTCTCGGAGAACGCCCACCAGGCCAGGCAGTGGGGATTCTTGACCGGGGAAGATCCCATCCTGCTGGGCGAAGATCAGATCCTGACCCGCGCCCTGGAACTGGCTGGCAGCCTGGCCCCTGGGTACGCGCCGCCGGCACCGACACTCATCCCCGTGGCCGGCGGTCCGGGGCGCGCCCAATTGCAGCAGTGGCTGGAGGAAAAGGCGGCCACCCTCGCGCCCCACGACCGGGTGGTGGGCCAGGCCCTGGCGCGGGTGCTGTGCGGGGGAGAGGGCCCGCCGCGCACCGTGGACGAGCAGCTGCTGCTGGACCTGGAGCGCGAGGAGTTCCTGCGCCTGTGCGGCACTCCTGCCACCCAGGCGCGCATCGAGCACATGCTCAAGACCGGCAAGCCGCTCAAAAACTAGGAGAAAAGATATGGGCCTGCGCACTGCAGCGGAATTCAAGGCCGGCCTGCGCGACGGTCGGACCGTGTACTTCAAGGGCGAGCGGGTGGAGGATGTGACCAGCCACGAGGATCTGGGCATCGCCGTGGAGCACGTGGCCCTGGACTTCCACCTGGCCGAAGATCCCCAGCACCGCGAGTTGATGAGCTGGGAAGACCCCGAGAGCGGCAAATGCTGTTCCCGGTACTACAAGACCCCTACCTGCGCCGACGACCTGCTCAAGCGCCGCGAGATGATCGAGCGCTCCACCCGGTTGGGGGGCAGCGTGGTGCTGCTGGTCAAGGAGATCGGCACTGACGCGCTCTTCGCCCTGGACCTGGTCTGCCGGCAGGTGGACCAGCGCTGCAATACCCAGTACCGGGAACGGGTAGCGGCCTACCACCGCCAGTGCAAGGAGCGCGACCTGACCCTGGCCGTGGCCCAGACCGACGTCAAGGGGGACCGCAGTCTGCTGCCCTCACAGCAGGAGCACCCCGACTACTACGTCCACATCGCCGAGGAAAGGCCAGAGGGCATCGTGGTGCGCGGGGCCAAGGCCCACACCACCTGTGCCCCGTACGTGGACGAGATCATCGCGCTGCCCACCCGGGCCTTTGGCCCGGAGGACGGGGCCTTTGCCGTGGCTTTTGCCGTCCCGGTGAACACTCCGGGCCTGAAGCTGGTCGCCAGTCCCTTCGGCTCACCCCCGCCCAGCCAGTTCCACCATCCCATCAGCAGCCGGCACCGCATGGTGGACACCCTCACCATCTTCGACGATGTCTTCGTGCCCTGGGAGCGGGTCTTCCTCAAGGGCGAGGCGCAGTTCGCCGGGGCCCTGGCCAACACCTTCGTCGAGTTCCACCGCTTCACCGCGGTCTCCTACAAGCCCCCCCTGTGCGACCTGCTCATCGGCGCGGCGGCATTGATGGCCGAGTACAACGGCATCGAGAAGGCCAGCCACGTGCGCGAGAAACTGATGAAGCTCATCGCTTACGCCGAGACCGTGCGGGGCCTGAGCCGGGCAGCGGCCTACGATTGCCGCCTGGCCCCCAACGGCACGGCGGTGCCCAATATCGCGCTGACCAACCTGGCCAAGTACTACTTTGCCAGCAACTACCACCAGGCCGTTTGCTGGGTGCAGGACATCGCCGGCGGGCTGGTGGTGACCGGGCCGGCCGAGGAAGACCTGGAAAACCCCGACACCAAGGGCTACATCGAAAGGCTGCTGGGAGGGAAGAAGGGGGTGTCCACCCGCGACCGGCTGCGGGCCTTCAACCTGGTCCGCGACCTGACCGCCTCGGATTTCGGGGGGTACAACGAGTTGCTGGCCATCCACGCCGAGGGCTCGCTGGAGGCGCAGAAGATCACCATCTTCCGCGACTTCGACCTGGAACGCTGCAAGCAGTTGGCCAGGGAGGCCATCGGGGCGGCCTAGAGGGCGGTCCAGCCCCCGTCCACGAAGAGGGTGTGGCCAGTGATATAGGAGGCCGCTTCGGAGGCCAGGAAGACCACTGCCCAGGCCACCTCTTCGGGTCGGCCAAAGCGCCCCAGGGGCGTGCGCTCCTCCACCCGCTGGCGCAGGTGGGGGTGCTCCTGGATGCCGACGGTCATCTCCGTCTCGATATAGGCCGGGGCCACGGCATTGACCCGGACTCCGGATCTGGCCCATTCCACTGCCAGGGTGCGGGTCAGTTCGTCGAGGGCGGCCTTGGTCGCGGTATAGGCGCTCAGGTGGGGCAGGGCGCGCACCGCCCCGACCGAGGTGAGGTTGACAACCGTTCCGCGCTGGCGTGCCGCCATGCGTCCGCCCACCTGCTGCAAGATGAAGAAAGCGCCGCTGAGATTGACGCTGATGATCTGCGCCCATTCTGCGGGGGCCACTTCTTCGACCCGCTTGAAGATGGGGCTGATGGCGGCGTTGTTGACCAGGATATCCACCTCGCCCCACTCCCTGTAGAGCCCCTCGATCAAGTTTTCTACCTGGGCAGGTTGTCCCAGATCAGCGGCCCTGGCCCAAGCCTCGCCCCCCCGGGCGCGGATCTGTGCGGTGGTCTCCTCCAACTGTGCCTGGGTGCGGCTGACCACTGCCACCTGGGCGCCGGCCTGGGCCAGGGCCAGGGCGCAGGCCCGGCCGATGCCCCGTCCCCCGCCGGTGACCAGCGCGCGCTTGCCCTGCAGACTGAAAGGACTCAGATCCATAACTCCTCCCGCGTGGCTTGCTGAGCCAATATAGGCACCCGGAGTCATCCGCGTCACGGACGGCAGCAGAAAAAAATGATAAAAAGCTTGAAATATGGTAAGGGAATGCTTTATATTTGTTGCACTTCCCCTGTTTAACTACCGTGCGGATGCTGTTGCGAATCCAATTCTGCCTCTCCCCCGCGTCGCGCAGCGTGTCCCCTGGCGTGTTTATTTCCTGAAAAATCCCCAGACATTTTCTATTCGCTACCGCCTCGATCGCGGGCGACTGATCTCATCTCCCCAGAGAGCGCAGTCTCCTTGCTCACTCGCTTACGGAGGGATGTGATTTTATGACCGCCTTGCAAACCGACACGCTGATCGACCAGTACTTCCACGAGATCGAGAACTCCGTAGGACTCTCCGCGGAACAGGAGATCGCCATCGCCAAGCAGATCCAGCAAGGCGACGAGGAGGCCCTGACCAGCCTGGTCAGTGCGAATCTGCGGTTTGTAGTGAGCGTGGCCAAACAGTACCAGAACCTGGGCCTGCCGCTTTCGGACCTGATCAACGAGGGGAACCTGGGGCTGATCATCGCCGCCAAACGCTTCGACGGTTCCAAAGGCTTCAAGTTCATCTCGTACGCGGTGTGGTGGATCAGGCAGGCCATTCTCCAGGCCCTGGCCGAGCAGTCCCGCATCGTGCGCCTGCCCCTCAACCGCATTGGCGAACTCACCCGGGTCAACAAGGTGCTCACCAAGTTGGAGCAGCGCTTGGGCCGCCCTCCCGAACTGGAGGAGATCGCCGCCGAGCTGGAGACCGATCCGGGCGACATGGACCTGCTCCTGCGGCTGGCCCAGCGCCCCGTTTCCCTGGAGATGCCCTGCGACGACAACGAGCAGGACCGCTGCCTGGGAGATCTGTTACCAGACGAATCCCTGCCGGCCAGCGACGACGTGCTCTCGGAGGAGGAGCTGAAGGGCGAAATCAAGCACGCCATGCAGGCCCTGACCGAGGGCGAGGCCAGGGTCTTGCGCATGTACTACGGACTCGACGGTCACGAGCCCATGACCCTGGAGGAGATCGGCGCTTATGTGGGCCGCACCCGGGAGCGGGTGCGCCAGATCAAGGAGAAGGCCCTGCAGAAGTTGCGCCATCCCACCCGCAGCGAGGTGCTCAAGGAGCATTACACCGGCGGTTGAGACGTCTTGACAGCGAGGAGACCGGCCCCTATTTTTTGAGACCGTTTTTCGATACTGTTCCGGCGTAGCTCAGCTGGCAGAGCGGGTGGCTGTTAACCACCATGTCGTAGGTTCGAGCCCTACCGCCGGAGCCAGA
>JACPJE010000281.1 GCA_016187725.1 Candidatus Latescibacterota bacterium
CCAGGTCGACGAGGACCCGCCCGAGCGCTTCGACAACGACCTGGACGGTCAGTTCGACGAGGACGGGGCCGACGCCCAGGTCGACAACGACGGGGACGGGCGCTTCAGCGAGGACGGGTTGCACACCAATGGCAACGACGACTACGATCTGCGGACCAATGAAGATGGGCTGGATGGGGTGGACAACGACCTAGACGGCTTGATCGACGAGGACGGTCCCCGGCTGGCCGACAACGCCGCCCCTGGTCTGAGCACCTGGTTGCAGCCCATCCAATTGGACAGCACCCGCAACCTGGCCACCCTGATCAACGAGCGCTACCTCGACGGCGAGTTCGGCGGGGTCACCTCCGCCAAGGCCCTCCTCAATCCCTCCATGGTGATCCCCAGCGAGTCCGGCTACCGCAATGAAGGGGCTGATCCCATCTCTGCGGATAACTATGCGGTCGCCTCTGCCACCGGGCGGGTGGACTTCAGCCGGATGGTGGACAACGATCTGTCCACCTCCTTCTTCGGCCGCGGCGATGGTCTGGGGGGCATCAATATTATCTTGAACGGCTACTACTATATCAACCGCATCACCTTCCGGCCCCGGCCCACCCTGCCGGGGGCACCCTCTCCTATTTCAGCATCACCTACGGCGATCCCACCACCATCAGCACCACCACCCAGGTCATCCAGGGCTTGAAGACCTTCCGGCCCAATGTGCAGGCAGAATTCGCCCCAGTGACCAAGGACTTCAAACTCGATCCGCCGGTGCTGATGGGCCGCCTCGACATCAATTCTACGGCACCCCGTGGCCTCTATGTGGAGACGGCCGAGGTGGGCGTCTATGGCACCGGCTTTCCCACCGACGCCTCCTTCACCTCCGAGATCATCGACGTGGGCACCGCCCCCCCCCGCTTCCGCCGGTTCTCCCAGCAGATGGAACTTTTCGCCGCATCCTACTCGGCCAAGCTCGCCACCGAATTCCCCGACCGGGCCGGCAGGCTGGTCAACTGGGGCAAGGTGCGCTGGAAGGGCAGGCGACTGGGAGAAGGCGACGAGGGCCAGGTGCGCATCCAGTTCCGCGCCGGCAACTCCCCCGACACCCACGTCTACGCCCGCTCCCTGGGACCGGGGCTTTCGGACAACAGGGATAACAATGGCCAGCAACTGACCGCCTTCAAGTGGGCCAAGCTCACCGACGGCCGGATCGAGGAGGTCAGTCTTCAGTACAACGAGCTGGGTCAGCGCCTGGGCGCCGACGAGGTGCGCGGCTGGAGCTACTGGTCCGCCCCCTTCAGCTTCGAGGAGGGCCTCATCGACACCACCCTGCCCCCCGAGCAGTGGCAAAACACCGGCGTCGCCCTGCCCCTGCCCGGCGGCACCCGCTATATCCAGTTCCGCCTGCTCTTCGACTCCGACCAGCAGAGCGCCGTCAGCCTCGATTACCTCGAATTCGACTACGACGTCCCCCTGGCCAGCGGCGGGGTGCTGGCCGAGATCTTCCCCGCCCAGGTGCCCCTGGGCCAGGACCAGAGCTTCCACTACTACCTGCGCCCGCTCTTCGGGGAGGGGGACGGGGGCAGCTTCAACCGCATCGAGATCGCGGTGCCCGACGCGGCCACCCGCATCGAGGCCCTGCGCTTCGACGGCCAGGACTGGCAGCAAATCGACTCCGGCACTGGGGCTGACCCTTTGGCCCTGGTCCAGCCCCAAAGGCTGGCACCGGCAGCTGGCCGGGCCGACTCCCTGGGGCAGTTCGCCCAGGCCATCCGGGTCGATTCGGCCAGCGGCGCGGCCCGGCTGCTGGTCAAGCTCCCCCCCATGAGCGCCAGGCACTTCCGCCTGGGGGAGAGCCTCGAAATCGTCTTCACCTCCAAACTCTTCCGCGGCGCCAAACAGTTCACCTCCGCGGTGTGGAACGACCAGAACGGCGCCCAGGGAACCACCATCCCCCAGCCCACCGAGGGGGGGGATGCCACCCCGGAGGTGGCCACCGACGATGTCAACGTGGTGGTCGAGCAGATCGACCAGACCCTCTCTCCGGTGCGTCTGAGCGCCAATCCTTTCACCCCCAATGGCGACGGGATCAACGACCAGCTCCAGATCAGCTTTGACCTCTTCCTCCTCCTCCAACAGGTCCAGGTCCAGGTCGATATCCTCGACCTGTCCGGGCGGCAGGTGGCCCAGGTCGGCCCCTTGGCTCACACCGCCGGCACCGCCCAGATCACCTGGGACGGCAAGAACAGCGAGGGCAAACTCTTGCCCCCCGGCCTCTACCTCTACCACCTCAAGGTGGGCGGCACCGCTGCCGCCAGCGAGCAGACCGGCACCCTATCCTTAGTTTATTAATTGGGCAAAGGAGTTCTGAGCCGACACACTGAATCAGTTTTTCTCCTGGGCCTCTTCCTCGGGGCCCTGGCCCTGCGCCTCCTGTACCTGAGCGAAATCCAGCACAGCCCCTTCTACGACGCGCCGGTGGTCGACGCCAAGGTCTTCCTGGAACAGGCCCGCCAGATCGCCGCCGGCCAGTTCTGGGGCAGACCCGAGCCCTTCTGGCAGCCCCCCCTCTACACCTACTTCCTGGCCGGCATCTGTTGGCTCTTCCCCGCCTCCTACTTCACCGCCATCCGCCTGGCCCAGATGCTGCTGGGCAGCGGCTCCTGCCTGCTGACCTACCTGGTCGCCAGGCGGGTGCTGCCTCCCGGCCCGGCCCGCCTGGCCGGCATCCTGGCCGCCGCGTACAGCATGTTCTTCTACTACGAAGGCGAATTGCTGGCCGTGCCCCTGGAGGTCTTCCTCGACCTGCTCCTGCTCCACCGCCTCCAGGAGGCGCTGCAATCGGGACGCGGCCGGGACTGGGCCGCCGCCGGGGCCCTGGCCGGGCTGGCCGCCCTCGCCCGCCCCAACATCCTGCTCTTTGTCGGCGCCCTGCTGCTGTGGTGGGGGTGGTGCGCCCGCCGGGCCGATCCGGCTGCCTGGCACCGCCCCCTGGCCAGGCGCTGGGCCCAGTTCCTCCTGCCCCTGCTGCTGGTGGTGCTGCCCGTCTCCCTGCGGAATTACCTGGTGGGCGGCGAATGGACCTTCATCTCCACCAATGGCGGCGTCAATTTCTACCTGGGCAACAACCCGGACTATGACCGCACCGTGGCCATCCATCCCGGCCGGCAATGGGAGGATCTGGTCATGGAGCCGGTGCGCGCCGGCCTCACCCGGGCCGGGGAGAAGTCCGCCTATTTCTACGGCAAGGCCTTCGACTATATCCTCGCCCAGCCCCTGGACTGGCTGGGGTTGCTGCTGAAGAAGACCTACCTCTTCTGGAGTGGCCCCGAACTCAAGCGCAACCAGGATATCTACTACGCCCGCCGGCATTCCTTGCTCCTGTCCACCCTGCTCTGGGACCGCCTCATCGCCTTTCCCTTCGGCCTGCTCGGTCCCCTCGGCCTGCTGGGACTGGCCTGGAGCTGGCGCCGGCCCGAATTCGCCCTGCTGTGCCTCTACGTCCTGGCCTACACGGCCTCGGTGGTCCTCTTTTTTGTGGCCGCCCGCTACCGCATGCCCGTCCTTCCCGTACTGCTGATCTTCGCCGCCGCGGCCCTGGCCGAGTTGTGGGCGGTTCTGCAGCACCCGACCTGGCCCCGCCTGGCCCGGGGGGCCCTGCCCCTGCTGGCCCTGCTGGTGCTGCTCAACCTGCGCCCGGCCTCGGACCCAGAGCGCGACGCCCAGCTCTACTGCGACCTGGGCGAGATCCACCTGCGCAATGGCCGATACGAGCAGGCCGTCCAGCATTCGCTCAGGGCCCTGGAAATCGAACCCGACTACGACTACGCCCGCCACAACCTGGCCACTGCCTATCTCTACCAGGAACGCTACGCCGAGGCTATCCGCGAGGGCCTGCGCGCGGCCCAGGACAACCCCGGGAGGCCAGACACCCGCATCCTCCTGGGCCAGGCCTACACCGCCCTGGGGCAGTTTGAATCGGCGGCCCTGCATCTGCGCCAGGCCCTGCAGGCCGACAGCAGCGCGGGCATGGCCCGCTACCACTACGGCCGGCTGCTGCTCAAGCAGGACCAGCCCGTCCAGGCCCTGCCCCACCTGGTCGCTGCCAGGCAGTGGCAGCCGGGCGACTTCTGGATCTGCTACGAACTGGGCCGCGCCTACCAGGCCAGCGGCCAGCCCGCCCAGGCCCTGCAGATCTACCAGCAGGCCCTGGCCATCGAAAACCGGCCCGAAGCCCTCAATGCCATCGGCGCGGTCCACCTGCTGCGGGGCGATCTGGAACAGGCCAACCGCTACTTCGCCCAAACCCTGGATCTGGATCCGGGCAACCTGGAGGCCCAGATCAACACCGGCCTGTTGGAACTGCGGGCCGGCCAGCTCCGCCGGGCCCTGGCCCGTCTGGAGGATTTGCTGGCCACTCATCCCAGCTCCCCGGCGCTGTACCGGGCGTTGATCGAGACCTATGCCCAGACCGGACAGCCCCAGCGCGCCGGGGAACTGCAGCGCCGGCTTGAAGAACTGGCCCGGTGAGCGCTTCGCCCTACCTCTCTGATTTGGCTATATTTTTTTGGGTGTGCTCTCCAGCTCAGGGTGGACGGCCAGACCTCTTTCTCGCTGTACATCTATATCCTCTCCCTGACTTACCGACCTCTTCTATCGCGAGATACCCAGGTTGATTGCCATCTTCAGCGACCCTATTCGAGAAAGACTCGGTCTGATCGTCTTCTTCTGTCTCAGTGCTGGCCTGGGGCTAGGCTCCTCCGTGGCAGCAGATGCTCCGCAGTTCGTCGACGTGGCTTCCCAGGCCGGCATCACCTTCCGCAACACCTCGGGCAGCGCCGTGAAACAGTTTATACTTGAGACCCAGTCGGCCGGGGTGGGCTGGTGGGACTACGACGGGGACGGCGAGCTGGACCTCTATTTCACCAATGGCCCCATCGACGTGGACGCGCCGGAGTCGGGAACGGGCAACGCCCTCTACCGCGGCCGGGCAGGGGGCACCTTTGTCGAAACGACCGCCCAGACCGGCCTGGGCCTCAAAGGCTGGAACATGGGCTGCTCCATGGCCGACTACGACAACGACGGCGATGCCGACCTCTTTGTGACCCGCTGGGGCCCGGACGCCCTCTTCCGCAACGAGGGCCGGGGCCGCTTCACCGAATTGGGGGCCAAAGCCGGGGTGGCCGACCCGGGCTGGGGCATCGGCTGCGGCTTCGGCGATTACGACAACGACGGCGACCTGGACCTGTACGTGGCCAACTACGTCGAGTTTGCGCTCCACGGCCCGCCCTTCTTCGACCAGTGGTGCACCCACACCGGCATCCCGGCCGCCTGCGGGCCCAAGGGTTTTCCCGCCCAGCGCGACGCGCTCTTCCGCAACGAGGGCCATGGGACCTTTGCCGACGTCACCCAGGCGGCGGGCATCGCCCAGCCGGCCTATTACGGCATGGGGGTGGTATGGGGGGACGTGGACCTGGACGGGGACCTGGACCTGTACGTGGCCAATGACGGCCAGCCCAACAACCTCTTCCGCAACGAGGGGGGAGGCCGCTTCACCGACGTGGCCCAGCTCAACGGCACCGCCTTCAGCGGCGACGGCCGCGCCCAGGCCGGCATGGGGGTGGCCCTGGGAGACTACGACAACGACGGCCACTACGACCTGCTGGTGACCAATTTTGCCCAGGACTACGACACCCTGTACCGCAACGAGGGCAATGGCTTTTTCACCGACGTCTCGGGGATCGCCGGCATCGCCGGGCCCGGCCGGCCCTTCCTGAGCTGGGGCACCTTCTTCTTCGACTGGGACCAGGACGGCTGGCAGGATATCTTCATCGCCAACGGCCACCTGATGCCGGCCATCGACCGGGCCGGGGTGGGCCTCAGCTACCGGGAGCGCAACCAGCTCTTCCGCAACACGGGGAAGGGCCGCTTCGAGGAGGTGGGGCTGCAGGCCGGCATGGTCCTGGAAAAAGTGGCCCGCGGCGCCGCATACGCCGACTACGACCACGACGGCGACCTGGACGTGGCAGTGGCCAATCTGGACGACACCCCCGCCCTGCTGCGCAACGACGGAGGCGCCAAGGGCCACTGGCTCCTGCTCCGCCTGCGCGGCACCCTGAGCAACCGCGACGGCATCGGGGCCCGCATCGACCTGAGTTCGGCCTCGGGGATGCAGCACCGTCAGATCTGCGGCGGCTCCAGCTTCCAGGCCCAGCACGACCTGCGCGTCCACTTTGGCCTGGGGGCCGATACCCGGGTCGACCAGCTGGAGGTGCGCTGGCCCAGCGGTGTGGTCCAGACCTTCAGCCAGGTCCCGGTGGACCGCAGTTTCACCCTCACCGAGAGCGGGAAATCCTCTACCCTGGAGTGAGCGATGGGTTTGACGAAGACTGCATCCGGCCGGCTCCGGTCGGGCTTCCTTCTGTTGCTGCTGTGCGCCGCCTGCGCCAAAGGGCCCTC
>JACPJE010000282.1 GCA_016187725.1 Candidatus Latescibacterota bacterium
GCACGAGAGCAGGGACGGGCTGGCTGCCGGGGCGGTCCTCGCGCAGTTGCCAGGTGCCTTTGAGGTCTAGGCGCGGGTTGTTCATGGCGGGTTCTTTCCGGTGAAACTATAGGTGGACTGCACGTACCCGGAGGGGTAGGCCCTGGTAGTTTGATGCTGCAGCCGAAGATCGCGGTCCAGGCTGGCGGCGATGGATACCGGGACCTTCATGGGCTTCACCTTCTGGACTCTCAGCCCATCGGCGCACCTTGCTCTGTCCGCCCCCTGAACTGTTGGGCGCAGAGCCGGGCGTACAGCCCCCCTCTTCCCGACAGCTCGGCGTGCGTCCCCTCCTCGACCAGTTTCCCCCGGTCAAAGACCAGGATCTTGTCAGCCGAGAGCACCGTGGAGAGCCGGTGGGCGATGACCAGGGAGGTGCGGCCCTTCATCAGCGGCTCCATGGCGGCCTGGATGGCGGCTTCTGAGCCCGAGTCGAGGGAGCTGGTGGCCTCGTCCAGGATGAGGATGCGCGGGTTCTTGAGGATGGCGCGGGCGATGGAGGGCCGCTGCTTCTCGCCGCCGGAGAGGCGGAAACCCCGTTCCCCCACCAGGGTATCGTAGCCCTGCGGCAGGCCCTCGATCAGCTCGTGGATGTGGGCCCCCCTGGCCGCCTCGACCAGCTCCTCCTGAGTGGCCTCGGGCCGGGCGTAGAGCAGATTCTCGCGGATGCTGGCGTGGAAGAGGAAGGTCTCCTGGGTGACCATGCCGATCTGGCCGCGCAGGGACCCCAGATCGACCTCCTTCAGGTTGTGCCCGTCGATGGTGACCCGGCCCGCGTCCGGGTCGTAGAAGCGGGGCACCAGGTAGGTGGCGGTGGTCTTGCCCGCGCCGCTGGGGCCGACCAGGGCCACGAGCTGGCCCGGCTCGGCTGCAAAGGAAATCCCTTCGAGGACGCGCATTTCGCCGTCGTAGGAAAAACCCACCTGGTCGAAGAGGATGCGCCCCTGCACCGGCGGCAGCGGGTGGGCGCCAGGCCGGCTGCGGACCTCGGGTTCGAGGTCCAGGTACTCGAAGATGCGGGCGAAGACGGCCATGGCGCCCTGCACCTCGACGTACACGCTGGCCAACTGGGTGATGGGGCGGTAGAGATTGGCCAGGTACGCGACAAAGGCGATGATCACGCCCACGGTGAGCTGGCCCTGGATGGCCTGGTACCCCCCGTACCAGTAGATCAGCGCCGGCCCGACCGCACCGAAGAGACTGAGGACCAGAAAGAACCAGCGGCCGGCCATGACCTGCCTGATCTCCAGCCCCATCAGCCGCTCGTTGATCCGGCGGAACCGCTCTGACTCGTATTCCTCGCGGCCGAAGATCTGGGTCAGGACAAACCCCCCCAGGTGGAGGGTCTCGAACATATGGGCCGACAGTTCGGCCTGCTGCTCCTGGGTTTCGGCGGTGAGGCGCTGGCGGATGCGGCCCACGCGGCGGGTGGGGAGGATGAAGGTGGGCAGGATAGCCACGGCCAGGCAGGCCAGTTGCCAGTTCATGCCGAAGATCACCACCAGGGTGGCGATCACCGTGAAGAAATTGGTCAGGATGCCGATGAAGGTGCCGCGCACCACCTCGCGGATGGCCGCCACGTCGTTGCCGATGCGCGAGATGATCTCGCCGGAGCGGGTGGAGGTGTAAAAGCGCAGGGAGAGGAGCTGCAGGTGGCGGTACAGGGCGTTGCGCAGGTCGTACATCAGCCCCTGACCCACGCGGATGGTGAGGTAATTCTGGAGGACGCTGATCAGGCCGGCGACCACGGGCAGGCCGATCATGCCGGCCACCAGCCAGCCCAGCAGGGACAGATCGGCCTGGGGGATGGCCCGGTCGATGATGAGGCGCACGATCTGCGGGGGGGCCAGGCCGAAGACGCTGCTGATGCACACGCACGCCAGGATGCCGATCCCCTGGCGCCCGTACGGCTTGAGGTACCCGGCGACGCGGCGGTAGTGGTCGCGGGGAATCGGCGTCTGGCGGTCCCGCTCCTTCGGTTCGTACTGGACCTGGCCCAACCCGAACCCACGGCCCAGGCCGCCGATGAGCCGCTCGGCGCCGCCGATGCTGCCGATCCTCAGACCTTCTCCGGGCATCTCACCTCTGGCATTGGCCCTGGCCCAGGCCAGGGCGCCTGGCATCATGGAACTGGCCGATCGGTTTTATGATACTGGACAGCGCCCCCTGGGGCAACCCGGGCCTGCCATCTAGGTCTCCATCGCTAGCCCTCGCCCAGGCGCAGGGCAAAGAGGGAGGACTCCTCCAGCGCGAAACGCAGGCGCACCCGCCAGCCGACCAGTGCGCCCAATTTCCTCTCGGCCCAGCGTATCGGGGCCAGGCATTGCGAGTACCTGGAGGTGTCCTCGTTGAGCGGGGTACAGTCCTCCTGCGAAAAGCCGGGGATCACCCGCCCGCTCTCGTCCCGCACCTCCACCCGGAGGCGGCCGGCCCGGGCCTCGGCGTTGAGCCACAGGTCCTCACCGGCCACCTGCAGGGGCTGGGTCTCGACCATGCCAATGCGGCCCGGCAGGCTGTCCCAGGAGGCGAAACCGTCGCGGCGCATAAAGGCGCGGCCGATGGCCGCTGACCAGGGACCGCTCATGGGCTGCCAGTGCTGGATGTCGAAACCCCCGTAGTAGAAGATCAATTGGGTGTCGGTGGCGATGGGATCGGTGGGGGCCAGCACCATGCCGCTGTCGAAGGCGCCCGGCGGGCCCAGGCCGATGAAGTTGCCGCGCCAGGGCCGCGACCAGCAACGGCCGTCGCGGCTGAAGGCCAGTTGTTGCTCGAAGTGCCCGCGCTCGTCGTGCAGGGTGGCAAAACCCAGGTAATAGCCTCCGTAAGGCAGGACGAATAAATACTGGATATTGGCGTCGGGCCGGTCGCGCTCGTCGGCGCACAACACGAGTTCCTCGCGGCGCCAGCGGCAAAAGTCCTCGCTCTCGGCCCGGGCGATCACCCGCCGCGCGTGCCAGGCCCCGGTCAGGGGGGCCCCGCCCCCGTCGTCCATGCCCTGGTCAGCGGCGCGCAGGAGCAGACCCTCCACCGGCTGAGTCCGGGCGCCGGCCTCGGGGTCAAAGAGCACCTCGATTCCCTCGCGGATCTCGGTCAGGCCCTCGGGCCCGGGCCGGTGGCTGAAGAAGGGCAGGTACTTGCGCACCGGGCGCCAGCCCGAGGGGGAGGAGGGGGCGGGGGTCTCGCCGCATAGTTCCCAGAGTTTGAAGTACGCGACAAAGCGGTTGCACCCCGGGTCCCACAGGGTGTGGATGATGTCCGAAGGCACGCGCCAGACCGGGTTGCCGGGGGCCTCGGTCCAGCGCCAGCCATCGGGGGAATAGGAGACGCACTCGCCCTCATAGGTGAAGCGGATGGCCTTGTACCGCTGGTCGGGCGGGCAGTCGAGTCGCGGGTCGCGCACCACCGAGCGCACAGCCTTGTCCGGGTGTGGCCCGCCGGTGAGCATGTTGCGGGCCGGGGCGCCGCCAAAGGACTCGATGGCGAGATCTGGTTTGGTCCAGGTGAGGCCGTCCCTCGACTCGGCCAGGCCCCAGCGGTAGTGGTTGTCCTCGACGCGGAAGCCGACGTAGTAGAGGTCGTACTGCTGGCGCTCCGGGTTCCACAGCAGGCGGGTGCCCCAGGTATAGGGGCCACGGCCTTCCCAGGGCTCAGTGGCGGTGATCACCGGGCTGGACGGGTCTTTGACCGGGGCGTGGAAGGTCTGCCGGCAGTCGCGCACCTCGGCGACCACGGCCTCGTCGAGCAGGAGCGACAACCCGGTGGATTCAGCCGGCATGGGCTTCGACCTCGAGGCGGACCATAGCGACGTGGGTGTGGCCGGCGCGGTCGGCCGGATGCGCCCTCAGATAAGTTTCGACCACCTCGCCGAGGAAGGCCTCGCGCTGATCCGCAGGCAGGCGGTCGGTGTAGGGAAACCAGGTGGTGCGCAGCCAGCCCAACAGGCCGGCGTCGTCGGGGTGCTGCATGTCCTTGGGGATCATTTCGAGGCGCAGGGGGCGGAACCCGGTCTCTGGCAGCCAGTCCTGGTACTCCTCGGGGCCGTAGAAGTAATAGGGGTTAGCGCGTAAATTGCGCATATTTGCTTGACCCGCCTCTGCGGCAGCGGTACAATTCCCCCATACTAAAGGTCAACACAAATTATGCCTCCACAATCTTCAATATCAGACCTGCCGGCCGCCGCTTTCCTTGCTTTACGGGAGGCATTTTTCGATGCGCAGGGCAACCCGCGCGTCTTCGAGTTGCGCGACAAGCGGAACACCCAAGACGATCCCTTCGATGAGTATGTGCATACCCTTTTCTCTGAACGCCTCGCGGCTGGTATTGCCTGCCAGAAGGCGTCTGGCCCGCTCATCACTCCCGACCTGGCCATTCTCCGGCCCGAAATCTGCGATGGCGCGACACGCACCTCACTGGCAACCAAGCTCTCCGGCATCGTCGGTCTGGAGGTCAAAAAGCTGGAGCGGACAGTGGGTGGCGCCGTGGCGCGCGCCTCTGGCCTGGACTACAATACTACTCCACCCTGCGGCACGGTCAGGGTGTATGACCGAGACAACCGCCCGCTTGACATCCGTGGCTTCTACCTGTTCGTGTGCCAGGAACCTGTTCCTGAACGACCGCGCCATTACCAGCTGTCGGCCCTTACCCTATGCGACGGCAATTTACTCAACTCCGATTTCGAGTATTACCTGTCCATCGTCGGCAGTCGAAAGAAAAAACTCGGCATCGGGAGCTACGGCGACGGCGCGGATCGCGCTCGCCCCATGCTCATCTTCGTCAATCCCCTCGGCGTGAGTCAGCTTGACCACAACGTCACCCTCGTCCACAGCCGAGGCGATCTGGCAACTGAACTCCCCCATCTCCGGCACGTCGGCACTATCGCCAGAACCATTCCTCAAGAAAGTGCCGGCAGAAGCAGCACCGCCGTATTCCACTGCTACCGCCGCCAGAGCAACATTCCCCAGGCGCACACCCCCTTTGAACTGCTCGACCCTTTTCCTGTCCCTTCTCGCACCGAAGCCACCCAAGCGCGAGGCCGGTTCCGCCTCGACATCCAGCCGTCTGACTAGCCGACCTGAAAGTTGAGGCTCACCTGCTCAACGGCTACTGGCGGTCTAGTATTTTTGAATTGCCAACTCATCTGATAGAGGTGGTCAATCGCGGCCTCTATCGATTTTTCGAGTGAACCGAGGAAGTCAGTCGTTCCCTCAAATGACTCTCTCCACGAGAGGCGCTTTACTATTTGCGCCATGAGCACCACCCGCACATCGTTCCGACTCAACTGCCTCCCCACTTTTATTAGCCGCTCTACCTGATCGCCGGTTTCGTGAACAGCATCGTCAACAATTCGCGTGCCTTCTGAAACCTCATCAGCTACTGTCTCTTGTCTGCGGCAGACAATGATGATGTCCAAGTCAATAGGTTCTTTGGCCTGGCTCTTAGGCATGGCCACCGACATTTCGGCTTTAATAGGATGGGTAGCCACAATAGCAAAACCCGCTTGGGTGATGGCCTCCAGAATGCACCACCACCCCTCGGTGCGGGAGTGATGGTAGGTGAAAATGAGGAGTCCATCCGGACGCAATACTCGGTGGCATTCTCTCCACACCCCTCCCAGGCGTTCAGTAAATAGATCTGGATCGCTCTGTTGCACTTCGGTTTCGGCGCGCGTGCTCTTGGCCGCATGGTGGCCATTCTTGCCAAGCATATAACCTTGCCAAGCGTAGAAGAAGTCGGCAAGCTGGGAGTAGTGCACATTGTCGAAGAAGGGCGGGTCCGTAATCACCGCGTCCACACTTTCGGCAGCCAGGTCCGTTGCGGCTGAATCGCCACAGGAAAGGTAAAGCTGGCCTCCCTCTTGGAACTCCGAGAACGACTCGGCTATGTCATGCCCGAGCGGATAGGATAGACCATACACCTTCTCCCCCGTTTTCTTACCGTTGTTGTGGCTCACACGGATCTCAAAAGGTTTTTCACAGTAGTCGATGGCTTGGAGCAAGCGGCGCTCAAAGAGGGTCGAGAAAGCCCCCGAACTCTTAGGTGTTCCCCAGAGATTAGCTTCCAGGGGTTGCCGCTCCGGTTTGAGGATATGGTGCGCGAACATATGCCGCACCGCCCCTGTGCCTTCTCCCTTGAACGAGGCGAACATGTTGTTGAATTCCAGTGTGCCGGAGAAGAGGCAGGTAAACAGTTCCCGCAATCGCTCATCAGGAATCTTTTGAATCCGCTCTGCC
>JACPJE010000020.1 GCA_016187725.1 Candidatus Latescibacterota bacterium
CCCGCCGCAACTGGCTCAGATCCCGCACCGCGCCCTGGGCGGCGCTGGTGGTCAGGGCTGCGTAGGCCTGGAGGGCCGGCGAGACGTAGCGCCGGCGCTTGAGCGGCTGGTACGCGTCCTTGCCCAGGGCCTCCAGGCGCTGCCGCCGGCGGGCCAGGTCGCTCACCTGCGCGCCGCCGCGGAGGTCGTTGGCCCCGATCAGTTCGCCCAGGGTCTGTCCTGAGACGGTGCGGGTGTCGGGGTTGACTTTGCCGGCCCGCAGGAGTTCCCCCAGGATGGCGGGGATACCGCCGGCCCTGGCCACGTCCTCCACGTGGTATTTCGGCGAGGCGGGGGCCACCTTGCAGATGCAGGGCACCTGGCGCGAGAGCCGGTCGATGTCCTTCATGGTGAAGTCCACCCCGGCCTCGCAGGCCATGGCCAACAGATGCAGCACGGTGTTGGTCGAGCCGCCCATGGCGATGTCGAGGGTCATGGCGTTCTCGAAGGCCGCAAAGGTGGCGATGCTGCTGCGGTACTCGCGCTGCGGCATGTAGAGATCCCTCCACTTATGAGTACTGAGCGATGATCTGCGGCCGGCGGAAACAGCCCAGCACGTGGTCGTTGACCATGCCGGTGGCCTGCATGTAGGCATCCTCCTGTACCTGCAAGAAAGAGCGGGCATTCTGAATGGCAGCGCTGATCTTCAACCGGTTGCGGATGAGGCCGGGATCTTGTAACAGGCGCTCGACCTGCCGCTGGCCGTACCGGGCCACTTTCCCAGGGTCGAAGCCGGCAAAGGCGCGGTGGTAGTGTTCTCGCTTGCGCAGCACCGTGTACCAGCTCAGACCGGCCTGAGCGCCTTCCAGGATGAGGAATTCGAAGAGCCGGCGGTCGTCGTGGACTGGCACGCCCCATTCCTCGTCGTGGTACGCCACGTAGTCGGGTTTTTCCAGATCCACCCAGGGGCAGCGGTGGGGGCGGAACCGTTTCACAGGCAAGACCAGGGCAGCGCGATTACCTGCTCGTGGATCTCCATGGGACGCGGGCAGCGGCAGATTATATAACTGCGCAGGGCACGTTGGGGATGTTCCCTGAGAAAGTTTATCAGATGCCGAGCATCCTGCCGGTCGGGATGCGCTGTCCACTTCACTTCCACCGGAGTAAGTGTGTCGCCCCGCTCGATGATGAAGTCCACCTCAGCTCCGTTCCGGGTGCGCTGGTAGTGGAGCCGGCCATCGCCCAGGTACTGCAAGCGCTTCCACAGTTCAATCCCCACCCACTGCTCAAAGAAGGCGCCCGGATTCGCCTTTACCACTTCCAGTGAAGGGGTAAGACCGGCAGCCGCATGGCGTACGCCCAGATCGAAAAAGAAGAACCTGGGGGTCGACAGCAGGTTCTTCCGGGGGCTTTTGGTATAGGCCAGGACGCGGAAGCCCATAAACAGGTCCTCCAACAACTGGTAATGGGCTTTTACCGTGGGTTGGGAAATGCCCGTCTCCTGAGAGATTGCCGCGTAATTGAGGATCTGGCCTGATTCACTGGCCGCCAAGGGCAAAAAGCGCAGGAACGCACCCCAGTCCCTCACCAGCGCTTCCCGCCGTATCTCTTCCTCCAGATGCACAATGGCAAAGGCCCTGAGCAGTTCTGGCCGGTCTGACTCTTCGCTGGTGACAATGCCGGGAAGCGCCCCGTATGCCAGCCTGGTCTCCAACTCCCAGGCGGGAAAGGGTTGCGCGGGGGATTCCCCTCCTGTCCAGGGCAGCTCCAGAGGCGAAGGCGCATACAACGCGCGCGGTTGAGGGGGGGGGTGTTCGGCCAGGGTGAGGGGGTGCAGCCGATGCAGGAAGCTGCGACCCGGAAGGAGGTTGGTGCCTGTGCGGCGCAGTTTGCGCGCGGAACTGCCGCAAAGTACAAAGCGCCAGCGCTCTTTGTCGCTGTCGTATAAATGCTGAACGGCATCGAAAAGGGCCGGCACTGTCTGCACCTCATCCACGAACACGAATTGTCCGAGCCTGTTGGCAGGCAGTGCCCGGCACACCTGGATAAACTCGCCCGGCTGGGCCAGATAGCGGGCGCGCCCCTGTGGGTCTGCAAGATCGATCCGGAGCGCCTCCGGCGGCAGCAAGGCATTCAGCAGGGTGGACTTACCTGTTTGCCGGGCCCCGAACATCAGGTGGACAAAGGGCCGCTCCAGCTTTTCTTTCAGCGGGGCTGCGTACCAACGATCAAGCATAAACAGCATAAATATAAAATACAATTTACTTTTGCAGCATAATTATAAAGTGTAATTTATTTTTGTCAAGAATAGATCCATACGTCTTGTCGATCAGAGCAGAAGTATCTCGGCAGCGCGCAAAACTCGCTCCCCCTTTTCGAGCAGTTTGCGCGTTTCTTCCTTCATGCCGGGATTGCCTCCGAACCGAGCCATCCGCCCGGCCCGGCCTCCTCGGGCGCTACTGCCAGAGCGGCTCGCCTTTTTCCAACTGCGCCTGCAGGAACCCCTCGTTCAGTTCCACCCCCAATCCCGGTTTTTCCCCCAACACCACGTGACCCTGCTGGATGGCCGGCTGGTCGGCGAGGACCACCTCGTCCCAGGTCGGGTCGCCGTAGCGGTGGAATTCCAGGGCCAGAAAGTTGGGCACGCTGGCGCAGACGTGGGCGTCGGCCACGGTGCTCAGGGCGCTGGAGTTGTTGTGGGGGGCAAAGGGGATATAGTAGAGTTCGGCCAGCTCAGCGATCTTGCGGCATTCGGAAAGGCCGCCGCACTTGGAGATGTCGGGCATGATGACGTCGACGGCCTGCTTCTGCAGCAGGTCGCGGAAGCCGTGGCGCAGGTAGAGGTTCTCGCCGGCGCAGATGGGGGTCCGGGTGGCGTGGGTGATCCTGGCCAGAGCATCGGCATTTTCGGGCGGCACCGGCTCTTCGAGCCACATCAAGTTCAGCGGCTCCAGGGCGCAGGCCACGGCCATGCCGGCGGTGGCGTCGTACCGGCCGTGCAGGTCGATGGCCAGGTCCATGGAGCCCACGGCTTCGCGGATCTGGAAGGCCTGATCGACCATGGACTTGAGTTCGTCCGGGGTCACTGACCAGTTCCATGGGTCCAGCTTATGCGGGTTATTGGGGTCGTCGAGGTCGAACTTGATGGCGCTGAACCCTTTGGAGCGCACCTTCTCGGCGTGCTGCCGGTAGTCGGAATGGGCGCTGTCCACGTAGAGCCGCACCCGGTCGCGGAACTTGCCTCCCAGCAGGCGGTACACCGGCACCCCCTGGGCCTTGCCGGCCAGGTCCCACAGGGCGATCTCGATGCCGGTCAGCGCCGAAATCCCCAGGCCGGCAAAGCCTCCCCTGAAGATGTAGTTGCGGCGCACCTTCTCGAAACAGGCGTCCACGTCGCGCGGGTCCATGCCGATGAGCTGGCTGGCCATGCTCTGGGTGGAGCCGCGCCAGCCCTCGTCCACGTGGCTGGCTTCGCCGGTGCCGTACACCCCCTCGTCGGTGTGGACGCGCACGTAGCGGTAGAGGTAGCGGGGTTTGCCCTCGACCTTCACCCGCACCTGGGCGGTCCTGATTTCGGTGATTTTCATCGCTTCTCCCTTCTTGAGGAATACTCCCACCTGCTGCTGCGCCAAGCACTCCGCTGGGGTGTGCAAGATATTTCTCCGGGGAAGCCGGCGCAATAGGGAGACTGCGGGCTGGAGGCGGGCTGAGCGGGCAGATATATTTCAGGGTATGTCATCCTCCCTTCTCGCCCAGTTGGCGGCGCTTTGTCGGGTTCATCCCCTGGCGCTCAAGGTGGTTTTTGTGCCTTCGGCCCAGGCGGGCCAGAACCTGGCGGCTGCCCTGGCTGGGCCGGCCTGGGCCAACCTCAGGTTGGTGACTCCGGCCGAATTGGCCGAATTGTGCAGGGCTGGTCTGATCCGGGCGCTTCCAGAGACGGGGGAGGTGCATCTGCGGGCGCCTTTCCTGAGGCAGGCTCAGGCCCAAGGCGAAGGATTGGAGCGGGAGCACGAAGGCGTGCTCCAGATGGGAAAGGATATTCCTCCGGAACGCGTGCTGCCTGGCCGCCAGCGGCGGGCAGGTGGTGGAGTTGAACACCAGCTTCCGCGCCGCGGCCCCGCTCTGCGCCTGGCTCAACCAGCTGGTGGTCTCCTGTTACGAGGGCAAGACCGACGCCGGCCCCTGGGCAGCCCTGTACCCGGCGCTGGAGCAGGTTCCCCCCTTGCCCAGGTACGATCCGCCCCGGCCCAGCCCGTCCCCGGGTGTGGCCTGGGATTGGGCGTTCCTGGCGCAACAGCGCCAGGAACGCTGGGCGCAGGTGCAGCAGCCCAGCAGCCGGACCCCGCCCCGCCTGGGGGAGGAGACGGGGTCCGCGGCCCTGGTCCACCGGCTCCTGGGGGCGGTGGTGGAGGGACGCCTGCCCGCTGACCCGGGGGAGTACCTGGAGTGGATGCTGGAGGAAGCAGGTTTGCCCCGGAGCTGGCGCGGCAGGCTAGAACAGGTACTGGAGGCCTTCCGCGCTTCGGAGCTATGGGCCCAGGTCCGGGCGGCGGCCGAGGTCCACACCCAGGTCGAATTTGCCGCTCCGGCCGGAGCGGGCATTGGGGTGCGCGGGGTCATCGACCTGATTTTTCGGGTTGCCGGCGGCTGGAAGATTGCAGACTATCAGGGTGAGCCCGTGGCGGTCCCGACACCGGTGGAAGCCGGGGCCCTTCACTGGGAACAGTTGGCAGGGGAAGCGGTGGTGGAACGCGGGGTGTGGCTGACAGAAACCGGCTTATGGCAGAAACTTTGAAAACCTAAGCAAGGGAGCTGAATCATGAAGTTGTGGATGGATGTGATGCGCGACCTCGAATCAGTGATGAACGACCACGAGCGCATCTTCGACGCCTGGGCCGAGGGCGGCGTGGTCGGGGTGGTCTTCGGACCCCTGGTCTTCGGCACCAGCAAGCTGTCACAGGGGGCCAAAACCCTCAAGGTCGCCGAATCGCCCACCGTCACCTTCGACCCCAACCCGGAGGTCTACCGGCGCCTGGGGGTGGAGCCCCCCGCACCCCCGGACCGACCCCTGCCCGACCAGCGGGCCCTGCTCGATAAGACCCTGCAGTCGGCCAAGGACCACGGCTTTGCGGTCTCCGTCATGTACGCCGACAGCGGCGCCGGCCCCGGCGGCCAGGGCTACTACCTGCAGGACGAACACAGCCTGCGGGCCCGGGCAGCGCGCATGATCGACACCCTCGAACACTACCCCATGGCCCAGGGCGCGGTGATGGACGGGCCCGAATGGGGGTACGAGATCGCCCCGCACCACATGAACTGCCGCTCCTACATCTTCAACGACCTGCCCGAGGACGTGGCGCCCCTGTGCGCTGAACTGGGGTACGATTATAAGGCCCTGGTGGCGGCCAAGGACCGGTTCTTCACCCGCCTGCACAGCCTCACTCCCCGCCAGGTGCGCCTGCACCAGGGCGGCGGCCTGCTAGGGGGCTTTTATATGTCAGGTGCCGACCCGGACCTGCTGGCCTGGATGAGGTTCCGGGTGGAGGCGATGACCACCTATCTGCGGCGTCTGCGCCAACTGCTCGACGCGCACACCCGCCGGCCCCTCAAGCTGAGCATCGGCCCGCGCTCGGCGGCCTTCGCCCCCCTGACGGGCATGGACTTCGGGCAATTGGCCGAGTTCATGGACTACCTCCATCCCAAACACTATTTCTTCCACCGCGGCTTCGACGGCTTCGTCGGCACGGTGTACCGCTACGTCGAGACCCTGTGCGAGTGGAACTCCGGGCTGAACGACCTGGACGCCCTGGGGGTGGTGGAAGCGCTCTTCGGCATCGAACTGCCCGGGGTGGCAAAGCGGGTGGACTTTGAAAGCGCCCTGAGCCCGGAATTCTTCCAGCAGGTGGTGACCCAGGAGACCCGGCGGGTGCTGGGGGCAGTGGAGGACCCAGAGCGCATCATCCCCTGGCTGGACACCGGGCGCTTCCCCCACGACGGGGATCCGATGTCGGCCAGGGATCTCCGGATGCTGCTGGAGGCGGCCGGGGCGGCGGGGCTGCAGCGCTTCCTCTACCACCACCAGGGCAATCTGAGCGCCGGGGAGTGGGTGGTGATCAGCCAACTGTGCGGCCGGGAGTGGAACCCGCTGAAGAGCGCGTACCATCCGGCGGACCAACTGGTGCTGTGAGCCGAAAGGAGCGGACCAGCGATGAGCATCGGCATCGGCATCATCGGTGCGGGGGGGATTTCCCAGGCCCACGCCAAAGGGTATATGCAGCGGCCGGACGCCCGGATCGTGGCGGTGGCTGATATCTTTCCCGAAAAGGCCAAAGCCGCAGCGGCCAACTGGGGCGCCAAACACGCCTTTGGCGACTACCGCGAACTCCTGGCACTCAAGGAGGTAGATGCGGTCAGCGTCTGCACCTTCAACCAGGCCCACTGCGCCCCTGCGGTGGCGGCACTGGAGGCGGGCAAACACGTGATGGTGGAAAAACCCATGGCCGCCACCACCGCCCAAGCCTGGCAGATGGTGCAGGCCGCCCGCAAAAGCGGCAAGCTGCTGATGGTGGAGATGAAGTGGCGCTTCATGCCCGAGATCCTGGCGGCCCGCCGGGCCATCCAGCAGGGTGAGCTGGGGCGCATCTACTACGCCGAGGCCATCGGCTGGCAACACCGGGGCATCCCGGGAGGAACCTTCATCCAGCAGCAGACCGCCGGGGGCGGGGCGCTGATGGACAACGGGGTCTACACCCTGGACGCGGTGCTCAACCTGCTGGGGCACCCCAGGCCGTTGACGGTTTCGGGCACCGCCGACAACACCTTTGGCCACTCGCCTGACGGCAAATGGGACCCGGCGGAGTTTTCGGTGGAGGATTTCGGCACCGCGTACGTGCGGCTGGAGGGGGGCATCACCCTCTTCTTCGCCCACGCCTGGGCCATCGACTTCGACGAGCAGTGGCAGATGCGCATCGCCGGCCAGGGCGGTTCGGTGGAGCTGCGGCCCTTCGGCCCGGGCCCCAAGCTGCGCCTGCGCCGGGGCGGGTACGGCGATCTGCAGGATGCCGACCCAGGCCCGCTGCCCCCGGGCAGCATCGAGGTGCCCTATGCAGTGGGGCAGTTCGTGGAGGCCATTGTCCAGGGCCGGCCCTCGCCGGTGCCCGGCGACACCTTCCTCTACACCAACCTGATCTTCGACGGGCTGTACGAATCCTCCCGGTGGGGCCGCGAGGTGCCTATCTCCCTGCCGGGGTGAACAGCGCTGCTGCGGAGGCAGACCATCGCGCACCGGCGCATCCACTGCCTGAACTAACTGCAAAAGAGGAGACTATGGCGACACAGGTGAAGGATTCCGAAGATCTGGCTGCCCGGCTCTGTCTGTCTCTGTTGCAAGAACTCCTGAGCGGCTATACACCCGGCGACTTTGCGGTGCGTTTGTGGGAGGGCACTCGCTGGGCGCCAGAGCCGCTCCAGCCGTCCCGCTGCACCCTGCTCCTGAGCCACCCGGGCGCCCTGCGGCGGATGTTGGCCACCCCGAACCAGCTGAACCTGGCCGAGGCCTATGTCTACGGCGACTTCGATGTCGAAGGCGACCTCGAGGCGCTGGTGGCCATGGGGGATCATCTGCGCTCGCAGTCGCACACCCTCTGGGAGAAATTGAACCTGGCCCGGGCCCTCCGCTCGCTGCCGGACAGCGGCCCCCAGCGCCGGGGCCGGCAGGCGGCCCGGCTGCGCGGGGAGAAGCACTCCCTAGACCGCGACCGCCAGGCCATCGCCTATCACTACAACGTCTCGAACGACTTCTACGCCCTGTTCCTGGACCGGCGCATGGTCTACTCCTGTGCGTACTTCGCCGATCCAGAGGAGGAACTGGACCTGGCCCAGGAGCGCAAACTGGACTACGTGTGCCGCAAGCTGCGGCTGCGGCCGGGCGACCGGTTGCTGGACATCGGCTGCGGCTGGGGCGGCCTGATGCTCCACGCCGCCCAGCACTACGGGGCCGAGGTGGTGGGGGTCACCCTCAGCCAGCCCCAGGCTGAGCTGGCCAGCCAGCGCCTCCGCCAGGCGGGCTTGGCCGACCGCTGCCGGGTGGATCTGCTGGACTACCGCCAGTTGGACCCGGCGGAGCGCTTCGACAAGCTGGTCAGCATCGGCATGGTGGAACACGTGGGCGCCGACCATCTGCCCGAGTATTTCAGGAAGGCATGGGAGCTGCTGCGGCCCGGCGGGGTCTTCCTCAACCACGGCATAGCCGACCACGCCAGCCGCCCCCCTGCCGAGGCCAGAGGCTACCTGAACACCTACGTGTTTCCCGACGGCGAACTGCCGCCCCTGCACGCGGTGCTACGGGCAGCGGAGGAAGCGCGTTTCGAGGTGCGCGACGCCGAGAGCCTGCGCGAGCACTACGCCCTCACCCTGCGCCACTGGGTGCGCCGGCTGGAGGCCTGTCATCAGGAAGCCCTGCGCCACGTGGACGAGGCCACCTACCGGATCTGGCGGCTCTATATGGCCGGCTCGGCGAACTGGTTCGCGCGGGGGTACCTGGGGGTGTTCCAGGCGCTGCTGGTCAAGCCGGACCGGGGAATCAGCGGCCTGCCGCTGACTCGGGGAGATTGGTACAAATAGGCGCCGTTGGAGAAATCGCAGCAGGGTTGCCAATTGAGGCGGCGGTAGATGTGCTCCATGTCCGCGTGCTGAACATGCTGGAAGGACTACCCTCATGAGTGCAACATTGGACCTGCGCGGCGCCAAGATCCTCATCGTCGATGACGTGCCGACCATCCTAGAGATACTGCGCCGGACACTGGAGGAGGCCGGGTACCTCATTTTGGTAGCGCCCACCGGCAAACTGGCCCTGCGCATCGCCGCCGAGGTGCGGCCAGACCTGGTCCTGTTGGACGTGCTTTTGCCCGACCTGAACGGTTTCGAGGTCTGCCACCGACTCAAGGCCGAGCCGCTCACCCGGGACATCCCGGTGGTTTTCCTCACCTCCCAGCCCGAAACCGAGGAGGTCATCAGAGGATTCAGGGCGGGTGGGGTGGATTATATCCTCAAGCCCTTTCAAAGGGAGGAGCTGCTGGTCCGCATCCGCACCCACCTGGAAAAGGCGCGCCTGATCCAGGCGCTGGTGGAGAAGAACCGCGCTCTGGAGGAGGAGATGGCCCGGCGGGAGCAGCTGACCGGGGAGCGCAACCGCCTTTCCGAGCGCCTCTCCCTGGTCTCGCAGCACGAGGCCGAGCGCTGGGGCATCGCCGGTCTGGTGGGTCAGAGCCGATCCATCCAGCGGACCCTGGAGGAGATCGATCTGCTGCACCAGACCTCCACCACCGCGGTGCTGATCTGCGGGGAGAGCGGCACCGGCAAGGAACTGGTCGCCCGCGCCCTGCACTTTGGGGGTGGCCGCGCCGAAGGCCCCTTCGTGCCGGTCAACTGCGCGGCCATCCCCGGAGAGCTGGCCGAATCCCTCTTCTTCGGCCATGCACCGGGGGCTTTCACCGGCGCTGGCACCTATCGCAGCGGGTACTTTGAGCTAGCCCACGGCGGCACCCTTTTTCTGGACGAGGTCGGCGATCTGCCGCTGGACTTGCAGCCCAAACTGCTGCGGATTCTGGAAGACGGCCGCATCCGGCCGGTGGGCAGCGTGGAGGAGAAGACCCTGGAGGTGCGGGTGGTGGCGGCCACCAATACCGACCTGCAACAGCAGATCCAGGCCGGCCGGTTCCGGCAGGACCTCTATTTCCGCCTGGCCCGTTTCACCGTGCAGACAGCGCCCCTGCGCCAGCGGCGCGAGGATATCCCGATCCTGGCCCGGCACTTCCTCTCCCTCTTCGCCCGGGAGATGAAACTGGAAGCGCCCCCCCTCAGCCCCGAGGCCCTGGTCGCGCTGGAGAACTACGACTTCCCCGGCAATGTGCGCGAGTTGAAGAACATGGTCGAGCGCGCCCTGCTCGAAAGCCGGGGCGCCCAGATCCGGCCCGGGCATCTGCATTTTTCCCCCCTGCCAGGCCCTTCCCCTGCCGCCATGGCAGGCGTTGAGCTCGCGTCCCTCCCCTTCGAACTAGACCGGGCGCTGGCCCAGACCGAGATCGCCCTGATCAAACGCGCCCTGGCCCAGACCGGCGAGAACGTGGCAGCAGCAGCCCGCTTGCTGGACACCAACCGCAACCGCATCTACCGCGCGCTGGGGAAACAGCCTGACAATCTGTGACATATTGTAGCATCTCCATGTGACCGGCCGTAGCATTGTGTGACCGGCCGTAGCATGCCCGCCCGCACCATTTACCCCCTCACCTCTATTCACCTTCTTGTTTTACCGTGAATTGGATCGCTCTTGGGCTTCAGTGGCACGGACCTTGCATAAAAAGCTTATGGCAATCCACAGCCTGCCATTCCCAAACTTGACTTCCTCGTAAAAAGCCTGCACGACACCATAGATCCACAAGATCTGGTATGGATCAGACACCAGATGGCGCAAGGTGTCGTAGCCCAGATGGGTCGCCGGGACTTTTTACGAATGAATCAAACTTGAAGAGGTTGATCCATGTCCAAGTTTCTTTTGGCTTGCGCCTGCGCAGGTTCTCTGGGCTGGGCCTGCACTGCGCTTGCCAAGGCTGCCCAGGAGGAGCAGTTGATCGATTTCGCGACGCAGGTTCAGCCGATCTTCGCTCGCAGCTGTGCCACCAACTCCTGCCATGCCGGCGCCAACCCCCAGCAAGGCCTGAGCCTGGAGGCAGGGAAGTCGTACGACAATATCGTCAACGTCCCCAGCACCGAAGCCCTCTCGGCGATGCGGGTCACCCCCTTTGATGCGGAGAACAGCTATCTCTACCGGAAACTCAAGGGGGAGCAGGCGGACCTTGGGGGGAGCGGAAGTCGGATGCCCTCTGGGAGGCCTGCCCTCGTTGAGGACCAGATCGAGCTGATCGAGGCTTGGATCAACCAGGGCGCCTTGAAGGAACCCCCTCCTCCGGTCACCGCTGTGGAGGCCTCGGCCTGGGGCCAGGTCAAGAGCCTGGTGGAGGAGCGGGGGAAGCAGGCTGCGGACTGAGGCCCTGCTGGAACCGGCCCGCAGACGCGAATCCCCCGGATTCACCGGTATTCCAAACCCAACCCTTACGCCCGTCAGGAGGAGAAAATGAGCAGGAATGCAGCAGTATTCGCCACCATGGCCGCGATGGTGTGGACGATCGGTTGCGGCGGACAAGATCCGCTGTCTTCTCAGAGCGGAGGGCCTGATTCGCCGGCGGCCAAGCTGGTTATTTCTCGCACCAAAGCCGGCGGCGGTTTGGGTGCAGGCAGGACCAGGTCGGAGGGGAAAGCCACGGTCTTCTCTACGGTGATCACCGGGGACCAGGAAGTGCCGGGGGTCACCACCGCAGCCTCGGGCATCGGCACCTTTACCCTGAATGCCGACAAGACCCGGCTGAGCTTCAAGATCACAGTGTACGATCTCAGTGCGTTTGCGGCCGCCCACTTCCACAACGCGGCCGTCGGGACGAATGGCGGGGTGGTGCGCGGTTTCTCGGCCAGCGAGATCACCAGCATGGGTGCCAACACCTGGCGCGTCAGCGGCGCCTGGACCAGCACCGATGCCCAGCCCTTGACCCCGGCCCTGGTGGAGGCGCTGGAAGCCGGCAACCTCTACGTGAACTTCCACACCGCGGCGCATGGGGGCGGAGAACTGCGCGGCCAGGTGGAACCTCTGTGAGCTCCTGAGTACAGCGCCACAGAGGAAGGGGAACAAAATCGGGCGCGTGTATTGTCTCCCTTTTAGACTGCACCCGGCTGCCGCCCTCAGAGGACCCTATGGCCGCTGGCCGAAGCCGAGTGGTCAAAAGACTGCTTTTCGCGTTGTTCCTGTTTCTGGATGTCAGCGTGGAAGCCCGCTCCTTCAGGGTGGGCCAGATTCCAAACGGCAATGTCAACCAGTGTGCCAACTGCCACCTCAATCCCGGCGGAGGTGGTCTCCGCAATACCTTCGGCCAGGCGGTGGAGGCTGGCCTGATTTCCGGTGACGTAGATTGGGGGGCGACGCTGGCCGCGCTGGACTCCGATGGCGATGGTTTTACCAACGGCCAGGAGTTGCAGGATCCGCTCCGTAGACGGCGACGGGAGAAGAGAAGGGGAGGTTCGTAGGAGGATTGCTGCCCTAGGCAGCGAACCGGGTAGAGCGCTGCCTAAAATTACACCTCTCACCCTCTGGAGACGATTGCCATGCGGCGCTGGATGTCCTTTCCTTTGTTCTGGCTGCTCCTCCTCCTGCTCCTCGGGATGATCCTGGCGAATGGGTGTGGCGAAGGTGGCGCCAATCCTGTGCGGCCCGTAAATGGCTTTATCGAGATAACAGTTAGCGCTTTTGAATTCAAACCAGACCGGATTGCGATGGAGGTGGGCCAACAGGTAATCCTGAAGGTGGCCAATACAGACAACGCCCGCCATACTTTCACCATCAAAGACCGGGGCATCGGCGCAGAGATCTTCCCGGGCAATTCCGCAACCATAGACCTGACCGGGACAGGGGAGGGGACCTACACCTTTTACTGCTCGGTGCCAGGGCATCGGGAAAAGGGAATGGAGGGAACCCTTTTTGTCACCCAAAGGCCGTTCATACCGACGCCCTCCAGCGGCGGAGGGGGGTATAGTTATTGAACCGGTGCTGTCGAGCCGCGAATTTTGCCGCTGGGACGACAGACCCACCTCTGTCGCCCCGGCTGTCTTGGTACTGCTGGCGCTGTTCAGGCGCGAGCCTGGCGCCGGTTGAGCCGCTGCCAGATCTGGCCCACCAGGCGCTCGACCTCGGCCCGTTCGAAGGGTTTGGGGAAGACGATGTCCACCCCCTGGATCTGCTCGGCGGCGGTGTCCCGGTACTGCCAGCCGGTCATCATCACCACCACCGTGCCCGGGGCGCGGCACGCTGCCGCGACCACCTCCAGCCCCGAGATTTCGGGCATGACCCAGTCGGTGATCACCGCGTCGTAGGTCTGCCTTTCCAGGGCCTGCAGGCCCTCCTGCCCGCCGCAGGCGGTGTCCACCTGGTGGCCCTCCAGCAGGGCCGGCAGCAGTTCGAGGACCAGGGGCTCGTCGTCCACTACCAGCAGGCGCAGCGGCCCGACCTGGGCTTCCTCCTCGGCGGGTGCTGCCGGGGCGGGAGCGGTCAGGGGCACCCGGATGGCCAGGGTGGTGCCCCGGCCCGGGGCGCTGTCCAGGTCCACCTGTCCCCCCATGCCCTGCACCAGGCCCCACACCGTGCTCAATCCCAGTCCCGTGCCCTGCTCCGGTCCCTTGGTGGTGAAGAAAGGTTCGAAGACCCGCCGGCGGGTCGGTGCGTCCATGCCCATGCCGGTGTCCTGGACGCTCAGCACCAACTCCTGGTCGGCGCGCCTCACGCCGATGGCGATGGTGCCGCCCTGGGGCATAGCGTCCACCGCGTTGAAGATCAGGTTGGAGAGGATTTCCTCCCAGGCCGAGCCCTGGCTGGCGATGGGGGGAACAGGCTCCAGTTCCAGCTCGATGCGCACGGTGCGGCCCTGGCGTTCCGGCTCGGTTTTCCAGCGGGGCCGGGTGAGGTCCACGGTGTCGCGCACCACCTGGTGCAGGTCCACCGGCGACTTTTTGCTCAGGTCGATGGGCCGGCCAAAGGTCTGGATGCGGCGCACGATGGCCGCGCAGCGGCGGGCCGACTCGCTGATCCGCCGCAGATCCTGGCGCACAGTCTCGGGCAAATCCTGGCGCAGCTCGCTCAGCTCGGCGTTGCCCAGCACCACGGTGAGCAGGTTGTTGAAGTTGTGGGCCACCCCGGCGGCCATCTCGCCCAGGGCGCGCAGTTTCTCGGCCTGGGCCAGCTGCTCGCGGAAGCGGTGGGTGGCCTGCTCGCGCTCGCGCCGGGCCGTCAGGTCGCGGCCCACCCCGTGGGTGCCCACCGGTTTCCCGCCCTCCATGATCCAGCGCGACACCACTTCGAGGATGGCCTGCTGGCCCTTGCCCAGCGCGAGGCGGGCCTCGAAGACCGGCCGCGGCGCCCCGGGAGGCAGCTGGCGATCCCCCTCCCGCAGGCGCCGGGCATCCTCGGGGACCAGCAAATCGTAGAAGGGCTGGCCCCGCAGTTCCTCCTCGGCGCGTCCCAGAAACTCCAGCCCCGCCCGGTTCACCGAGGTGAGGCACATTTCCAGATCGGTGGTGTAGACCAGATCCTGGGCGCTGTCGAAGAGGTCGCGGTAGCGGCGCTCCGATTCGGCCAGGGCCTCGCGCGAGTGGGCCAGGCTTTCGGTCATGTGGTTGAAGGAGCCGGCCAGTTCGCCCAACTCGCCCCCGGTGGAAACGGTCAGCCGGTGGGACAATTCCCCGGCCGCCAGCCGCCGGGTGCCCTCGACCAGGGCCTCCACCGGCCGGGCGATGCGGCTCACCCCTACCAGGCTGAAGAGGGCGGCGATCAGCAGCACCCCGGCCCCGACCAGCAGCAGGACGCGCTCCAGCTGGCGCAGGAATTCGGTGGCTTCGTCCAGCGAGCGCTGGATGAGGTAGAAGCCCTGGCCAAAGGGGTAGGCCAGCGACAGGTAGGTCTCCTCGTCCAGCACCATCTCGAAGGTGCTGCCTTCGCGGGTCGTCCATTCCCCCAGGCGCGCTTCGAGCTGGCCCTGGGAAGCGGTGGTCCCGGTGGAGGCCAGGACCCTGCCCTCTGCCGCGAAGGTCACCTCGCTGAGGGTCATGGCCTGCAGCTGGCGGGCCAGCCGGTCGTCGATCTCGTAGCCCGTGCTCAGGGTGCCGACGATCTGGTCCTGGGAGAAGACCGGCACGCTCACCAGTTGGAAGAGGCGGCCCGACTCGGTGTATAGGCCCTGGTACTCGCCTCCTTCTAGGGCTTCCCGAACTCCGGCAGTGGCGGCCAGTTGCTCGCCGTACCCGGTCTGGTACACGACCAGGTCGAGGAACTGGCCCTCAGCGTCGGCCACCCCCAGCAGGTCAGCGCCCAGGCCGAGCTGGAGCTTGCCCAGCAGTACCGCCAGGCTGTCGGCCTCGCCCCAGCCCACGGCTCTGCAGGTGGGTCCTGACTCGCCCCAGGCCAGCAGGAACTGGTCCAGGCCCTCGCCCGGGGCATGCCCCAGGAAGCCGGCGACCAGGGCGCCCAGCGCCTTTCCCTCCTGCTCTCCGGACTCCGTCCGGACGGGCACCGCCACCACCTGGTACTCGCCCTCTTCCAGGCGCCAGGTGCCCGCAGGGGACACCTCCGGGCTCCGGAGCGGCGGGCCGGCCCATCCTGACGCGGGCCAGGGCGCGGCCAGTGCGGTCGGTAACGGTGAAGAGATGGCTGCCGATGAGGGCCTGGAAGCGCTTGGCTTCGCGGATGGCAGTGCGGGCCTGGTACTCGGGATCAGCGGCGGGGATGTCGACGGTGGCGTTGAAGCGCGGGTCCTCGGCCACCACCATGCTCTGGGAGCGCAGCCACAGGCCGCGCTCACGCAGGAAGCGCTCGAAGACCTGGTGGGTCTTTTCCAGGTCGCGGGCTACTTCGGAATAGATTCGCTGGCTCACGTACAGGCGGATCACCGCCAGGGAGGTGCCCAGCAGGGCGAACACCACCCCGAAGGTGAAGAGCAGCATCCGGCCGCGCAGGGTGAGGCCGGCGCGCGCCTGGGCCGGGCTCACAGCGACAGTCCCACCTCGACGGTTCCGGTAGCCGGCACCACCACCTGCACGGCCTGCTCGCCCTGGGTGGGGTGCCAGGCTTTGAGGGTGTAGGTGCCGGCCGGCACTTCGCCGATCTGGAAGCGTCCGCCCGCGTCGGGCAGGGTGAAGAAGGGGTTGTCGAGCACCAGGATGTAGGCCTTCATGTCGGCGTGGATCTCGCAGTGGATCACCACCACCGCTGGCCGGGTGAAGGTCTGGCTGGCGGTGCCGCCCTGGCCGAAGCGCCCCAGGTCGAAGCGCTCGCCGCCGGCCACTGAGAAGACATTGTGGTAGAAGTTGTCCTCGTTGGGAAACTCGACGGTGGTGCCCACCAGCACCGGCAGCACGCGAGGGATGAACTGCTGGCCGTGTTGAGCCATGCTCAGCGGGCGGGCGGGTGGAGGGTACTGCCTGCCCCGCTCCACGCCCTGGAGCAGCACCACCACTTCCCCAAAGACCGCGCTGTCCGCAGCCTCGCCCCGGGCCGAGCGGTAGGGACCCAGGTAATAGCGGGGGGGAACCTTGGACTTGGCGGCCGGCTTGAGGGTCACCGCCCCGGTCACGGTGCCGGCCTGCGCCAGACCGGGGAGCAGATGGGTCAGAGCCAGGGCCAGGCAGCACAGCTTCCACGTCGCGCGCATGGCAGTCCTCAAAAAGAAGAGTTGATCTGCAGGGTCAGCACTTCGCGCCCGGCGGCGCCGGGCTGGTCGAGGCGGGTGTGCTGCCAGACCAGCTTGCCCAGCACCCCCTCGTACAGGGGATAGCTCAGGCCGGCCTCCCAGCGGTCCACGTCGTAGTCCCAGGTCGCCTGGCCGCCGGTCTCGTCGTCGATTTGGGAAAAGCGCAGCCCGCTGTAGCGCAGGGCCGCCCGCAGCCGGGAGCGCAAGGTGTAGTTGCCCTCCAGATAAAAACCAGAGGTCTTCAGATCCTCGGCGATGGTGGGCACCTCCCACCAGATGATCGCCGCCTCGCCCATTACCTTGAAGCGGTGGATGCTGTATTCGGCGTCGGCCCCGATGACCTTCTGGTAGTACTCTTCTAGCTCTTTGCCCGCTTTGAGGGCCGGGGCCACAGCCCGGTCCAGGTAAGGGCCGCGCGCGTACGAGGCGCCCAGTACCAGGCCGGTGGAGGGCACCAGGCCCAGCCGGGCGGCCAGTTGCCGGCCGTCGTTGTTGTCGCCCGGGCTGGAGCGGGGATCGGACAGGGTGCCCTGGGTCAGGGCCACCAGGTACTCGAAGCGCCACAGCGAGCCGATGGCCTCTGCCCCGAAGTCCCAGCAGGGCTCGTAGATCATGGGCAGGCCGGCGAAGAGCTGGGAAGAGCCCCCGCCCTTGAAACCGGTGAAGCCGGAGGAGACCTGCCCCTGGCCCCGGTGGGCCAGCAGATCGGCGTTGCCGGCGGGCAGCTGGTTGGCGCGCAGGGAGGTGAAGTAGTGGTACATCAGCGGCAGGCCGACCAGCGGGTTTTTGTCCTGGTAGGCGCGCGGGCCAAAGGCGCCAAAGGGGGTGGGTAGCTTGCCGGCCTGCAGGTGCAAATCGGCCAAGGGACGGCTGAAGACGGTGTAGCGCAGGTAAGAGTTGAGGTAGGTGGACAGACTCTGGGAGGCCCGGCTCGAAGGGTCGATGAGGAGCTGGGTGAAGAGGGCCAGGCGCGGGGCAAAGACCACGTCCCCGAACAGGGTCAGCTGCAGGTTGTCGAAGGGGCTGTCCCCCCGCCGCAGCTTGTTGCCCTCCAACCCCTTCCGGTCAGCCAGGTTGAGGTTGAGGGTGGAAAGGGCGTTCACCTGCCTCACTGGTCCCGACTGGCCGGCGGCTGGCTGCAGCCCCGCCAGCAAGAGCATCCCCCAGAGCAGGGCCTTCATGGACGCGCTCCTCGAGATTGGACGAACATGAAAAACTGCTATCTGTAAGTATAGTTCGCCACGGGATTCCATCAAAGCGGCAGAAAAGGAGGGGCCCTTGGGCAGGGAGAGAGGACCCTAGCCGACCATGCCCAGGAAGTAGCGGTGCACGGTCAGATCAGCGGTCAATTCGGGGTGGAAGGAAGCGACCAGGATGGGACCCTGGCGGGCCAGCACGCAGTCGCCCCGGCAGAAGGCCAGGGCCTTGACCCGGGGGCCGAGACGGCAGATGCGGGGAGCGCGAATAAAGACCATGGGCAGGGGTCGTTCCCGCCTGCCCCTGCCAAAGGTGCCCATCCCCTCGAAGCTCTCCTGCTGCCGGCCGTAGCTGTTGCGCTCGACGGTGGCGTCGATCAGGCCCAGGGATTTCTGGGGGGGATTGAGCACCTCGCGGGCCAGCAGGATCATGCCGGCGCAGGTGCCCAGAATGGGTTTGCCGGTCCCGGCAAAGTCGCGCAGGGACTCCCACCAGTCGCCGGCGTCCATCAGCTTGATCAGCGCGGTGCTCTCCCCACCCGGGATGACCAGCCCCTGCACCCGGCGCAGCTGCGCGGTCTTCTTGACCACCTGCGCCCGGGCGCCGGCCTCTTCGAGCATGCGGCCGTGGGCGCAATAATCCCCCTGCAGCCCCAGAACCCCGATCAGTTGTTCACCAGCCACGGGTCTGCAGCAACTGCTCCTCGGGGAGGGTGCGGATGTCGATGCCCACCATGGCCTCGCCCAGATGCTCGGAGACGCGGATGAGCACCTGCGGGTCCTCGTAGTGGGTGGTGGCCTGGACAATGGCCCTGGCCCGCTGCTCCGGGTCGCCGGACTTGAAGATCCCCGAGCCCACGAAGACCGCCTCGGCGCCCAGCTGCATCATCAGGGCCGCGTCGGCCGGGGTGGCCACCCCGCCGGCGGCGAAGTTGGGCACCGGCAGCTTGCCGGTCTGGGCCACCAGCCGGACCAGCTCGTACGGGGCGCCCAGTTCCTTGGCGGCGTTCATCAGCTGCTCGGGGCTGAGGGTGGTGAGCCGGCGCAATTCGCCGTTGACGCAGCGCATGTGGCGCACGGCCTCGACGATATTGCCAGATCCGGCCTCGCCCTTGGTGCGGATCATGGCCGCCCCCTCGCCGATGCGGCGCAGGGCTTCGCCCAGGTTGCGGCAGCCGCAGACAAAGGGCACGGCAAAGGCGAACTTGTCCACGTGGAAATGCTCGTCGGCCGGGGTGAGCACCTCGCTCTCGTCGATGTAGTCCACGCCCATGGCCTGGAGGATCTGGGCCTCCACAAAGTGGCCGATGCGCACCTTGGCCATGACCGGGATGCTCACCGTGCCCATGATCTCGCGGATCTTCTCGACCGAGGCCATGCGGGCCACCCCGCCGTGTTTGCGGATATCGGCGGGCACCCGCTCCAGCGCCATCACCGCCACTGCGCCGGCGTCTTCGGCGATCTTGGCCTGGTCGGCGGTGACCACGTCCATGATCACCCCGCCCTTGAGCATCTCGGCCAACCCGGTCTTGAGCCGCAGGGTGCCGGTCTCGTGCTGGCCGTCAGTCTTGTCCGGGGTGGCTTTGCGGGCGCTGCGCGTCGTCTTGCGCCCCTGATTGTCGTTCTTGCTCATGGTCTGCTCCTTTTGTCCATAGAAAAGTCGGTTTTAGCCCTTAAAACATACTCTAAGGAGCGCTTCTGCGCAAAGGATCGGAGATTCAGGCGGAGGCCGGGCCGGCGGCAGAGCGGCCCCGGAAGCCGCGCCAGTACTGGCGGCACAACTCCCAGGCGAAGAGCCGCAGGCCCAGCACATAGGCCCCCGCACCTAGAACGCCGCCCAGGACCAGGGCCGGCAGGGGGCTGGCCGGGAGGAAGAACTTGACCCCAACCAGCGCCGCCACCACCGGCAGGGACACCAGCAAGGGACGGCCCAGGGCGGCCAGGAAGGCGGTGAAGCGCAGGTCGATCAACTGATTGGCGTAGTGCTGGGAGAGCACCAGGAAGAGCAGGGAGGTGAGGGCGATGGCCGCGCTGACCCCTTCGATGTCATAGGGAAGGGTCCAGTACATGGCCGGAATCAGCACTGCCAGATTGAAGAGGGACCAGTACAGGGACCAGTTGGCCTTGCCCTTGGCCATGAAGATGGAGCCGACCACCACCCCCACGGCCTTGAACAGGGTGGCGACGACCAGCAGGCGCAGCACCCCCCGGGCCGGCGTCATACCCGGTACCTGAAGGAGGACCTCCGGGGCAAAGGCGAACACCCCCAGGAGTGCCGGCCAGGAGAAGAGGGCGATGCTCTGCACGGCCTTGAGGTAGCCCCGCCGCAGCAGATCGTCGTCGTCCTGGATGACCGCAAAGGTGGGGAAGGAGACCCGGGTGATGATGGTGGACAGGCGGGTCAGGGGTATCAGGGTCAGGCGGCTGGCAAAGCTGTAATAAGCCATGGCGGTGGCGCCGAGGTACCGGGTGAGCAGGAACCTGGGCAGGTTGCTGCTCAGGTAGTTGAGGGCCCTGGAGCCGGTCAGGTGCAGGCTGTAGGGGAGGATCTCCCGCAGGGCCACCCGGCTGAAGGAAAAGCGGGGACGCCAGGCCGCCGAAACCGCCAGGCTGGCCAGCAGGGCCACCTCGCGCACCACCGAACCGATCACCGCGCTCCAGATCCCGCCGGAAGCCCACAGGAGCAGGATGACCGTGAACAGGAAGAACAGGATGGAGACGACTTCGGCAAGGGCCTGGTGGCGGAAGTCGAGTTCGCGCTGCAGCCGGGAGCGGAAGATGCCCGAAACCGAGGCAAAAGGGATGAGCAGGGAGAGGGGGACGTAGATGTGCCAGAAGGCTTCGGGGCTTTCCGGCGCCTGCAGGGCGCAGACCAGGGGAGCGCTCAGGAAGATCAGCGCCGTCAGGGCGATGCCAAAGGCGAGATTGGCCCAGAAGGCAGTGTCGAAGTGGACCTCCTCCACCTGGCGGGACTGGACCAGGGCCGAGCTGAGGCCCAGATCGCCGATCAGGGCCAGGAGCATGACGGTGGTGAGGGCAGTCTCGAAAAGCCCCAGTTCCTCCTTGGGCAGAAAAGCGTACAGAATCAGCGGGGTGAGGAGCTGGATCAGGGTGGCGCCGGTGGTCCAGAATACCCCGTGGATAGCTTGGGTAGCCAGCGCCTTTTCAGCGGGCATGGGACAGGCAGGTACGGACAAATTCGAGGTTGCGCCAGGTGTTGCCCTCCAGGGCACTCAGGTCTGGATCGGCCAGGGCGAATTCGTCGGGGCTGATGTTGAGGTGGGTCTCGATGACCAGGAAACCCTGGTACCCATCGGCCTCCAGGCCGGTGCCGCCCCAGCAGACTTCGTCGGTGAAGACGGAGAGCTTCATCGCCAGGGCGCGGGGATGGCCAGTTCCTCGGCGAGTTTTTCCAGGTGTTTCTGGTGCCGCTTGCCCACTGGCACGCCTTCCTGGCGGTATTGCCGTTCGCGGGCCGCCTCGATCCCGCCGGGCACGTGGGACTGGTCGAAGCCGGGCAAGGGCTGGAGCTGGCGCACCTGTTGCACGTAGAGGTCCATCTGGCGCTTGAATTCGGCCGGATCGGCGAAGAGTTCGAGGCGCAGGAGGATGACCAGCGCTCCCTGGTTGGCCCCCTCCCAGGTCCAACGGGGCGGGTTCGGGTCGAAGTTCAGGCCTGAGAGCAGGCCGCCCCAGGCCTGGCAGATCTCGCCCATGCCGATGCTGCGCAGCACCAGGCCGGGGGCCAGCGGGGCGATCTGCTGGCGTTTCGAGTCCGAGTAGAAGTCGTGCAGGGCCCCGAAGTCGAGCACCAGCGGATCTTCCTGGTCGGTGGGGGCCAGGAAGGACATGGGCGAACCGCCGCCGGCGGCATAGAGGGGCTCGTCCGGCTGGAGGTGGAGCTGGTGGCCCGAGGTGACGTAAGCGATCAGGTCGTGGCCGATGGCCAGCCGGCTGTAGATCCCAGCGGCGCCGAAGTGGCCGTGGTTGCGGCTCACCATCGCAGCCATGCCCACGGCCTTGGCCTTCTCGATGGCCCGCAGGGTGCCTTCGTGGGCCGGGAAATATCCCAGGCCCCCGTCCCCGTCCACCAGTACGCTGCAGGGCGTCTCCCTGACCACCTGCAGTTGGGGATCTGGGTTGAGTTTGCCCTCGCGCATCAGGTGGGCATAGGCGGCGATCTGCTGGGTGCCGTGGCTGAAGACGCCGCGCAGGTCATTGGTCACCAGCAGTTGGGCCAGGAGTTCGGCCTTTGCTTTGGGCAGTCCCACCTTTTGCCCCGCTGCGGCGACAAAGCCGTGCAATTGCTGGTGCGGCACCCGGATGAATTCTTCTGGCGGTCTGTTCATCGGTTGTGTTTCCCGGTAAGAGGCATTTCTAAGGGTCAGATCAGAAGCGGTTATTTCCGGGCGATTCATATAGGGCGATTCAAGAATCGCCCCTACGTCATTCCTCTACTTTGACGGAGACCGCCAGCCAGCCGCCGATGGGTAGGATATGGGAGACCAGCCGGCGGTCGCTGGCCACCCTGCGGTTGTAGGTCTGGATGCCGCGCCGCCCGTCTCCTGGTTCCAGCACCTCGTGGGCGTGGCCGTGGCCGTCGGCGTTGTCGGCCGCGATCAGCCCGCCCAGGCGCACGTGGTCCATGGCGAAGTCGAGGTAGCGGGGATAACTCTCCTTGTCGGCGTCGATGAAGATCATGTCGAAGGGGGCCTCCTCAGAGACTTCGGCCATCAATTCCAGGGCCGGCCCGGTGCGCACCTCGGCCCGGTCGGCCAGGCGGGCACGGGCCAGGTTGGAACGGGCGATGCGGGCGTGCTTGGGGTCGATCTCCAGGGAGATCAGCCGCCCCTCGCGCGGCAGGGCGCGGGCCAGCCAGATGGCCGAGTACCCGGCCAGGGCCCCGAATTCGAGGATCTTGCGGGCCCCGATCATGCGGGCCAGCAGGTAGAGGGTCTGGCCGGCGTCGGGGTTCACCGAGATGGGCGGCAGGCCCAGGGCCACGGCCTCGGGCATCACGCTCTTGAGCACCTGGTCTTCCTGGACGAAGAGGCTCAGACGGTAGGTGTTGAGATCTGGATAGGAGGCTTGGCTCACCTTCGCTGCCTTTCTCTGGTCTACTCTCCCGGCATGCCACCCGCAATGGGGGCGTGGATCAGGGCCGGCAGGGGTTCGCGCAGCCCCTGGCGCAGGGCCTCGGTCAATTCGGCGCGGGTGGAGACCTGGGTTCCCAGGGCGCCAAAGGCCTGGGCCGCGGCGGCAAAGTCCACTGGCCCCAGGGTGCTGCTCAAGGCCTCGCCGTAGCGCCGCCGATGACCGGTGGCGGTGATCCCCCAGCTCTGATCGTCGGCCACGATCATGGCAAAGGGCAGGTGCTGGCGGGCGGCGCACTCCAATTCGGCCAGGGTGAAGGTGGCCGAGCCGTCTCCCGAGAGCAGGATTACCGGCCGGTTGGCAAAGCCGGCGCGGGCGGCCATGGCCCCGGCGATGCCGTAGCCCACCACCCCGCTGATCCCGCAGGTGAGCCAGTGGCCCGGGTACCGCTCCCGCCCCAGGGTCTGGTGGAACCACTGGCCGATGCTGCCCCCGTCCACGATCAGGACGGTTTCGGGGGTGAGCACTTCGCGCAGGGCTTCGATCAGGTCCAGGGCGTGTAGCCCCCCGCCGCGCCGCGCCCCTTCCACCACCTGTCGCTGGAACTCGTCGCGCCGCTGCCGGGCGGTCTGCAGCCAGGCTTCGAACCCGTCGATCTGCCGCTCGGCGCAGGTTTCGTGCAACTGCTCCAGCGCCGCGCCCGGATCGGCCTGGATGGACAGGTCCGCGGGCCTGCCCTGGGAAAGGCGGGCGGCGTCTGCGTCGATGCGCAGCAGGCGCGCCTCCCCGGCCAGGGGCGGGGTCTGGAGAAAACCCACCCGGTAGTCGGGCGGCGCGCCCAGCAGGACCACCAGATCCGCCTCTTCCAGGAGCATTGGCCCGCCGCTGGCCGCGCCGATCACCCCGATATATTCGGGCATGCCGCCCGACACGGTGCCCCGGTCCCAGATGGGCACCACCACCGGGATGGCGTAGGCAGCGGCGAACTGGGCCAGGGCCTCTTCGCCCCGGGCATAGTACACCCCGCTGCCGGCCACCAGCAGGGGCCGCCGCGCCCGGGCAAAGAGGTCGGCGGCCTGCTCCAGTTGGCGCGGGGCAGGGTGCATAGGGCCGGGCCGCTGGGCCGGCGGCCACAGGGGCCCTTCTTCCACCTGCGCCTCCTGGACGTCCATGGGGAAGGTCAGGTGCACTGGCCCGGGCCGTCCGCCCAGGGCAGCGGCAAAGGCCTCGTGGACCTGGGCGGGGATGCGCTCGGGCAGATCCAGCACCCGCGCGTACTTGCACACCGGCGCGGCCAGGGCCACCTGGTCCAGGTCCTGGAAGTGCCCCATGCCCGCGGTCTGCCGTGCGCCGGCTCCGGTCAACAAGAGCATGGGCGCCCCGTCGAAATAGGCGTTCACCACCCCGGTCATGGCATTGGCGTGGGCCACCCCGCTGCTGACCGCGCACACCCCCACCTGGCCGCTGAGCCGGCCCCAGCACTCGGCCATGTACGCGGCGCTCTGCTCGTTGCGCACGTCGATCAGCCGGATGCCGACGCGTTGGCAGGCGGCGTACACTTCGTCCAGGCCGTGGCCGCACAGGGTGCTGATCCACTTCACCCCCTGGGCCCGGAGGGCGCGGGCCAGCAGCTGGGCGCCTTTCACGAGGCCAGGCGCTGCTCGGGCAGCCACCACAGTTCCTTCTTGGCTTTGGGCACCAGGGCCAGGGCGCGTTCCAGCACCTGCTTTTCCTCCAGCTGCGAGAGGGGGACAAAGTGTTCGGCCAGCCGCACGTTCTCCTCCACCTGCTCGACGCTGTCCATGCCGACGATGGCCACGTCGGCCGGAGGACTGAGGGCGTAGCGCAGGTACAGGCTGCAGTCTTCGGGGGGGACCTTGCCGGCGGCCATCACCTTCATGGCGATGATGCCCATGCCTTTGGCGCGGGCCGCCGGCACCGTGGCGGCGGCAAAGTTGTTCCATACCCGGTTCACCGGTCCCAGCGGGTTGAGCACGGTGTCGAAGTCGTATTCCTGGATCATTTTTGCGAAGATCTCGGGGTGGGTGTGCCCGGTCAGGCCCACGAAGCGGATCTTGCCGGCTTTGCGGTACTCCTCGATCACCCGCAGGGCCCCTCCCGGCCCCAGCACCTCGCTGAGGGTGCGTTCCTGGTCGATGGCGTGTACCTGCATCAGGTCGATCACCTCCAACTGGAGGCGCTCAAAGCTCTCCTCGATCTCGCGCTTGAGTTCGTCGCCGGACCGCTTGAGGCATTTGGTGGCGATGAAGAGCCCTCTGCGGTCGCGCTCCCTGAGGGCCAGGCCCAGCCGGCGTTCGCTCTCTTTGTAGGAGCTGGCGGTGTCCAGGTAGGTGATGCCCCGGTCGATAGCGCGGTGCACCACCTCCACGGCGGCGCGGTCGTCGTTCAAAAGATTCCAGCAGACCCCGCCCAGGCCCAGGGCGGTGACCTGGGCGCCGGTTTTGCCCAGGAGACGTTTGGGGATGGCCATCGGCAGTCCTTTCTAGGTGAACAGTGGTTGGGCGGCAGCGGTCAACTCCTTGAGCCGCTCTTCCTCGGCCGGACCGAAGGGCCGGAACTGGGCGGCCAGATCCACGGCCATCCAGAACAATTCCTCGTTGCCGGGGGGGATCGCCGCGGTGGCCCCCTGGGCAAAGACAAAGCTGAGGGCCAGCCGCGCCTCCTCCGGGTCAGTGGCCGGCTGGTACCAGCAGGGCGGATGGGTGCGCTCGGCCTGGTCGGGCCATCTGCCGCGGCACAGGCCCTTGAGCGCCAGGATGCCCAGCCCCTGTTCTCTGGCTCGGGCCAGCACCTGGGGGCCAAAGCCGGCCTGCCAGAGGGGAAGGTTGATGGGAAAGAGCAGGGTGTCGAAGGCGAAGCGTTCCATGGCCGCCGTGGCCGCCGCAGCGCTGTGGGCCGAAAAGCCCAGCCAGCGCACCTCGCCTGCCTGGCGCGCCTGCAAAAAGGCCTCCATGGCCCCGCCGGGCCCGAAGGCGGTTTCCACCTCCTCCAGGGTGGTGAGGGCATGGAGCTGGTACAGGTCGAAGTGGTCGGTGCGCATTCGCTTGAGCGAGGCGTGCAGTTCCTCGCGCGCTCCTGCGGCGCGGCGCTGGGTGGTCTTGCAGGCGAGGAAGACCCCCTGGCGATGGGGTTGGAGGGCTGGTCCCAGTCTCTCTTCGGCGTTGCCGTAGGAGGGGGCCACGTCGAAGTAGTTGATGCCCCGGGCCACGGCCCGGGCCACGCTCTGGTCGGCCTGGGCCTGGGGCTTGTCCATCACCACGATGCCCCCAAAGCCGATGAGCGACAACTCCTGGCCGGTCCTGCCCAGGGGGCGGCGCGGCACCGGCGCCTGGGCCGCCAGGGGGGCCAGGCCCATTCCCAGACCAGCGGCAGCAGCCGTCTTGATGAAACTCCGTCTGTCCATTTCCCTGCATCCGCGAAAAAAGGCCGCAGAAAGACTGCACTGATCCCCGGGTGCTGTCAAGTTAAAAGGTCGGATTGCCAAACAAAAATAGCGCCCGAAGTATCTGGCGCTATCACTGCCGCGTCGGGGAGCGACCCACTTCGGCCTTTCCCAAGGCGCGTCCCGCCGCACCCCAACGTATGGGGTGCGGCGCAAAAAGCGCTGCCCTCTCCCAAGACCCAGCCCCCGCAACGCCCCATACGTTGGGGCGTTGCGCCTCGCTCGCGAAGCTCCGCTCCCCGGGAAACACCTCCAGGGCATTCCCGTCCCTTCAGCCATCTTTACGCCGCTTGCTATACTCGGCAAAATCCTTGCGGCTGGCCTAGGCCGCCTTCACCTCGACCTGTTCGCCCTCGCAACTGAGCAGTACCCGTTTATCGTCCTGCTGGGTCTCCAGATGCACAGGCCGGCCCCACAGCCGCTGCAGATTCCGCAGGGTGTCCTGGGCGTAGTCCATCTTCAGCCCCACGCCTTCGTAGCGGTGAGTCAATAGCAGTTCCCCCCGGTTGCGGTAGTTGCCGTCCTCCACCAGGATCGAGGGACGGCCGAAGTTGGTCAGGCTGAACAGGAGCTGGCGCTTGACCTTGGCGAACTCCCGGCTCTCGATCTCGTAGCAGTCCTGCTGGCGGTTGTAGGCATAGGTGAAGAGCCGGTGCTCCCGGCAGAAATCTTCGGTCAGGAAGGCGTCGATGAAGCCGATGTCGTTGTAAGTCCGGCGCACCTCGAAGATCTTCTCCCGCCCCAAGCCGAGCTGCCGGTCCCAGCAGGCGCGCGCCTCCAGGTCGTCGCAGGCCTCGTACTCCGACCCGAATCTGCCCTGGTCCCAGCGCTGCTCCATATCTCGGAACAGCTCCATCCCCAGCTTGTAGGGATTGAGCCGGCCAGGGCGCATCCCCATGGTGCCGGCGTGATGGTCCGCAAAGTCGATCAACTCCGCGTCCTTCAGGGCCTTCTCGGTGAGGATCTTGGCGTGCCAGTAGCTGGCCCAGCCCTCGTTCATGATCTTGGTCTGGCGCTGCGGGGCAAAGTAATAGGACTCCTCGCGCACCATCGCCAGCACGTCCCGCTGCCAGCTCTTCAGGGGGGCGTGCTCGATGAGGAACCACAGCGCGTCCTTCTCCGGATCCTCGGGGAAGCGCTGCTCCTTCTCCTGCTCGGCGGCCAGCTGCTTCTTCTGCTCCTCCAGGAATTCGGCCGGGTTGATGTAGCTGTCCATGTAGGCCTTGCTCCTGAGGCGCTGCACCGCGCCCTCCTCCCTTTCCTCCTCCAGGGTGGCATCGGGCTTGTCCCGCCGGCGCCTGATGAACACCGCGTGCGGGTCGATCAGGTCCTCCAGCGACAGACAGGCGTCGATGAAGCCCTCTACCACCTCCTCGCCGTAGCGCTCCATGTAGGCGCGGACGCGGGTGCCGTGGTTGGCCATCTCGTCCATCATCTTGCGGTTGGTCTGGGAGAACCACAGATTGTTCTTGAAGAAGTCGCAGTGGGCGTACACATGGGCCATGACCAGCTTCTGGTCCACCGCGTCGTTGCTCTGCAACAAATAGGCGTAGCAGGGATCGTTGTTGATCACCATCTCGTAGATCTTCTGCAGGCCATAGGTGTAACTCTTGGCCAGTTGCTCGTATTCCATGCCGAAGCGCCAGTGGGGATAGCGCACCGGGAAGCCGCCGCAGGAGGCGATCTCATTCATTTCCTCGTAGCCCACCACCTCGAAGATCACCTCGAAGAAATCCAGCCCGCAGGCGCGGGCATAGCCCTCGATCTCGTACTTGAGCAGCTTCAGTTCGGTCGGGAATTTCTTCAGCCACGCCATCTCAACGGCCCTTTCCCAAAAAGGCCCTGATCGCCTCCAGGAGGTCCTCCCGGCCGCGGAGTTCGGCGGTGACCAGCTCTTCCCGCCCGGCGGCCACCTGCTGCAGTTCGCGGAGAAAGCCGCCGCTCCCATAGGCGCTGCGCACCTGGCCGTACCCGAAGAGGTTGACCTTTCCCAGCAAGTCCTGCTCCAGCATTTCCAGGCAGCGGCCGTTGTCCTCACCCTGGTTGTCGCCGTCCGAGAAGTGGAAACAGTAGATATTCCACTCCGCCGGGTCGTAGTGGGCCGCGATCAATTCGCCGCAGAGCTGGTACGCCGAGGAGATCCGCGTCCCCCCTCCTTCCCTGATCCGGTAGAAGGTCTCCTGGTCCACCTCGCGCGCCTCGGCGTCGTGGGCCAGGTAGCGGCACTCGATGCCCTGGTACTGGGCCCGCAGCCAGGAGTCGATCCAGAAGGCGGCCGCGCGCACCAGTTCCTTCTGTTCGTCGCCCATGGACCCCGAGACATCCATCATGTAGATGATCGCCGCATTGCTCTCCGGCAGCAGGATCGTCTTCCACGAGCGGTACTGCTGGTCCTTGCGGATGGGGATCACCTGCGGCCGATGCGGGTCGTACTGGCCGGCGATGAGCTGGCGCCGCAGCGCCTTTTTGTAGGTCCGCCGAAAGTGGCGCAAGGACTCCGGGCCGGTCTGGCTGATCCCGGTGTAGCGGTTCTTCTGGGAGCTGAGGTTCTTCTCGCCCTTGGGTTGGATGCGGGGCAGCGCCAGTTCCTCTCCCAGCATCAGGGCCAGTTCCTCGATGGAGACCTCCACCTCCAGGATGTGGCCCCCCGGCTGGTCGCCGGCCCCTGGTCCGCGACCGCCCTGGCCCGGCCCCAGCACCGTGCCCGGCTCGCCCTCGCCCTGGCCCACCCCGCCGGTCTGCTGCTCTCCGTAGCAGAAGTGGGGGATGTCGATCTGGGGCAGGGGGATGCTGACCAGATCCTTGCCCTGGCGCCCGATCAGCTCGCCGGAGGAGAGGTACTTCTTCAGCTCCTGCTTGATCTTGCCGCGCACCAGTTGCCGGAAGCGGGCGTGGTCGCGCTCGAGCCGGTTGAACATGGCCAGTCTCAGGCTTGGGGTTTGGCGTCGCCGCGGGCGAAGATGCTGGCCACAAAGTGCAGCACATCCGTGGCGCACACCTCGCAGTACCCGTGGTTGCGGATCATCCGGGCCTTGACCACGTCGATCTTCTCCTGGGTCTCCTTGTCCACCACGTTGGAGACCAGGCTGGTCAGTTTGATGGTGTCCTTCTGGTCCTCGAAGAGCTTGAGTTCCAGAGCCTTGAGCAGCCGCTCGTTGGCGCGGTAGTCGAAGGTCTTGCCTTCCAGGGCCAGGGCCCCGATGTAGTTCATGATCTGCTGGCGGAAGTCGTCCTTGCGGGACCCCTCGATGCCGATCTTCTCCTCGATGGAGCGCATCAGCTTCTCGTCTGGCTCCTCGGGCTGGCCGGTGAAGCGGTTCTTGACCTTCTCCTTCTGGGTGTAGGCCTTGACGTGGTCGATGTAGTTGCTGCACAGCCGGCTGAGGGCCTCTTCGTCGGCGGCGATGGCCCGCTGCACCTCCACCTTGACGATGTCCTCATACTCCCCCTTCACCACCCCCAGCAGTTCCCGGTAGCGCTTGCGTTGCCCCTCGTTGGTGATCAGGGAGTGGTGCTTGAGACCGGCCTCCAGCTCGTTCATCACCATGAAGGGATTGACGCAGCGCTCCTCCGGGGAGGCCACCAGGGCGTTGGAGATCTTGTCCTGCACGTAGCGGGGCGAGATCCCCTCCATACCCTCCCGCTCGGCGGCCTCGCGCAACTCCTTGACGTTGTCCTCGGTGAAGCCGGGCAGGCGCTTGCCGTTGTAGAGCTTCATCTTCTGCAGCAAGGTCAGGCCGGCGTGTTTGGGTTCCTCCAGGCGGGTCAGCACCGCCCACATCGAGGCCATCTCCAGGGTGTGGGGGGCCAGGTGCTTGGCGGCGACCTTGAGGGGATTGTAGTCTTTCTCGTAGATCCTGATCTCGTCGGCCAGCCGGGTGACGTAGGGGACGTCGATCTTCACGGTGCGGTCCCGCAGCGCCTCCATGAATTCGTTGTTCTGGAGCTTGCGGTATTCCGGCTCGTTGGTGTGGGCCAGCAACACCTCGTCGATGTGGACCTGGGCGAATTTCTTGGGTTTGATGACGTGTTCCTGGGAGGCACCCAGCAGGTCGTAGAGAAAGGCCACGTCGAGCTTGAGGGCCTCGATCAGCTCTACCATGCCGCGGTTGGCGATGTTGAGTTCGCCGTCGAAGTTGAAGGCCCTGGGGTCTGAATCCGTGCCGTACTCGGCGATCTTGCGGTAGTTGATATCCCCGGTCAGTTCCGTGGAGTCCTGGTTCTTCTCGTCCTTGGGCTGGAAGGTGCCAATCCCCACCCGGTCCTGTTCGGACAGGAGCAAGCGCCGCACCCGCACAGCCTGGATGAGCCGCGACCAGTCGCCGCCGTACTGGCGCATCCGCTCCCGGTACATCTGCCGGCAGAAGGGGCACAAGTCGCCGCGGATGGCCACTCTCCACCCCCCGCTGCGGTCCCGGTTCAGTTCGGCTTCCACCTGGGGGCGGAACTCGCGGGGGATCAGGTGCAGGGGCTCCTCGTGCATGGGGCAGTCTTCCCTGGCGCCATCCGGCCCCTGCCAGGCAAAGGTGTAGAGGGCGCCCTCATCCTTGCGGGAATAGGTTTCCAGGCCGCGCTTGAGCAGCCTGGCCACTGTGCTCTTGGAACTACCCACCGGCCCGTGCAAGAGCAACACCCGGCGCTCCACTCCGTATCCTTCCGCCGCTGACTTGAAGATGTTCACCAGATTCATCAGCGGCCGGTCCAGGCCGTAGATGGCGTCCTGGCCTCCCCCCTCTGGATCGGCGAAGAAGAGGTGGCGGAGGATCTTCTCCTTGTGCTCGACTACCTCTTCGGCGCCGTAGGAGACGATCATGTCATAGAGGCGCTGAAAGGCCGTGCGGGCCACCTCCGGGCGCTGGCGCACAATGTCGAGATAAGTCGCAAAACTCCCCTCCCAGTGCAGCTTCTGGTACGCGTCCAGGCTCTGTTCCCGGGTGATGAAAGAGATGAGTTCGTGGGGGGCGAGGCCTTCGGCCGGACCTTGTTCCTGGTCGACCAGGCCATTGAACTCGCGGATGGTGGTCATGTCCTCTTCTCCTCCTGGCTGGCAGGCTGGCCAGCCCGAACGAACAGGTGAGATGGGGCGACAGCGATCCGAGCGGCGGAGAGGGTGGCTGACAGCTCCGCCAGTTAGAGACGAGAAATACTTTCCTGGGCCGTGGACTGTTTTTCCGTGCCGGCTTGCTGGTCAGCTACTCGAATGGATAGTCTGCGCTGGAGAAAGAGGTATTTGTCCGAAGATCAGAGCAAAACCTGCGCCACAGAGAAATGAACCAGCTGTACAGGAAGGGGAGGGGAGAACAGGAACAGCATTGCAGCAGTTCCGCCAGAACTGCGGGCTAGTGCTAAATATACAAGCGCAATCCGCGCGCGCGCAAGCAATTCTGCAATGGCAGAAGACCCCGGAGGAAGCTGCTTATCTCACCAGACCAGCATATGGGCCCCCACCTGTTCCTCTGCCCTCCGCCGGTACAGGTATGCTCCTAACACTGCTCCCGGAGATTACATGTCTTTTTTTTGGGACGGTTGCAGGGCCGCCCACCTCGGCCATAGCCGCAAGTTCCTCACAATCAAATACATCTTTGGAACACTTACCTTTTGAAGACACCTGTCGCTAAAAAGGCACAAAGGACCTGGGGCAGAAGGCGCATCGGTTCCTACCCTTCCAGCCTCCTCAGCACCGCTATCGCCGCCTGCGGAACGCTGAAGGTGTATTCCAGAGCATCCCGGCAGTTGAGAAGGGTTGCCATCCCCGGAAGCGGTACTAAGTGCTCCGTTTCACAATTAACTGTGGGGTTTTTCTCCCCAGGTCGGCGAACTGTTGGCGGCGTAACCCTACAATCATTTCTGAAACGGAGCACTAAGGGGATAGGACTCCCAGTTGTCGTCTTAGTTCCTCTATAAGGCGCTGGTCCTCGGCCCGCTGCTGGGGGGTGAGGGTCTGGTCCAGGCGCAGAGCGCTTTCGAGATGGTGCAGGGCCCGGGAGTAATCCTGTGCCAGGTAAGAGGCGCGGAACAGGTTCTTGTGCACCTCTGCCTGGGTGGAGTCCAGCTGCAGGGACTGCTCCCACCAGGCGCGGGCCTCGGGGTAGTTCCGGGCGTTGTAGGCAAAGACCCCCAGGGCATTGCAGGCCAGGGGCCGGGGCTGGATCTGGGCTGAAAATTGGTAGACCTGGCGGGCATACTCCTGATTGCTCTGGAGGTAGAACACCTGGGCGACGTCGATATAGGAGTCGGCCATGGTCTGCAGGAAGACCGGTTTGAGGGATGCCCGCCGCCGGTAGCCGTCCGCCAGGGCCTGCAGGGCCAGGCCATCCAGGTCTGCGTCCATCAGGCTCACCGCGGCAGCCCAGGGAAGGAACTGGGCCGCGTGGGCCAGGTCGCCGTAACCCCATACGTAGCGTTTGAGCGCCATCCGCTCCAGGTCGTCCTGGTTCTGCTGGTGGTGGATGAAGGCCTCGATCAGAGCGGAATAACGCGTCTCCGGGTGAGATTGGCGCAGGGCTGCCAATTGCTGCAGAGCCCCCTGCAGGTCGCCGGCCGCCAGCGCGCTGGCGGCGGCGCGCACCTGCTGGTCCGGGCAGCGGGGATCGGCTTCCGGTGCCCAGCGTTCCCAGACAGCGGCAAAGTCCTGCTGCTGCTCCAGGATGAAGACCGCCGGGTGGTCGTAGCCCAAAAAAGAAGGCTCGGCCTCATCGTCCCTGAATGCTATTCCCAGCAAGGCGGGGTAGACCTTGAAGCGCTGCACCAGGGTGAAACCCAATTGGCCGGCCACCAGCCGCCGGTAGAATTCGGCCATGGCCGGGTAGAATTCGGGGGCACCCAGGTACTGCCGGTAGCGGTTGACGTCGGTGATCACCACATAGTCTGCATAACGCAGGCGTTCGGCCAGGTAGCGCTGGAGGCTGGCGCAGCTGAGGTACCCATGGGTGCCGAAGAGGGTGCCCTCGTTGAGCAACTGCTGGCGGTGGCGCGGGCGGACGATCAATTCTCGCAGGGAAAAACCACCGTGCTCCACCCCGATGGCGCTGCCTTGGGGGGCGTGCTGGGCCAGCCAGCGGGCGGCCTGGATGCGGCTGTCCTCCACCAGGTAGATCCGCACAAAGGCCAGGCCGTAGAAGGCCGTGTACCCGGCCACCAGGGCGCTGAGCGCCCAGCCAGCCCACTGCCAGCGGGGGGACCAGCGCGACAGCCAGACCAGCAGGTCGGCCCCCAGCAGACAGCAGAAGGGAAAGAGGGGCAACAGGTAGCGCAGGTGTTTGGTGTGCAGGCCGCCGATCAGCGCAAAACCTACCACCACCCACCCCAGGGCCAGCAGCCCGGGCAGGCGCCGCCGCCACAGGGCATGGCCGAGGGAGCACAGGAAAACCACCGTCAGCGGCCAGCCCACGCCCAGGGGCCACAGGTGGGTCCAGTAGTGCAGATAGGGCAGGGTGTGCAGGTCGGCCAGAGACCAGGGGCTGAGCAACTGGCCCCTGGCCACCTGGAGGGAGTAGGCCAGATCGTCGGTAGTGCTCACCTGGGAGAGCAGTTCGGGACTGAAGAGCAGAAAGGGCTCCAGGGCCAGGAGCACCCCGGCGGCGGCCAGGCCGGCCAGGCACAGGTCCCGGTGCCCCCGCCGGCGCCGCACCCATTGCAGTCGCCTCTCCCCGGTCTGCAGCGGTGCGGCCTGCAGGTGGGCGGCCAGCAGCACTCCCCCCAGCAGCAGGCCATTGAAACGCACGGCCCCGCAGGCGCCGATCAGCGCCCCGCAGAGCAGGTAGTGCCAGCGCTTTTCCTGCTCGGCGACCCGCAGCGCCAGATAGAAGATGGCCAGGCTCAGGCAGGTGAAGAGCCCGTCGATGGTGTAGAAGTGGGCCTGCTGCACCCCGATGGGCGCCACGGCCGCCAGGAACAGGGCCAGGCAGGCCACCGGGACGTCCCAGCAGCGTCTGCCCAGGGCGAAGAGCAGTCCCAGGCTCAGGCAGGAAAGGGCGACCGAGAGCAGGCGGGCGCTCAGAAAGATGAGGGGGCGGTCCCGGGGAGCGTCCAGATCCAGAGGGCCGCGGCCGATGGAGACCAGTTCCAGCAGGCCCCGCACCAGGTACATGGGCGCCGTGCCGTACGCCGTCAGCGGCGGGGACAGAGGGTCATCCAGTTTCAGCCCCGCCCGGACCAGGGTCTCCTCGTCGGGGTGGAACTGGTAGAAGACCCGCGCCATCCCGGCAGCCTCCGGCACCGGCAGGACAAAGTCGCTCAGGTCCCGCATCAGCCCGGCCAGGCGCAGGCCGGCGCCCAGGAGCAGGCACAGGGCCGCCAGCCAGGCATGGGGAGGGGGTCTGCGCATCGCAGGCTACCTGTCGCCCTGGGCGGCCCTCAGCGCGGCGGCGATGCCCGCCTGCAGCGAAGGGTCCAGAGCCACCGCCCGGCCCAGGTGGTAACGGGCCTTGTCGCGCTGGCCCAGGTTCAGCAGGGCCACCAGGCCGGCGCGCCGGTGGATATCGGCCTGATCGGCTTCTACCAGCAAGGACTGCTCCCACCATTTCAAGGCCTGTTCCGGCTCGCCGCGCTGCTGGGCCGTGAGCGCTAGGATATTGCAGGCTTCCTTGATGCCGAAGATCCGGGTGGACAACTCCACCGCCTGCTCCATGCGGGCCAGATCGCCTCTAGAGAAGAAATACTTGGCCACCTCCAGGTAGGATTGGGCCATCTGCTCGGCCGCCTGGGCCGAAGAGCTGTAGTCTGATCCCACCCCCTCTCTGAGCACCTGAAGGGCCAGGTCGCCCAGACCCAGGTACGAGAGCGAGAGAGCGGTGTTGGCCGGGATGTAGTGTACGGTGCCGGTGTGGAGGACGTGGGCGGCGCGCAGGTTTTCGGGCTGGAAGTGAGCGAGGGCTGCGGAGTCGGGATTCCCCTGCTGGCGGTGGATCTGGGCCAGCAGCCAGTAGCCCAGCGCCAGGTCTGGGTAAGCCTCCAGCAGGGTGTGGGCTGCGGCCTCAGCCTGCGCCCAATCCCTTGCCCGGACCTGCGCTGCCACCTGCTCCAGGGAGCGATCCGGGCAACCGGGGTTCTCTGCGAGTTCTCTCTCCCAGTGGGTGAAGGCTTCACCGATGGCTGCCTTGCCCCTGGACTTGAAAATCCACACCGTGGGGTGGTCGTAGCCCAGGAAGGAGGGCTCGGCTCGGTCGTCGGCAAAAACGAGGCCCAGCAGCGCGGGATAGGTCTTGAAGCGCTGGACCAGTTCAAAGCCCAGTTCGCCGGCTGCCAGGCGCTCGTAGAGTCCGGCCACCACCGGGAAAATTTCGGGGACCGCGGTGAACTGGGCGTAGCGGTTGACATCGGTCAGGGCGAGATACTCCATGTCCTGGAGACGTTCCTCCAGAAAGTCGAGCTGGGCGCGGCAAGAGAGGTACGGGTAGCCGTAGAAGACCCGCGTCACGTCCAGGACCACCTGCTGGTAATCCTGGCCGCTGATGAGACCCTGCATGGAGAAGCCACCTCCCTCCACGCCGACGTGGCTGTCCTTGGGGACGTGGCTGGAGACCCACTTGCCGGCCTGGATACGGCTGTCCTCCTCCCCGTAGATGCGCGCAAAGGCTACCCCCTTGAAAACCAGGTGGCCCATCACCAGGATGGAGACCAGCTTCCCCCCCTGGCGAATCCAGGGCCGGGCCGCCTGCCAGCTGGCTGCCAGCAGCGCGCCGGCAAAAAGGGCCATGAAGGGGAGCATGGGTATCAGATAGCGCACGGCCCTGGCCTGCAACTGGCCGATGAGCAGGAAGTAAAGGCCGCACCACAGCGCCATCAGCACCACGGGCCGACGGCGTTCCCGCCATAGGACATAGGGGAGGGCGAACACAAAGAGGAAGGTGAGGGGCCAGCCGGTGGCCAGCGACCAGATGCCCCAGTGGTCCAGGTAGGGGATGGTATGCACATCGACCAGGGTCCAGGGTTGCAGGATCTCGCCCCGGGTGACCTTGACGGCCAGGCCAAAATCGCCGCTTCCCTCGGCCCGCCACAGCAGTTCGGGCCTGGCCACCAGGTAGGGTTCGACCAGCAGCAGGGCCCCCGTGGCCGCCCCGCCCGCCAACCACAGTTCGGGCTGGCACCAGCGGCGGCGGAACTGCGGCCATTCGCGCTCGCCCCTGGCCAGGTGGCCGGCCAGCAGCACCAGCCCCAGCAGCAGGCCGTTGAGCCGCACTGCGGCAGTGGCGCCGATCAGGAGGCCGGCCAGGACATAGTTGCGCCTGGTCCCTGAGGTGAGCGCCTGCAGCGCGGCGTGGATGGCCGCGGCGCTGAGCAGCACGAAGAAGCCGTCCACGATGAAGAAGTGGGCCTGCTGGATGGCGCCCGGAGCAAAGGCGGCGATGGCCAGGGCCAGCGCCGCGACTGGCCGATTGAAGTAGCGGCAGCCCATCCGCCAGACCAGCAGGAGGACGCCGCAGGAGCACAGGACCGCCAGGATCCTGGCGACGTAATAGACATGCCGGGCCGAGTCCGGGTCATCCAGGGAGGCCACGCTCCAGCCGCACAGACTGGCCAGGGCCAGGGCGCCGCGCAGCGCGTAGACCGGGAGTACTCCGTACACTGTGAGGGGCGGGTTCAACAAATCGAAGTCCGGGCTCAGCGCTGCCCAGATCACCATTTCCTCGTCGGGGTGGAAGCGGTAGAAGAACAGGGTGGCCTGGTGCTGTTCGGGCAGCACCAGGTCGGAGTCGCCGCGGGTCAGCCCGACCAAGCGCAGGGCGCTGCCGATCAGCAGGAGCGCCGCCAGGAGCAGGGCATAGAGGGTATCGCGCGCCATATCCATAAAAGATAAGTGATGTTGACCTGCCTGGCAGAGGGGGATATTTTTGACTGATCTGCCGGGTCTTTCAAAAGCACCCATGAGGAGGCGCTGGTGAAAATCGATCTACGCCTGAAGCCCGCCAAGTTGCTCCCCGCCCTCCACCGGCTGCTGGGGCTGGCCGGTCCCAGGATTCTGGACCTGGAACGCAGATGGGACCCGGCCAGGGGCACGCCGGTCTTCACCCGCGCCGGCCGCTACACCGCGCGGGGCTGGACCGAATGGACCCAGGGCTTTCAGTACGGCTGTGCCATCCTGTACTACGACCTGACCGGAGAGCCGTTCTTCCTGGACCTGGGGCGCCGGCACACGATGGGGCGCATGGCCCCACACCTGTCCCATATCGGGGTCCACGACCACGGCTTCAACAATCTGTCCACCTATGGCAACCTGCGCCGGCTGATGCGGGAGGGCCGCATCCCCTTTGACCAGCGCGAATTGGATTTCTACGAACTCGCCCTCAAGGTCTCCGGCGCGGTGCAGGCGGCCCGCTGGACGCCCACGGCGCACGGGGCCGGGTTCATCCACTCCTTCAACGGGCAGCACTCCCTCTTCTCCGATACCATGCGTTCCCTGCGCAGCCTGGGGCTAGCCCATCAGCTGGGCCAGGTGCTAATGGGCGAGGGGGACCGGCCCATCAGCCTGCTGGGCCGGCTGGTGGAGCACGCCCTGAGCACGGTGCGCTTCAACGTGTACTACGGGGAGAGGCGCGACGCGTACGACGTGCCGGGTAGGGTGGCGCACGAGTCGATCTTCAACACCAGGGACGGGCAGTACCGCTGCCCCAGCACCCAGCAGGGGTACTCCCCCTTTTCCACTTGGACCCGGGGCCTGGCCTGGGTGCTTTTGGGCTGCGCCGAGCAGCTGGAGTACTGCGCCGCCCTCGCCGAGGGGGAACTGGCCCAGTTCGGCGGCAAGGCCCCCTTCCGCCGCCAACTGGAGCGGGCGGCCCTGGCCACGGCCGAGTTCCACATCGAAAACAGCTTCACCGACGGCGTCCCCTTCTGGGACACCAGCGCCCCCGGGGTGGCCGGCTTTGGCCGCATCGCCCATCAGCCTTCCGATCCCTTCAACGACGTGGAACCCGTAGACAGCTCGGCGGCCGCCATCTGCGGCCAGGGGTTTCTGCGGCTGGGCAACTATCTGCGCGCTGCCGGCAAAAAGGCCCAGGGGGATCGCTACCGGGCGGCGGCCTTCACCATCACCCGGGCGCTGCTGGATGAGCCGTACCTGTCCACTGACCCCAAACATCAGGGGCTGTTGCTGCATTCGGTGTACCACCGGCCCAGTGGCTGGGATCATGTCCCCAAAGGGCGCAAGATCCCCTGCGGCGAGTCTTCGATGTGGGGCGACTACCACCTGATGGAACTGGCGCTGCTGGTCAAGCGCGAGGCCGAAGGGTGTTCTTATCCGGTGTTTTATGGGTGAACCAGCCAGCCAAGTCTCAGGGAAAATGCCAGGAAAGTGCAGTTACAAGCCGGACCGTCCTCTCTCTCTTTGGCACTACTTGAATATCTCACCCTCCCTGTGCCGTTGGCAGCACACCTGGAACTTCTGCCGGGCCGTGGCTGCCAACCTCTGGTTTGAGCTGCGCTGGGCGCCGATGGGGGTGCGGCGCGTGGACCTGTGGCGGGAGGACGCAGGGTTTCAGCAACTGTGGCGGGAGGTGCGAGCCCGCACTGCTCTCAACCCTGCCAAGCTATTTACCCTCCACCAACTGGTCCAGAATGCTGCCCTGCTTCCAGGAGAAGTGGCCGAACTGGGGGTGTACAAAGGCGGCTCCGCCCGGTTCCTGGCACGGGTGTTCGCCGGCCTCGATCCCCGGAAAAAGGTGCTGATTTTCGACACCTTTGCTGGTCTGCCCACGCCGGACAGCGCGCGCGACATCTACCGGGAGGGTGACCTGGCCGACACTAGCCTCGAGGGAGTACAGACCTATCTAGGCGATTGTCCCAACGTGCTTTTTTTTCCGGGGCTGTTCGCCGACACCCTGCCCCAGGCCAACGACCGCTGTTTCTGCCTGGTCCATATCGACGCCGACCTTTTTTCTTCGGTAAACGAATGCTGCGACTTTTTTTACCCGCGGATGGTTCCGGGAGGTATCATGCTCTTTGACGATTATGGCTTTCTTTCCTGCCCTGGAGCCCGCGAAGCAGTGGACAGTTTTTTCGCGGACAAACCCGAGTCGCCCTTGTACCTGTTCACCGGGCAGTGCATAGCGGTCAAACAAGCCCCATGAGCGACCTGTCCCCCCGCCAACTCCGGCGGCTCATCATCGAACAATCCAGGCGCGCCGGAGTCGGCCACATCGGGCCGGCCCTGTCCATCGCCGACCTCATCGCCGTGCTCTACGGGCAGGTGCTGCGCATCCCGGCGCCCAGAGACCCGGAGCGCGATCGCTTTGTGCTGTCCAAGGGGCACGCGGCCCTGGCCCTCTACGCCGCGCTGCGGCTCAAGGGATTCATCACCCAGGAGCAGCTGGACACCTTCTGCGCCGACGGTACCTTGCTGGGCGTCCACCCCGAGCACGTCCTGCCCGGAGTGGATTTCTCCACTGGCTCGCTCGGACAGGGGTTGTCCTTCGGGGCAGGTGCGGCCCTGGCCGCCCGGCTGGGTGGATCGGCCCGCCGGGTCTGCGTGCTGCTCAGCGACGCCGAGTGCAACGAGGGCTCGCTGTGGGAGGCAGTGATGTTCGCCGCGCACCACCGGCTCTCGGCGCTGACGGCCATCGTCGACGACAATGGCCAGCAGGCCATGGGCAAGACCGCCGAGGTGCTGGACCTCCAGCCGCTGGCCGAGAAGTGGCAGGCCTTTGGCTGGCACACCGTCGAGGTGGATGGCCACGACGTGGACGCCTTGCGGGAGGCCTTTGCCGCTCCCCATCCCGCAGCGCCCAAGGCGATTATCGCCCGCACCGTCTGCGGCAAGGGGGTCTCGTTCATGGAGGGGCAGGTGAAGTGGCACTATCTGCCCATGAGCGAGGGCGAGTACCTGCGGGCCCGCGCCGAGCTGGAGGCTGCGCCATGAGGCAGGCCTTCGCCCAGACCCTGATGGAACTGGCCGCCGCGGATGCGCGCGTGGTGCTGCTGACCGCTGACCTGGGGTTCGGGGTACTGGAGAAGTTCGCCGCCGCCTACCCCGACCGTTTCTTCAACGTGGGGGTAGCCGAGGCCAACATGGTGGGGCTGGCCACCGGCCTGGCCGAGGCCGGGTACATCCCCTTCATCTATTCCATCGCCACCTTCGCCACCCTGCGGCCTTACGACCAGTTCCGCAACGGCCCCGTCGCCCATCAGCTTCCGGTGCGCCTGGTGGGCATCGGCGGGGGCTTCGAGTACGGGCACAACGGCCTGACCCACATGGCCCTCGAAGACCTGGGCCTGATGCGCATGCAGCCGGGCCTGACGACCATCGTGCCGGCAGATCCGGCCCAGGCCGGCGCCGCCCTGCGGGCCACCTATGCGCTGCCCGGCCCCATCTACTACCGCATCGGCAAGAACGACGCCCTGCACCTGCCCGAGCTGGAGGGGCGCTTCCGGCTGGGCAGGGTCGAGATGGTGGGCGGAGAGGGCGAGGTGCTGCTGCTGGCCACCGGTGCCATCGCGGTCGAGGCGGCGGCAGCGGCCTGCCTGCTGCGCCAGTCGGGCATCCGGGCGGGGGTGGCGGTGGTCTCGACCCTGAGGCCCGAGCCCAGCGAAGACCTGCAGGACCTGCTTTCGCGCTGCACCCTGGCGGTGACGGTCGAGGCCCACTACCTCTCCGGCGGTCTGGGGTCGCTGGTGGCCGAGGTCATCGCCGGCCGGGGACTGGGCTGCCGGCTGCTGCGCTGCGGCGTGGAGTCCATGCCCGGGGGCCGCTCCGGCAGTGAGGCGTACATGAATCACCTCCACGGTCTGTCGCGCGTCGCCCTGGCCCGGCAGATCCTCGCCGCCCTCGCGCCATGAACCAGAGCCCTACCAGGATCAGCGCCATCATCGCCTGCTACCGGGACGCCCAGGCCGTGCCGATCATGTACCAGCGCCTGCAGGCGGTCTTCCGGCAGCTGGGAGTGGAATACGAGATCATCTTCGTCAATGACGGCAGCCCGGACAACGCGCACCAGGTGCTGGCCGAACTGGCGGCCGCCGATCCCAGGGTCGTGGTGATCAACCACGCCCGCAATTTCGGCTCGCAAAGCGCCTTCACCAGCGGCATGCGCCTGGCCACCGGCGATGCGGTGGCGCTGCTGGATGGCGATCTGCAGGACCCCCCGGAACTGCTCGAAGCCTTCTACCACAAGTGGCGGGAAGGCTACGACGTGGTCTACGGGGTGCGGGTCAAGCGCGAGGCCACCCTGTTCCTGCAGGCGGCGTACAAGCTCTTCTACCGCACCTTCCGCGGCCTCTCCTATGTGCCCGTGCCCCTGGACGCGGGGGATTTCTCGCTGATGGACCGGCGGGTGGTGGCGGCGCTCAACAGCCTGCCCGAGAACAACCGCTTTCTGCGTGGTCTGCGCGCCTGGGTCGGCTTCCGGCAGACCGGCATTCCCTACCTGCGCCCCGAGCGCATGTTCGGCCGCACTACCAACTCCTTTTTCAAGACCCTGGGCTGGGCGCGCAAGGCTATCTTCTCCTTCTCCTACGCCCCCCTCGACTTCATCACCTGGATCGCCCTCTTCACCGTGGGCTGCTCTTCGGTGTGGATCGTCCTGCAGGTTCTGGCGCGCATCTTCCTCCCCCAGCTCACCCCCAGCGGTTTCACCACCCTGATCGTGCTGATCCTCTTCATCGGGGGCATCCAGCTGCTCTGCCTGAGCATCATCGGCTCCTACCTGGCGCACATCTACGACGAGGTGAAGCGCCGGCCCCCCTACATTATCGAGAGCGTGCTCAACCCCCCATCCGGGCCCCCGGGGGACGGTGGTGAAAAGCCGGGCTGAGGATGCAAGCCGTCGAACTGCACCCCACCTGCTGTCCCATCTGCGACACGGAGGGCAACGCCACCCAGGTCTATCCGGCCAACTTCGACCCGCAGGTCTTCAATCCCGCCGTGTTTTCGGCCCGCCGCTTACCCGACCGCCTCCACTACCGCCTGGTGCGCTGCCGCACCTGCAACCTGGTGCGCTCGGACCCGGTCGCCGATGCCCAGACACTGGCCCGGCTCTATGCGCACAGCAGCTTTGACTATGGGGAGGAGGTGGCCAATATCCGGCGCACCTACGGCCGGTACCTGGCCTGCCTGGGCGCCGGCAAGGGCGCGTTGCTGGAGGTCGGCTGCGGCAACGGCTTCTTCCTCGAGGAGGCCCTGGACCAGGGGTACGCCGAGGTGTGGGGGGTGGAGCCCAGCCAGGCGGCGGTGGCCCAGGCCGGACCGCGGGTGCGCCCGCGCATCCGCGGCGACATCCTGCGGCCCGGGCTCTTCACCCCCGGAACCTTCGACGTAATCTGCATGTTCCAAGTCTTCGATCACCTCCCCGACCCGGGGGCTCTGCTGCCGGAGTGCCTCCGCCTCCTGAAGCCCGGGGGAAGGCTGCTGCTGCTCAACCACAACATCGCGGCGCTTTCGGCGCGCCTGCTGGGGGAGCGCAGCCCGATCGTCGACATCGAGCACACCTGCCTCTACAGCCCTGCCACCCTGGGGCGCCTGGTGGAGCGCTTCGGTTTCCAGGTGGAGCGCACCGGCACGGTTCTCAACGACTACAGCATCTACTACCTGACGCGGTTGTTGCCTTTGCCGGCCAGGGTGAAGCAGCGCCTGCTCTCCTTATTGCACGGCCGCCCGGCAGGACGCCTCTGCCTGCGGGTCCCCCTGGGCAACCTGTGGCTGGTGGCCCGCAGGAAGGAGGGGTGAACATGGCCGACAACACCTTCTGGTTCCGGCCCGGGGACGACGAAAAGCTCCCCTTGTTTCTGCTCTGTCTGTGTTTTGGGCTGTACTGCTTTTTCCTCCTCCTCGGCCTCCATCTGCCCGAGGGGACTTCCGAGGCCGAGGAGTGGCGGATCTACGTCCTGGGGTGGCTCGTCATCCCCCCCCTGGCCATCGGAATGGTGCTGGCCACCTGGCGGGCCAGGCAGCGGCGCTACGCCGACGTGCCCGGGTTCTATCCGGCCCTGCTGTCCTTCAACACCCTTTTCTGGACGGCCGCATTCGGGTATTTCTTCTTTGCCAACCTCGACCAAGACCTCTTTGACACCGCTCCGGCGGCGGTGGCGGCGATCCTGGTCCTCTACCCGCTGTGCACCCTGGTGGTGCTGAAAAACATCCAGGGCCTGAGCCGGAGGGAGGGACTGGCGGAATGGAGCTACTTCCTCCTGCCCCTGGCCGCCCTGCTGGTGGGGGTGTTCAGCTTCAGCGAGATCAGGTTCGGTTCCCTCGAACGGGTGAACCTGCCCTGGCCGGTGATTGCCCCGGACACGCCGCAGGGAGAGGTGGTGGAGCGGGGCCACCTGCTGAAAGAAGGCGCCTCCATCCTGCAGGTCCAGAACCTGATCCTGTCGATCCAGGTCCTTGCCGCCAAGGATGGGGTGCTGCAGGCCCCGCTGCCCTGGCAGGTGCTGGAGGGAGCGGTGGTCAGGGCCTGGCTGGTGAGGGAAGGCCAGACCTTCGCGGCGGACCAGCCGCTGCTCACCCTGGCCAGCGAGGAGGTGGAGGCGGTGGTTTCCTCCCGGGTACCCGGAGTGCTGGACAAGATCTTCGCCCCGGTCGGCGCTGCGGTGGAGCCGGAGCGCCCGCTCTACACCGTCGCCTCCGAGTCAGGGGAGGCCGGCACCTTCCTGTTCGCCGTTTTCCTGGCCGCGCTCCTGGCCTTCGGGTCAGTCCTGCATCCTGCCATCTGCACCCTGCGCTGCTCCCGGCGGACGGCCTGGGTACTCGACGGGCTGGTCGTGCTGGCGGTCGCCCTGACGGTCATCAACCCCGACTTCTCCTTTGATGCCCACCACTATAATTTTTACCTGGGACCGGTCAACGACCTGCTCCACGGCAAGAGTATGCTGGTCGACATCAACTGCCAGTACGGCGTGCTGGTCATCTACTTTCTCGCCCTGGTCTTCAAAGCCGGGCTCCTGCCCTTCACCTACCAGGGGCTGGCCGCGCTGGTCGGCGTCCTGCAGGTGGCTCAGTACAGCCTGGTCTATCTGTTGCTGCGGCGCCTGCTCAACGCCCAGCTCTTTGCCGCGCTGGTGCTGGGCTTGATCCTGGTGGTCAATTTTTTCAGTCAGTTCAGCCAGCTGGAACTGACGGCGCTACCCTCCACCGGTCCCTTGCGATTCGGCCTGGCTTTCCTCCTGCTCTCCATGCCCTTGCTGGGCGCCTGGCATCCGCGGTTGGAGCAGCTGGCGCGGGTCGCCACCCACGCCCTGGTGGGCCTGGCCTCCGCCTGGAGTGCGGAGGTTTTTTTCTATGTCCTGGCCACCCACCTGGGCATCCTGGTCTGGGAGCAGTTGCCCGCCACCGGGGTGGGCGATCTGTGCAAAAGGCTGGGCAGAGAGCTGAGGTGGACCCTCGCCGCCATCGGGGCGGTGCATCTCTTACTGGCCCTCGACATCCTCAGCCGCGCGGGTGAGTGGCCCCATTGGGATCGCTATCTCGACTACCTGGCCCTGTACAGCGTCGGCGGGTTCGGCGCCCTGCCCATCAACCCGTGGACCCCCTGGGCCCTCATCGTGGGGGTCTATTTCGCCTCGGTGGTGCTGCTCGTTTACCTGGGGGTTTGCCACGCGCCCAGACCGCAGTTGCCCGAACTGAGGGTGGTGGCCGGCCTCACGGTCTTTGGCCTGGTGCAGTTCACCTACTACCTGGGCCGCTCTCACCCCAACAACCTCTACCACGTCTGCATCCCCTCCCTGGTGCTGGCCGCGTACTGGCTGTGCGCCCTGGTCCGCAGCCGAGAGGTGCTGCCTCCCAGGTTTTTGCGGTCGGCGGTCTACGCATTTTACTTCATGGGCACGTTCTTGTTCGTCCTCGGTGTCCCCTACCTGATGGAGCAGTGGAGGCATACGGCGGCCCGGGCCCTGCTCAAGGGCCGCGCTCTTGACCTGTGGTCCAGCCATCCCACCGACCCCCAGGTGGAGGAGGCGTTGACCCTGATCGGGAAGTACGCTCAAGGCCAGGAGCGCATTCCCCTTTTTATCGTC